>CAZHWV010000003.1:74519-89689 GCA_964536185.1 uncultured Anaerolinea sp. | reverse complement strand
CGCTGGCAGATACAGTGTGCCTGATTGTCTAGAAATTTTCCCAGTGCGAGGGTCGTGCTTGTTTTTTTATAACTCGACCTAAATTGCAGAAATTGCGTATAATGATCTATAGGATATAAACCACTCGGAACCTATTATGCCATCATCAGGCACTACCGCTTTTCAAGCCATTCAAAATTCCCAAAGCGCTTTACAGCGAGGTGAAAAACGCTCGGCGCGCTATTGGGCCGGAGTAGCTGCAGCCTTGGCCCCAGAGCTTGAAGAGCCCTGGTTGTTATTGGCTGCTATTGCCAGTCCCCTGGCCAGCGTCGGTTATCTAAAACAAGCGCTCAAGATCAATCCAGAAAGCCCACGTGCCCGCGCAGGCCTGGTTTGGGCTTTAAGACGGGTGGATAAGCAAAGAAATTTTACCAATACTGCCATTCTCCTGACCCCGGATCAGCCTGTATTGGCCGCCAAAACAACCGAAACAGCACCATTAAGATTAAAAATACAAGCCAGAACCCCAAGCTGGAAAACAGAGGCGAAGGATTCTATATTTTTAGTTTTGCTAGCCATCTTTTGGGTCGCAATACTGGCTCTCGCTATTCTTAATGCATCCCCTGTAGTGGCCTTTTTTACAAATCAGGCCCCCCCAGCCGGGCAACAATTGGTTTCTCCAACTCCCAGCTCAGGTTCTCCGATGGAAATGAACTTCCCGCTCTTAACCACCATACCGACAACCCCACCTGACCTGGCTACAGACCCTACGATCGAACCTACGCCCACTGTTCTGCCGACTGATCCAGGTCCAATTGCGGTGGAAGTTTACCAAAGCCAAGCCAACCCATCTATTCCAAACGCAAACCCACCCTACACCTATTCCGGCAGCAAGAGGATTGAAGTGAACATCTCCCAACAGCACATGTATGTGTATGATGGTGATAGCCTGGTTTTTAGCTTCATTGTCTCAACTGGCATGGATAACGCCACACGGGTGGGCAGTTTCTCAGTTCTGGATAAGATCCCCAGCGCTTACGGTTCCACCTGGGACATCTGGATGCCGAACTGGCTCGGGATATACTACTCTGGGAACATTGAAAATGGCATCCATGCTCTACCCATCTTGTCGGATGGCGCCACGCTATGGGAAGGTTATCTCGGCTGGCCAATATCCTATGGTTGTATTGTCCTCAGCGCCAACGATTCGCAGCTCCTTTATGACTGGGTCGATATCGGCACTCCAGTCACCATCGAATGGTAACAAAACAGGTTGAACAAACATCTTCCGAAAATGGGCAGGATGATTATTCGAATACAATCAAGTAGTTTTCCAAAATTTGGATTTTATATGTCCATAAGCGAAGCGTAGCATGACTATGCCGCGCTTCGCTTATTTTTGAGCACCAGAGGATTCTAGCTAAGGCTTGAGTACCTGGTAGATACCCTGCAACCATTCCTTCATACCGGATTTGTAATAAGGTGAAAAACGCTGACCTGAGGCACCGCCGGACATGTTGGTGTGCATTTCAGCCTTAGCAAAGTCGCAAATCATGCGGAAGGTAGCCGCGAACGAGCTATCACGCCCGGCACTTTCATATATTTGCGATTGGGGGATGGTGGCGCGACTACCGATGTGTTCGAACTCGTAATCGAATCCCAAGAAGCGCGGTAACTTGCCACCAAAGAACTGGTTGTTTATGAAAATCCGGCGCGTCTGACCATGGCGCAAGGCCGGGGCGGCCAACCCACGCTGGATAGCCTCTTTAAACAAATCAGCGCGAGATTGGTCACCGAACCAGACAGATTCTTCCTTGAGCAAGACTGCGTCAAAGTTGCCATGCAGCATGGGGAAGAGCGTCGTCTTTTCCATAGCCTGCGACATGATCTCCTTACCAAAACCCATTTCACCAAAGACCAGTTTAACCAGTGCCAGATAAACATTCTCAAACAGGGTCGCGCCACTTGAGTCGGTGGTGTAGCACATATCCCAGTCGCGCAGGGTACAACCATTGGGCGTATCAGGCAGAAGAGGCTTAATGGTTGCCATGAACTTCTCGGCCTGAAGCGAGTACCGGTCATAATGGATGCGCTTCATGTCATCCACATTCAATTTGTCCTTCTCTTCCAGCCTACGGCGAATCAATTCCGCGCGGTAGGGTGCCATTGGCACTGTCATCGGTTGAACAGCGCCCAAATGGTTGAAGTCATTATTGGCCGTTACGTGGATACCACCCTGAGGGTTGAGTGTACGCGGATAACGATGAGGGTCAACCGGGCCACGCCAATCGTCAGCAGGATCCCAACCAAGATAAGGAAGCAAGCCCGATGTACCTGGGCGTTTCTCAGGGAAAAGTCCGCCCAATTGGTAGCCGATGTTTTCCGCGTCGGCGACAACCCAATTAAATGGGGAAAAGGTCATACCGGCAAAGTGGTCCAGCGCATCGCTGGCGGTTTTGGCTCTGAAAAGTTTGAAGAAGCTTGTCAGGCTTTGCGCAGCGCTTCCTGGATATTTTTTTATCGAAAGTGCAAAGGAGAGATAATAGCCGTTTTCGGTAGGCTCACTCTCAAGAGGGCCATGCTCGGTGGAGCAAACGCGCATCGTGATCGGCTCGCCTTTCTTCGGGCGAATAATCTCTTCGCGAACGTTATAGGCCACCCAATCGTCTCCGCGGCGGATTTTTCCATCTTTAACTTGCTCAATGAAGAAATCGCTCAAGTCCATCGTGCCGTACGTGGCTCCCCAAGCCAAATGTTCGGAACGAGCAATAGCCACAGCGGGCGCGCCGGCGATGGTGGCTCCGGCAACATAGTGCTCACCGCAACGCATTGAGACTGCATACCAGATATTTGGAAGCTGCAAGCCCAGATGCGGATCTGCGCACAACATGGATTTACCCGATGCTGATTTTTGGGGAGCGATCGCCCAATTGTTGCTGGCCGAGAAGGAAGGCAGCAGTCGTCTCCAGGGTACATCTGGCGCGATGGCAGGCATAGATGTTTTGACCTGCTTGACAATTTCAAGGAACTCGGGCGTGATGTCTTCCTGGATGGGCGGGAACAGTTCTCTCAGGCGCGCCAGGTCCAGTCCGTTTTGAAGCAGCTGCAAGATGAATTTTTCCGCGTCGCCTTGCGTGGAAGCCAGTCCCACAAAGCCGATCATTTTGGCTGCGAGCAGCACATCTGCCACGGTCCATTCATCCGCCCTGTAACCAACCATCCTGAATTCAAGCGGCACCGGGCTGTCTTTTACCGCGCTGTTGATGCCTTTGCAATATGCTTCAAGGATAACCAGGTCTTCGGGCGGGATCATCTCCACCTCGCGGCGCGCGTCGCCAGCTAGATCAATCCAGCGCATATATTTATCGGTATCAATCATCAAAGGGCTGGGGTCAAGATATTGTGAGCCCTGGCCGTTTCCAATGATCTTGGTCAGCCACATCTGCACCTGGCGATCGGTAGCGTGCATATAGCCGAGGCCGTAGAATAAATCCAGCTCGTCATCGGCATTAATTTGAGGAGTTCCATTTTCTCTGCGTTCAATCCTTACTTCCCCTTTGATGCCGCGTAATGTAAAGGATATACCTTGTTTCATATTTTTCTCCTGGAAATTCCTGCGGATATGAAAATACAAATTGTTCCGTCATCAAGAGAGATTAGCATATCATTTTATAAACTGCTCCGTATTTAAATTGCTGGGGATAAGTGAATTTCGGATCTCTGCTTGAGAAAATGTTATTATTGTGTAAAGAAAAATCAATAAAAGGTTACACATTCTATCCTATTCCCGCAAAGATTATCGAAAAGGACGACCGCAAGTTTTCCGAGTGGATCAGAACAATCCGTGAATATCCGAGATCAATTTCCGAAGAGAATCAAACGATGAACCTGCCAAACTTCAAATATCATCCTGATCCTGTTTCCAGCGGGTCAATCATTCAAAGTGATGCAAAGTGCCTATGTTGTGGGAAAATCAGGGGATATATTTATACATCCAACATATACTGTGTAGAAGATCTTGAAAATGAAATCTGTCCCTGGTGTATTGCAGATGGCAGTGCAGCAAGAAAATTTAATGCAACATTTTGCGATGATTATCTCCTCCTAAAAGCAGGTATGAATGCTTCAATTATTCAGGAAGTAACAACCAAAACGCCAGGATATGATAGCTGGCAACAGGAAGTTTGGCTTACCCATTGTAATGACGCCTGTGCTTTTTTAGGCGACGCGTCCAAAGCTGACGTTTTGTCCATTGCCAGCGATGGATTACAAGTTGAAGGTGGCGAATGGATAGATGCAAATATGATGAGTGTCATCGCACAAAATTACCAACCCAAACTCAGCCCCGCCTTCTACAAATTTAAGTGCCTACACTGCGATAAAATCATGTATGCAGTGGATTTTGATTAATGGCTTTGGCGGCAAACACAGCATGAAACAGGCGCGGCTGAGGAACACTCAAACCATCAAATCTAATCATTCCATTCAGAAATGGGAAATAAGCATGGATATAAAAAAACTATTGCACAAGTTCATTTGCATTCCACTCGTTTTATTGGTGATTTGTGTTTTGGCTTTTGGGTTGCTTATCCCGAAGTTGGGTTTTTATCACGACGATTGGCATTTTATTTACTTTTATTCCATCCATGGCATCCAAGGGATGGTGGATTTATTTAATTATGACGGGCATCCGCTAACCGTATGGATATATATCCTAAGTTTCAAGCTGGTCGATCTCAATCCTATTTCCTGGCATGTTTACGCACTCGTTTGGCGCTGGCTGGCTGTAGTACTTTTTTGGCTACTATTGGATAGAATGTGGCCCAACAACAAACGCTTCACATTTACAGCAGCACTTTTGTTTGCAATTTACCCGTTTTTCGTATTGCAAATCCTGCCAATTTCATATTTTGAAGTTTGGATTAGCTTTTTCCTGTTTTTCTTATCCGTCTACTGGACAGTACAAAGCATCCAGCAGCCACAAAAATTTTGGCTATTCGCTGTACTGGCTATCACTGCCAAGATAAGCCAAATCTTTACTAGCGAGTATACCTGGGGGCTGGAATTGCTGCGTCCTTTGATCATCTGGTTCATGCTGCCAAATTATTTTTCAATTCATAAGAAAATTGGAAAAACGATCAAGATTTTCCTGCCATTCCTGATTATATTCCTGGCATCTGCTATCTGGCGCAGCATGCTTTTTCAAGCAGGGAGAAAAGAAATCGCCTTCCAATCTACACTGTTTACCCAACCACTTTCTGTATTACTGGACTGGGTTCGTTTTGGATTCCAGGACATGGGATTGATTCTGATCACTTCCTGGTATCCGATACTAGACCCAGCTTATCTCGATTTAAACAACAAGCTTAACTTTGTACTACTGATCCTAATCATTCTCAGCGGTACAGGACTTGTACTTTTTATGAACAAATTACTTGAATCAAATAACGAAAATACACCTAATATCAACTATGGAAGGCAGGCAATACTTATTGGCTTATTGGCTCTAATATCTGGGATGCTCCCATCTTATGCCGCCGGCTATACAATCTATCTAAGCGCCCCGCCCGGAAACAGCCGTTTTGCTTTAGCAGCAATACCAGGAGCTGCTCTTATTATCGCTGGCTTTTTAGAACTAATAATTGGATCAAAACGGGTAAGAAATCTCTTGGTAGCGGTTTTGGTTGGTTTATCGATTGGATGGCACGTTCGGTATACAATCGAATTTGGTAGGTTATGGGAAAACCAGGTAAATTTTTATCGCCAACTAAGCTGGCGCGCCCCTGGGCTTAAACCAGCCACTGCCATTATCGCCACCGATACAATTTTTCCAAAAACAAAGTATCCGGCTTCCAGACTAGCTATCAGCGGAGATTATCCGACCAGCATGGCATTGAATACAATTTATTCAACTGGCTCACAAACCAACCAAATACCTTACTGGTTTTTCCAGAGTGACACCGATATATCAACTAACCCGTCACCTGACATCCTCCACGGCAACCACTTAACTGCATCCTTCAACGGTCAGCGCAAAAACGCTCTCTTTTTATCGTTCTCGCCCGATAAACCTCGATGTTTGCACATTTTCCGCGCAAATGATGCCAATTACCGCAACTATTCTGACTCTCTACGAGCCATTGCACAATTTGCGTCCTTGAACGCAATCAACACTGAATCCGATTCGGATTTTCGTTTATTAAATACTATTATTGGTCCAGAAAATCCCAATACTTGGTGTTACTATTTTCAAAAAGCCGATTTAGCAGTCCAAAATATGGATTGGAACTTGGTTTCGACTCTATGGGTGGATGCCCAACAAAAAAATCTAACTCCGACAAACGGGCTAGAGCTTTTACCATTTACTGAAGCCCTTCTTCAACTCAAACAGTGGGATTCTGCAATTGTGCTAACTCGCTATGCAAAGAAACTAACCCCCAATATGGCGGATGTATACTGTCCACTTTGGAACGAACTGACCACTGAAAACCTTATGGATTACGATATGGAAAAAGGATTGTTAAAAGCACGCAATATACTCAACTGCCCCTAATTGGCCTTTTGACACCGTGAAATGATCTTGTAACTTTGGAAACGCAAGAAAGCACCTTGCTACGAAAATAGATTTTTATCCCTCACTGAGAAACTCTGCTTCATGGAACATTTAAAACCTTATTTGCGATCCGAAAAAAACCAAGTTTTAGCCTGTGAACTGGTTTAAGATTATTGGTTTTTTATCTACCCCCACATGGAAATTTAATCATTTTGAAACGATTACACACTATCCGAAGTGGGTAAGCCATCCGTTTTCAACTTGCTACAAAGTGTCTTTCAGAAAATTTCGTCTACTGATACAATAAAGAATATTTCCAATTTACTTCGCCGGTTGGAATAACTGAGGATTATTTTTTTGACGGATGGAAAAGCCGGGGGAAGTGGTATCCAGGAAAGGCTCCGTATCACCACAAAATTGGTGGAACAGATCAAACCTGAGTACAAGGCATTTACATCATGCCACGGTTCCATCCCTATGATGTGGTTGCCGATATGATCAACGCTGTGAAAGCGGGTCAGGGATAGCATGCAACGATTAGGTGTCATAATGAGAATCCTGGCTGCCTGGGGTCTGTTGATTTTGGCGGCGATAAATATCCTTAGCAACGCGCAAATAACCCAAAACACCTGGAACGGGTTTATTCAAGTGAATCAAGGTGTGGATGATGTAACACGTTGGGAAAATCGTTTCGCGCAATTAAAATCCGATATCCCTGCAAATGCCGGTGTTATCGGTTATATCTCAGGAGATCCACAAGATATTGAGTTTAATCTGACTCAGTACGCCATCATCCCGCTAGTACTGCGGCGGGATTCAAACTCAGAATGGATCATTGTCAATTATCCTAGCAAGGCAATCCATTTAGTATTACAAAAACACGGATTGGAAAATTATGCTGTTTTCAAATATGGTTATGGGCTGTACCTGATCCACAAAAAATAAATAATATGCTGCTTATTTTTTCGT
Organism: uncultured Anaerolinea sp.; assembly: GCA_964536185.1. Classification (GTDB taxonomy): domain Bacteria; phylum Chloroflexota; class Anaerolineae; order Anaerolineales; family Villigracilaceae; genus UBA5195. Next base: position 82,188 of record CAZHWV010000003.1, on the reverse strand, counting down.
TTTTCATCTATCTACCAAAAATTTTTTTCGGATTCTGGATTGCTCACAGCCTGTGGCGGGAACCATCTCCGCAGGCTCTCTGGTTCAAGTTCTTTTTGGGTATTCCGCTTGGGCTAGGCCTTTGGTCGCTGGCTTATTTTTTATGGATCTGGACGGGATGGAATAGGTTTATTTTCCCCTGGCTGGAAGTAATTATTTCAATGGCCATCATAGTTCTGGCCTGGCCTGGCCTGAAATTACCCGCATGTTTCACTTTACTAAATTTGCGCCAGCTAAAGTCTCCGCTAAACCTGGTTTTTTTGTTGGTCAACCTCGTCGTGGCAGCTCTTTTTGGAGTGTGGCTGTATATGAATCCTCATGGATATGAGGACGCTTGGTTTATTTGGAATTTGGATTCGCGCTTTATCTACCTCGCGCAGGATTTTCGAATTCTTTATGCTCCCGGCGGACCTGGATGGCACCCTGATTACCCACTGCTGGTTAGTTTAAATGTCGTCTCTGGTTGGATTATGCTTGGACAGGATAGTACGCGTATTCAAATCGTAGTTGCAGCATTGTTCACCTTAGCGCTTCCAGGAATTTTGTATTTCGGATTGGCACTTTTGAAAGGTAGCAAACAAGCCGTACTTGCTACCATTGTCCTGCTGGCATCGCCATTGATCATTCAAGAGGGAGCCAGTCAACAAGCTGATATACCCATTGCCAGCTTTATCCTGGCATCCATGACCCTGGTAGCGCTTTATTTCAAAACCCTAGATAGCAATCTGCTTTTTCTGGGAGGTCTAACTACCAGTTTGACTGCCTGGACCAAGAATGAAGGTTTTTTATTTATTGTTATCAATGCCACTTTACTCGTTGTTTTTTTGATAACTTTAGGGCGAATTCGCAGTATAAAAAAATACGCCTTGGGCTTAGCCATCCCTTTGTCGGTAATCTTGTTTTACAAGTTTTCGATACCGGTTACCAATGATTTGCTGTCACAATACAACATAATCCAGTTATTGGATTTGAATCGTTATCGCTTTATCCTGAGTAGCCTGGTTGAATTTATCGTTGGCCTGGGGTGGTGGCCAACGATAAGCCTGGCTGGTGTCCTTATTGTCTATGCTCTGCTTGCCCGGTTTGAATATCCGGAACCATTGATTGTAAAATTTGTCGGACTAGCTTTACTTATACATTTATTCGGTTATATTGCCATTTACGTTTTAAGCCCTCATGATTTAGTCTGGCATCTCAAAACATCAATACAGCGGCTCTTGCTCCATCTTTTTCCTGCGAGTATGTTCTTGTTCTTCTATTCCATTAGAGCCCCCGATTTTAATTTTCTATTAGAGTGGAAAAACCCTTCTCATCATTGATAATGGCACTACACCAACCTGACCATTAGCCTGTGCGAAGGCGACAACCTGGGCTGGCATTGGCGACTTGCTACAGATAGTCTGCCAAACACTCCAAAAAAATTGCGGCCCAATCCAGCCCAATCACCATTAAAAAGGAAGCCAGTGCGCCTTTTACTGAGCATCTCACAGGTGAAACAGGCTAGAACAAAAACTGTATACCATCCAAATCCAGGCTGCGATCAAATAAAGACCAAGGACACTCATGCGACTACTTGAAATACTCATCCCAGTCATTCTAGCGATCTATATCATCATTTCGCTCAATGTACCCCGCTCTCGCGCAATGACTGCCCTGCCAGCTATTGCTCTGATCCTCACTTTGGTGCACATATTTACTGAAGGTGCACGCTGGCAGATGATCCCTATCTACAGCCTGACAGCAGTTTTGTTTTTGACAAGTATTTCTTCTTTGGCCAAGACCGGACAGGTGAGCGCATCACGCCCCAAGGGCTGGTCGCTGGCCGCGCTCATCCTTACGCTGCTCCTATTGTCTGTTTCCACGCTAATACCCGCCCTGTTACCTGTTCCCCACCTGCTGGCTCCCAGCGGACCGTACACCGTCGGTACACGGACATTGGTTCTGACTGACCTGAAGCGCAAGGAAATCTACTCAAGTAAAGACGAGCCGCGAAAATTCATGCTCGAGATTTGGTATCCAGGTATCCAGCCCGCGCCAGGAACACCACCCGCGCCCTGGATGCCCGAAGCCAAAATCGTTGCCCCGGCAATTGCTGATTACATCCTGCTGCCACATTTTTTCCTTGACCATCTAACCCTGGCAAAATCTGCCTCATTTCAAAATATTCCCCCCAACCGTGACAACGGCCCTTACCCAGTGCTGATTTTCTCGCATGGCTGGAACGGCTTCCGCCAACAGAGCACCTTTCTGATGCAGGAACTCGCCAGCCACGGATATATCGTCGCCGCCCTGGAACACCCTTACGGTGCGAGGCTGACAGTTTTCCCCGATGGTACGATTATTCCCAACAAACCGTCTGCCTTGCCCAAAGGCCAGCCAACAGATGAATACGAAACTGCCGCCCGCATTCTGGTCAAACAATGGGCAGGAGACATCGGCTACTCACTCGATTTTCTGGCAGAATTGAACCAAAGCGACCCTGAAGGCCAGTTCACCGACCTTCTCGACCTCAATAAAGTTGGGGTTTTCGGACATTCGACTGGCGGCGGGGCGACCATCCAGTTTTGTGGCACAGACCCGCGCTGCAAAGCCGGTTTGACCCTGGATGCCTTCACGCGTCCAATCAGCCCGGATGTGCTTGATAGCGGCACACAACAGGCCTTTTTCTATTTATTCAGTGAGTTGTGGCCTTTTGAACGCAACACGGAATTGTTCAATCGCTATTACAGCCACGTTAATCCTGCAAATCACGTTATGACAATCATCGGCGCAGATCACTATGATTTCAGCGACTTACCAGCCCTAAGCCCGTTAGCCCCGCAGTTGGGACTGAAAGGCCCAATCAATGGCGCCCGCGTCCAGCAAATCATCGACACCTTTGTGCTGGCGTTCTTTAACCAACAATTTAAGAACATCCCTTCTGCATTGTTTGATGGTCCGCAAGCGGGGTACCCGGATGTGCGCTTCGATCACTAAACCTAACAGTCAGGAAATTTCAGAAATCCCATTCAAACCATGCAGAAAACACCATTCGCTCTCCGCCCTATCTTAACCGCAATTCTACCTTGGGGATTGTTGGCGGCCAGCGCTATGCCGTTGCTTGTCTTTGCTTATCTCGGGATATTCACCCGCTACCTGGCGGATGATTACAGCACAGCCGGAGCACTTGGAAGCATGGGCTTTTGGAAAGCCCAATCTGTCTGGTACCAGGGATGGTCCGGGCGCTTTTCGTTTACTTTTCTTATTTCGCTGTTTGAATTAGCCGGCGTACGATTGGTTCCCTGGCTGCCTGCGACGAATCTGTTTGTCTGGTATGCTTTGCTATATTGGACCCTCAGACAATTATTTTGCACATTGGAGTTGCTGGTCAGCAAAATCTGGACTGGAATTCTGGCTAATATCATCATTTTTGGCACGATAAAAAGTTTTCCAGAATATGCCCAGGTCATCTTCTGGCAGACAGGAATTCTCACTTACCAAACCAGCATTCTTTTCATGACGCTGTTGATTGGGGGGATTTTAAAGCGTTTTTTCCTTTCAGGCAGACGCCCCCTGGCTGTCTGGGAATATTTCGCCTGGTTTTTGGCGTTTTTTATCGGCGGCGGCTTTTCGGAAACCTGGGCCATTATCCAGATTACGTTAACGGGGTTGGCTCTGTTTGCTTTTGCGCTAACAAAAAAATCCCCGCTCCGCAATGAACTAATAGGCCTGTTATTGCTTGGTTTTCTTACTTCTTGGGCAGCGCTGTTGGTCATTGCAAAGTCACCCGGAAATATGAATCGCGATACGGTCATGGCCGAGTTATCAGTGGATTTACTTCGTTATGCCATCCTGAGCGCCTTTTGGGATTTGCCCAGATTTTTATCAGAATGGTTTAACGGCAACACCACTTTGACGACATTATTATTCTTGAGCGGACTGAGCGCTGGTTATTACCGCCCTTTGCTCGAAAAAACGAAAAGCTATGTGTTGCTGGGGCTGACCCTGCTTTTTGGGGCCTATATCTTGCTTTGGGCAGGATTTATCCCCCAATACGCCGTCATGGGAATCCGCCCGGCTGACCGAGTGATCATCATGCCCATGTTCCTGTTTTTGCTGGCACTCGTGTTGCTTGGGGTTTTTCTAGGTATTCAATTAAGTTCGCGCTTGCCAGCGCAGACTTATCGATATGTGCGCGTACTACTTTTGACCGTATTGTCCGTGGCTATGTTCTGGATCCCTTTTCGGGCGGCTAACTCACTAGTAAGCCTAGCGCCAAGTTTGAAATTGTATGCCCAGCTATGGGATGAACGCGATTTGTACTTGCGGCAAGCCAGCGCGAAGGGAGAAAAAGATGTCATAGTGGATAGTTTGCGCCGTAACCCGGCATTACATAATATCCAGACAACATTTTGGATCGAAGGTGACCTTCAGGACTCATCCGATCACTGGATTAACCAAATGGCAGCCAACTATTACGGCTTGTCTACGATCACTCTGCGCAGGTAGGAAAATAATTATGCCCCATAATGACAACCCAGTTGTCTGGTCTTCAGAACATGGGGATCAGCGTAAAAAAGATCAGAAATCCAGCCTCGCAGGCAGTTCACTGCCGCCAAAACAACAAACGGTTTATCTGCATCGCGAATCCAAGAACCGTGGAGGAAAAGACGTTACGCTTCTGAGAGGTCTGATTCTTACTGAAACAGAGTTAACCACTCTGGCAAAAACCATCAAACAGGCTTGCGGCAGCGGTGGGACTATCAAGGGCAACATTATCGAGATCCAGGGTGAACACCGAGAAAAAATTGCGGAAATTTTAAAAAAATTAGGCTACAAGGTCAAAATCGCAGGTGGCTAGGAAAATACCGGAGATATTACCACGCGAAAGCCAAAATTGAAGAATCTGAAGTCCGGGTAATAATACTGGCGCTGCGCGCAACGCGCAAAATCATGGGTATAGTAATAGGAACCTCCGCGAAGAACGCGAGGCTGGTCATCCAAAGCATGCAAGTCTTCCCGGGTTTTGTCCATTGGATCATAGGGATAATTGAAATCGGCCAGGCTGCGAGTCCACTCACGGACGTTACCGGTCATATCCAACAGACCAAACGGGCTGGCCCCGGTCGGGAATAAACCGACAGGAGTAGTATCCCCCAAAGCGAATTCACTTGTATTAGCGCGAAGTTCATCCCAGGCTCCCCAGGGATACTCACGCTGATCCTGGGTACCGCGGGCGGCTTTCTCCCATTCGGCTTCGCTGGGCAGACACACAGGTTGGTTGGTTTTTTCTGCCAACCAGGTGCAGTAAGCCAAGGCCTCATGCCAGTTAACGTTTACAACCGGGTGGTTTTCCCGGCCCTTGGGGACCTTGCCGGACCGCCAATGATCGGGAAGCTCCGCAGCGCTATCCTTGAGATACAACGCATATTGGGCATTTGTCACCGGCACGCGTGCAATCTGGTATTCCGGCAGCGCAACCACATGTGCAAAATTGCTATCCCCGTCCGTTTCTCCCATCCAGAATTCCCCAGCCGGGATTCTGACCCATTCCGGCTCACCAAAGGGCGGCGTCCAGAAACGCGCCTGGATGGCACCGGCTTGTAAACTCACCAAGGCATTACTGGCGGTCACCTTGTTGACCAAACCCTGGCGGTCGCCCGGCTGGATCTGCGAATTAACCAGTTTTCTGAGACTCTTTTTGACATCATCCGAAAGACCGGTCTCCAAATGCTTCAAATTCAGATCAAAAAGGCATTCGGAAGCCAAAAAAGCAGAATGATATGGTTGTTGTCCAGTTTGAGAACCAGACCCAAGAATAAACTGGACAAGTTCACGCAGCCGGTGTTTCGCCTGTCTGTTCAAGATGCCAGCTTCAAACAGGATCACTTCATGCCACCATGGCGAAGCCAGGCATTTAAGTGTGTAAGCCAAAGTATCTTCCCGTTCAGCCAGAGCTTGCGCAGCCAGAAGTTCCTGAAACGTGCGCTGCGCAAAGCCAAACTTGCCTGGCCGGTACTGAAAAAAAAGTCCGCCTTCTTTATCAACAAACTGCAGAAAATTCGACACGGCCACCGCCGCCCTAGCTTCATCACCTTTGTGCCACTGCAAGAACCAGGACTGCAGGATGGTGGTTAGTTCAGCGCTCCCGATTTCGCTCTGGTTGTTCTGGTGCAACCAGAAGGCGATCATCTCCAAGGTCCGGCGTCCTTCAGCCACATCCCGACTGCTTCGGATGGCTTTCTGCGCGAACAGCCCGCTTGCCATCAATACCTGCAGACCCGATTCGAATAAATCCAGACGACTTTCAGGTAACTGATCACGCTCGCGCTGAACAAGGGCCAGAACAGTTAGCGCCAGAGGACTGACTGCAAGTTCCGCCATGCGTGGGCTGCTATCCAGATCATTGACCAGTTTTTCCGCGCGTTGTTTTGCTTGACCCAATACTTCGGGGGTTTCAACTCCCATCAAGCCTGTCTCGACTGTGATCGAAAAGCTTCTTATAAACTTGCGTGCTTCGGATGAGTTGAAATCACCTATCTGTAAGGTCCCGAACTGTTCACCAAGAAGCGCCGCGCCCTCGCAGCCCCAAGGACGGCTGGTAACGACATAACGGCAATCCGGGTAACCCTTGACGAACTTTTCGATCAGCCGCGCAACACGCTCACGTAAACGCGAATCATCAACTTCATCCAGGCCATCCATCAAAATGACGGCTTTCCCAGAGGCCAAATACGCGTGAAAAAAATTCTCCTGGAAGGAAAGTTCCTGCGCCATGCATGATTCGCGCAGATAATTCAGCAACCGTAACTTGCTGTCGAAGCCAGGTCTGTGGTGGCTTTTTTTCAGGTATTGTCCCAATTCACGCAGGGATAGCAGGATGGGCAAATGACCGTCTTCGGCTGCTAAACGCTGTTTGCTTGAGGATGAGAGCTTCTTTTCATCCCGCCCGGCTTGAGAAAATGAACCTTCCCGCTGTTCGTACAACGACCGGGAATATGCCAGCAATATGTTGAGCAGCAAGTAGGTCTTACCACTACCAGGCCCTCCAATGATTACTAAACGCCGATAGCGTTGCAAGGCGCTGGACAGGCTGAGCCCAGCAGCTCCACCGTAAAAACTATCATCCCGTTCAGGACGTATGAATCCAAGGCGTTTATCATTAAGAGAAAGCGGCACAAATAATTTCTCCAGCGGGATTTTCAAAAGCTGGCCTTCAGCATGGAATCCCGGCAAGGACACAAATTCATAGGCAGTAATTAGATTTTCGAGATACCGTTTGTGCACATCGGAAAGGGAAATGGACTCGCGGGCAGGTGTTTTCTGAGCAATTTTTTCCTTGGCATTCTTACCCGCGCTGCTAGCTTTCCGCGCAGGAACTGGCTTATTACCCAGAGATGAACCATCTACGTTGGCAAGCCTGTCATTCAAACCAGCCCGCAAAAGAAACTGAGGCTGCTTGATCGGCTCTGGGGGTGTCTCGGAAAAAATTTCACGCAGGATACCGAAAGTTTTCCGGACCCTATCGAGAATTTTTTTATGAAAGTTTTCATTACCTGGCATTTTCTCTCCGAAGACACAGTTGATACCATACCCGTACTTAAATTGTATTGAAATTACAGATTGTCGTAAATGCTATCCAGATCATCTT
>CAZHWV010000003.1:0-74509 GCA_964536185.1 uncultured Anaerolinea sp. | reverse complement strand
CACATTGAGCGGGGGCAGCGGCTCACGTGTCATCCACTCTGGCAAACGATCGTCCTTCTTGGTAAACCCGGCACGGCAGTTCCACTCGCGCTCCATCTTGATAGTCTGTTTACCAAGTTCCTGAAGGAAATTCGCGGGCACATCCCAACCATAACGAGCTTTGATCAGTTCCGGAATAGCAGTAGGCACGGCAGCGAACCCAAACCCGGCGAAAATACAGACGCCCAGGCTGTCGTACCCCGCCATATTGAGCTGCGCCCCCAGCGAAACAGCAGCCTGTCCCTTTGGGTCTGTATGATTGATCTTAGCCCGGATCGTGAGTCCACAGGTATGGTCTGCGCCCTGCGGAGTGGTGGCAAAAGTCACACCAGTACCCTTGATTGCACGCGGCTCGTATGCGCTCATTGCCTGACCCTTGGTGACAGGCACACGCTCTACCCCCAATACTTTGCCCGCAGTAGCTGCGCCCATCCCCAGAATACGCCCCAGGGGCGTATTACGACGAATCTCATCGATCAGCTCCAACCCACGTTTTCCATCCCCCCACTGCATCAAGCCAGCCTCGCAAGCCACGCCGAGGGCAGCGCCAATATCGATTGAATCCAAACCAAGATCATTGACCTGCCAGTTCAGTCGGCCAATATCATCCAGAGAGCTGATCCCCAGATTCGAGCCCATCAAACCGACAGTTTCATATTCAAGCGGGGAAACGATCGTCTTTCCATCCTCACCGCCAAAGATATTGGAGCAGCGAATTGTACAGCCGGCCATGCAGGCATGCGTGGGATTAGAATCACCACCGCGATTCAACAGTAGATCCCGCATGGTTTCACCGCTGATAGACTCCACCTGCTCGAAATGCCCCGCTGAAAAATTGCGAGTCGGTAAAGCCCCAAATCCATCCGTCATTTGAGGCATGGCCTGCGTGCCATAATCACGATAAAGCGCAGTCTGTGGATGGGCCATTAGCTGCGTTGTATAATCTTTCTGGGCACGCTTATAACTTTCAGGGTCAAGAACCGGCGGCTTCTGCCCGCCGCTGTTATCAAAAACGATAGCCTTTAAACCCTTAGTCGCCATAACCGCGCCTAAACCACCGCGGGCAGCAATTCGAGCGGGCACCTTGTCCTTGTCAAGATTTTGAATGCCAGCCGCCGAGAGCTTCATCTCACCGCCTGGGCCAATCAATGCAATGGCAACTTTTTCCCCAAATTTCTCAACCAGTTTTTGGGCAGAAGTGTACACACCCAGGCCAGCCAAATCACCTGCAGGCTCCCATTTAGCCCCAGCCTGGCTCAAATGGAGAATCCAGAGACCTGCTTTGGCAGGCACTCCTTCAATGATAAGGGCCTGGATACCCATGCTCGCCATGTGAAATCCAGTACGCCCACCAGCATTGGCCTCCTTGATACCACCTGTCAGAGGCGATTTGCCCCCAATAGAGATCCGATCTGTGGAGGAGAGCGCATGTCCCACCAACAAACCGGTGGCAAAGATTAATTTGTTCCTCGGCCCCAGAGGTTCACAAGTCGGCTCGACCTCATCAAGCATGATACGCGCCAATAATCCTCGCCCACCTAATTTTTCCCAGGCGGTCGGTACTGGTTGCCTGGTCAGGTCTTGATCCTTTACGTTGATACGCCAGATATGCACAGCCATATCTCCAATTTACCAATCTATATATCAGAATAGAGTCTGAACAGCCTCACGGAACACCCGCGTGTGATACTCCACATCTTCCGGTGTTGTATCGGGGCAGATCAAGGCCATGTTGTGGAATGGCGTCATCAGAATACCCCGGTTGAGGGCGTACAAGTGCATAAAACGGTCAAGCTCATGGTCAATTGCCGCCGCGGCCTCGCCTCCATTTTTGGGTGGTGTTGGCCTGAACCAGTATTCTGAGCGGTTACCCAGGCGTTTGACAATCCAGGGTAGCCCAAATTCCTGGATGACAGACTCTACCCCACTGGTAAATTTTTCCTGCAGGGCGAAAGCTTTCTCATAAAAAGCAGGGGTAAGTACCTGCTCAAAAGTTGCCTTCATTGCGGCTATCGACAGGGCATTCCCCGCCAGGGTTCCACCGATCCCGCCCACATCCGAGTCGTCTTTAACCAACTGGGCATCAAAACGATCAGCCACTTCCTGCGTGAACCCGTAAATCGAGGCAGGGAGACCGCCCGCGATGGGCTTACCCAGGGTCAGGAAATCTGGCTGTAGCCCAAAAGCAGCAGTATAACCGCCAGGACCACTGCAGATGGTATGAGTCTCGTCAATAATCAGCAGGCTGCCATATTGGCGGGTAATCTTGCGCATTTCCTCATGAAATCCAGGAAGTGGATGGATAATGCCGATATTGGTCATGACGGGTTCTGCCAGTACAGCAGCCACATCGCCCGCGGAAAGTGCCGTCTCGAGCGCGGCAACATCATTAAATTCGATCACCTTGGTGGTATAAGTCGGGTCGATCTGCGGTCCGATGTTATTAGGACGCGGCATGGGCGTACCTTCTTCGTCCAAGATGATGAAGGTCTCATCCACCGAACCGTGATAACAATAATTAAAAACAAGCACCTTCGGGCGGCTCGTGATCATACGCGCCATGCGTAGGACAAACCGATTGGCATCTGTAGCTGTAAGCGCAAACTGCCAGTAGGGCAGACCAAATCGGCGTTGAAGTTCTTCGCCAACAGCAATAACATCTTCAAAAGGCAGCATCAGCGTGCTGCCCTTTTCTAACTGGTCCTTAATAGCCTGTACAGTCGACGCAGGAGCATGTCCTGTCATCGCGCCAGTATCGCCCAGGCAAAAATCGATATAGTCCTTGTTGTCAACGTCGGTGAAGTGTGCTCCTTTAGCTTCCTTAACAAACAGCGGAAAGGAACCAGCCCAACGGATCATCCAGAGCATTGGCACACCGCCATGCAGAGATTTCCTGGCGCGCTGGTAAAGCTCAAAAGACTTTGGGTGCGTATCCTGAAAGAGGGCTTCCTCAGCCCGAATAAGTTGTTCCAAACGGGAACGATCTACTTGTGCCATGTTCCACCAATCGAAAAAAAGGTCTAGGAGGCAAAATCTCTATCAGATTCGAGTGTTATCTTTTGACTTCCTGCAGCGCTGCCTCAAATATTTGCAAGGCATCATTTACCTGCTCCGAGCTCACATTCAGTGCTGGGATCCAACGGATGGTATTGTCGTAGGTCCCGCAGGACAGCAGCAGCAAACCTTTTTCCTCAGCCGAATGAACAATTGCCTTGACAGTGGCCTTGTCCGGTTTTCCTTTTGCATCCACAAACTCAGTGCCAATCATCAGCCCCAGTCCGCGAACATCACCAATCCCAGGGTACTCTTCCTGCAATTTACGCAACCCGGTTTGGAGCTGCAAACCACGAGCATTGGCATTTTCGAGCATTTTCTCGTCCCGCATGGCGCGAATGGTGGCAACGCCCGCCGCCATCGCAACAGCATTACCGCCGTAGGTGCCACCATGTGAGCCGATTGGCCATTTTTTCATCAGGTCGAGACGGCTAAAGACACCCGAGAGCGGCATACCGGAAGCAATACCCTTGGCAACCGTCATAATATCGGGCACGACGCCAAAGTGATCCTGGGCAAACCACTGACCAGTGCGCCCAAAACCGCTCTGGATTTCATCGAAAATGAGCAAAATACCATTTTTATCGCAAATTTCACGCAACCCCCTCAGGAAAGAGGCAGGTGGAACAACATAACCGCCTTCGCCAAGCACCGGTTCGATCAGAATTGCTGCGGTATCCACCGGGGAGATCTGAGTGATCAGCAGTTCTTCCAGTGCAGCCAGGGAATACTGGCTGGCTTCTTCTACACTCATCCCCAGGCGAAAGGCATACGGAAAGGGTGCGACATAAACACCGGAAGGCAGCAACTGGGAGACGCCTTTATAGCCCGTTTTGGAAGTGGTCAGCGCCATGGTTCCCGCAGTACGCCCGTGAAAAGACCCGGTAAAGACGATCACAGCTTGCTTACCTGTGGCAGCGCGAGCCAGTTTTACAGCGCCCTCGACCGCTTCTGCGCCCGAATTGCTAAAAAAGAACCCGTCAATAGCAGGCGGAACAATCTTGCGGACTTCATCGATCAATTGCAACATGGGCTGATGAACAACAATATTTGCCTGTGCATGCAAAAACAGCCCAGCCTGTTCACGAATGGCTGCCACCACTTTGGGATGGCAGTGACCTGTATTGGTTACCCCAATACCACAGGTAAAATCAAGGTATTTTTTGCCGTCGACGGCATAGATATATGACCCTTCAGCCCGTTCGGCTTCGAGTGGGAAAATACGCGACCAAACAGGGGACATGTGCGGAAAATTTTGTTCGTAAAGAGATGACATGTTTTTCACACTCCGGTGGCAATTTTTATAATGGAGGTCTCAAGATATAATTATCTACAAGGTTGTTATTTCAACAGGGTATTCCAGCTAACAATCGAGGCTTTGATTTTTCAGGCTAACGAATATTCAGCCTTCGCCTAAATCAAGTCTGCCGCCCAACCGAGACCCAACTGCTGTAACGAGGTTTTGGTCGGCACACCATTGTTCGTCCAACCTGCAAGCTTGTAATACTCATCCAACGCAGCTTCAATTTCATCGTGACTAAGGGCTATTCCAGCGCTTGGCCCATCACCCTGCAAGGCTTTGAAAAATTTCTTGGGAAGTTTATCATCCTTGCGATCCAATCCTTCGCGGCTATTAAAGGTCCGCATCAGATTCAGACGTCGCGCGCCGACTTTCATTAATTCGTCCACGCTGGTATCCCAACCTGTCACCGCTTTAACCAGATTGGCAGTATCCTGCGGGCCATACAGATTCCAAGCAGGACCCCAGACGAACTGACAAAGTTCCACGCTATCCAGCATCGAGTAAAAAAGTTCTGTCAAATAAGAGAACTTCACTTTTGCCTTACCCAGTGACAAGGGCGGTAAACGTTCTTCCAAACCTAACTCAGCCAGGCGGCTCATGTACAAATCAGAAGCGATGCCCTCTTCGATCATCCAATCATGCTCGCTGGATTGATGATCCGCACCAAAGGGATTGACAGCATAGATCAAACCAAGCGAGCGCTTGGCCTGTGGCATATGTGCAGGGGATTCTGCACCCTTGACGGTAGTCAGACACTCATCCGCGCCATTGCCCCAGACCTCAGCCACGCGTTGTGAACCCTGTCCAAGCAGTTTCCCAAAGGGTGTCGAAGCCGTGACGATCTGGCGCAACACATCCAGCATTGCATCCGCATCGCCAAAATTCAATTTAATACCACCAGTTTGCTCTGTGGAAATAATACCCTTCTCAAAACATTCCATAGCAAAGGCAATCGTTGCGCCGCATGCAATCGTATCAACGGCGTGTTCATTGCAAATCTGGTTGGCCAGCGAAATTGCCGCCAGGTCTGTCACAGCGCAATAAGAACCGAAGGTGCCAATGGTTTCGTATTCCGGGCCGCCATACTGCCCATCAACCGCATATTTTCCATCCAATTCCACCACGCGCTTGCAGCGCACAATGCACGAATAACAGGTATCACGGCCCTGCTTATCCTGTTTTCCAGTTTTGGCGCCTAACAAATACTCATCATACATTTTTTCGCCGCTGATGCTCTCAGCAAACTCAAAAGAGGCCTCGTTATAGTTGCGGGTCGGCAGGCTCCCCATGGAATTCTGCGGCATGACCACGCTGGCAGTGCCATATTTGGCCAATCCAGCCACGTCACCATTGTCAAGCATACGCTTGGGTCCTTCACGATTGAGGGCGGTCAGGGCTTTAGGATCGGCCAGGGTAGGTTTGTGAGTACCACGCACAACCACCGCCTTCAAATTCTTGGAGGCCATCACCAACCCCATGCCCGTGCGTCCGTTATTTCGATTGGACATGCTCAACAAGCTGGAAAAGAGTATGCCCTTCTCAGCAGCCGGACCATGCTGCAAGATTTCAACTTTATCATCACCCAATTCCCGCTTTAATTCGGATTCGACTTCACCGGTCAGCTTGCCAGCCAGGTGCGCGGCATCTTTTAACTCAAATACGCCGTCTTTGATCCACAGATAAACCGGTTTTGTCGCCTTGCCTTTGATAACGAGCCCATCAAAACCAGCGAATTTGAATTCGGCCGGGAAGAAGCCACCGCCCTGTGAATCGCCGATACCCCCCGAAATGGGAGATTTGGCATTGACGTTAATGCGGCTCTGGCCTGAAATTGCCGCGCCGGTGGTGACGCCTGTCATCACGGTTAGCACATTATTGGGGCCGAGCGCATCTGCCCCTTTGGGCATATCTTTCAATATATAGTAAAGACCCATCGCGGAGCCGCCCATATACATCCGGTAGAATGATTCGGGGGGTGTTTCCACAGTCAGTCTGGAGTGGGTCAGATCTACGTGCAGGATTTTTCCGTTATAACCGTTTGGCATGGGGGATTCTCCTTAATAAATAATATTGGACGGGCAATTCTCAATGCCCGTATTATACGGTCTAGCAGCGGAAAACACAAAGCCGAACTCCGTTTCGGCAACGGAATACCTGTTTATCACCCTCTTCTGACAAAAGAAGTCCCGTTCTTGTCGTAAACAAAAGCGGGACTTCTTTAAGTATTGTTAATCTACACCTATTTCGAATGGGTCAACGTCCGGGATACCTGGTTTATAATACCTGCGAATCGGGAAATAAAGCACTACACCAATCGCCATTAGACCCAATGCCACACCAATGGAGCCCCAACCTTCCGCGATAATTTGGCTGGCAAAGGCAATCAAGATAATCGCTGTCAGGCTAAACGAAGCCAAAACCAGGCCAAGCATGCCACCGGGAACCCGGGTGCAAGGGCGATTTGGTTCGGTGCGTCGGAGCACCCAAAGCGCAGCCACTTCGGCCAGGACAACCAGTAGTTGTAAAAACACATCTGCGACAACCAGGAACGCAAATGCATTGGTGGCGAAAATTGTATAAATGACACTCACCACCAAAATTGCCACATATGGTGAACCAAATTTGGAATGAACCTTCACCATCCAACGCGGGAACATCCCATCTTCGGCCAGGGCAAAAGGCACGCGGCTACCACCCAGGCTGTTCCCAATAAACAACCCTGTCATAGAAAGCACCGCTGAAATCGTCAAAATTGTGACCATGAACAATCCCAGCGCCGAGTTTGGATCACCAGTAATTTTTGCAGCCACCATCTGCCCAATCTGGGGGAATTCCCAGCCCGTGGCATCTGTGGATGACGAGACACCCCAATTGTCAATCTGTTCGGCAGTCACGCCAAAACCTTCCACGTCAGAGGCGATTCCAACTTCTTCATTACTGGCCTCGATACCCCAGAGCGCATAGCGGCCTTCTGCTCCAGCGCCGCCATACAATGACCCGATCACCGGTAGGGCATAAGTGAAAACCGCCAGTACCAGAACGATGGCCATAGCGCGCGGATAGGTTTTTCGAGGCTCAACCACTTCATCTCCGGCAGCTGAGGGCAGTTCCCAGCCCATGTAATTCCACATCACCACAAACAGTCCAGTGCCAAAAGCAGCCGTCAACGAGTCAAAGTTGATTTCATCCCCTCTCGGGAGGAAAGGCAATTGGGGTGTGGCACCAGATTTAAACCAGGCATAAAATCCCAAAATGGTTAGAATCACCAGAGGGATAATCATCAGCACACCCAGCGAGTTAGTGAACAACCCGGTCACACGAGAGCCGCGAATCTGGAGCCAGGCTACAAACCAAATCATAATCACAGCTACCAGCCATTGCAAAAAGCCTGCTGAAAAATCAATCCCGAAAATTACCGCGCCTTCATCCAGAGCAGGAATAAATGCGCTCAAGTAAAGAGCAGCAAAAACCGGATAAATCGAGACATCCAACCAGGATACTACCCAGTTATTCCAACCTGCCAGGAAACCTGCAAATGGCCCAAAGGCGCGCTTGACCCAGTGATAATAACCACCCTGGACCGGCATCATGGTTTGAAGTTCCTGCACAATCAACAGGTTAGGCAAGCTAAAAATGAAAGGGGTTAAGATGATCAGCAAAATCGCCAAACCCGGCCCGGCATAACCCACCAGAGGTTCGATACCAAAAGATCCACCGCTAACCGTAAAATAAATGAGACCCACCAGCGGGATAAGCGTTATCCCGCGCTTTAGCTTTTGAGCCTCACTCTGGATAGCCAGACCATTGTTACTTTTCTTTTCAGCCATAGCATACATCCTCGATTATTTTTTGATAGCAAACGAAATCTGAGCGAACAAGTTATCTCATCATACCCATTCGCCCAGATCAGTACAAATCCTGTTTAGGATTTGGGCGTCATCTCTTTGAGACCATACGGGAAGCCGTACTCGGCCATCTTCTCCATAAACGGATCAGGCGGGAAGGCTTCCGGGCCAAGCACGCCCACACCTTTCCACACGCCATGCTTGAGCAAATCCATTGCGATAACGGCGCTAAAGGCGGTCTGAGCAACAACAGCCTGGCAACCCCATTCTTGCATACACTCTGCGTTATCCGCTACCTGGTACAGGTAAACTTCGCGCGGCTTGCCATCTTTTTTACCTTTTACCCAGGTTCCGGCACAGGTCTTGCCAGACATCTTCTCACCAAGATAAGCCGGGTCAGGCAGACATGCAGCGACGACATCGCGCGGAGCAACCTGAACACCTTTGACATTGATTTTCTCTTTATTATCGAGACCCAACATGTGCAGGGTCTTTAACACGCCAATGAATTGGTCACCCAGACCATATTTGAAAGTGGCGCGTTTGGCCTTGACCCAACGTGGCATAAGCAGGACCTCCTCGTGCTCCACATTGACCACTTCAACCTTGCCAATACCACCGGGGAAGTCAAACACTTCTGGTTCCGAGAAGGGGGCTGTGGTGAACCAACCCTTTTCCTTTTCCCAGATGACGGGAGGATTCAGACATTCTTCAATGGTCGTCCAAATCGAGAAGTTCGGGGCAAATTCGTAACCTTTGATTTCGATGTTTGCGCCATCGCGAATACCAAGCTCTTCAATTTCATCAAAAAGGTGATCCTGAGCATAACGAGCAAAGACATCCGCCATGCCCGGTTCCACCCCAATGCCAACCAGCGCCAGAAGTTTTTTTTCTTCCCATTTCTTAGCGCGTTCAAACTGGTAATCGCCCAACTTGATACCACACTGATTGAAAGGATCCTTAGAATGCGGTGTCGAGAGCGTCATCGCCATATCCATATAGATCACACCCGCATTAAAGGCTGCATCAAAAATCTGCTCATTGAAGACCGGGTCAACCGCATTCATGATCAGGTCAACCTGGTATTTTCTGGCCAAATCCTCGATCATTTCCTGTTTACTGGCGTCTATGAATTCCACCGGGAAACGTTGGTTGTCACCCAGCTTAGCCTGAATTTCCTCAGCACGCTTCACGTTGTAATCAGTCAAAACCATTTGCTCCACCCATTGGCGGCGCTTCGCCATTTGAGCAATCGCCTCACCCACTCCACCAACACCAACAAGTAACACTTTCATAGTTTAATCTCCTTTAGAATTTTTTTCTAGCTGACACTGGTTGAATTTACCAACTAATAAAAATCACGCCATTTTTCCTCAACATTTCGCTGGATAGGTGTTCTACCCCAGCCACAACAATTTAGAATTTTCGCGTCCAATCTTTTGGCCAACGTTCGACCACAATCTTCTTCTGGGTAAAAAACTCGACAGCGTCCATACCCTGACCGTGCATATCGCCAAAGAAGGAATCTTTCCAACCCGAGAAGGGGAAGAATGCCATCGGAGCCGCGACGCCAATGTTGATGCCAATATTACCCGCATCCACTTCGTAACGGAATTTACGCGCTGCTGACCCGCTGGAAGTGAACAGACTTGCCTGGTTGCCATATTGGCCGGAATTTGCCAGGGTAATTGCTTCTTCAATCGTATTGACATGCATCAGGCTGAGCACCGGCCCAAAAATTTCAATCCCAGAGAGTTCGCTGCCCGGCTTTACGTCCGCGAGAATGGTGGGACGCACAAAGGCACCCTTTTCATAACCCTTTATGATGGTACCGCGCCCATCCACCGGGACAGTAGCCCCATCGCTGACGCCTTTTCCGATCAAATGCTCGATGCGCGCCTGACTGGCCGGATTGATTACCGGTCCCATCTGCACGCCCTCATCCAAGCCATAACCAACCTTGCGAGTAGCCGCTGCATCGCAGATCAATTCCATAAAAGCATTACGCGCCTCGCCAACAGTCACCGCCCACGAAACTGCGAGACAGCGCTGACCGGCGCAACCAAAAGCTGAATCAGCTATAATTTTGGTTGCCATTTCCATGTCCGCATCTGGCATCACGATAACCGGGTTCTTGGCCCCACCTTGCGCCTGAACTCGCTTACCATTTTCCGCCGCACGCCGGTAGATATAACGAGCAGTAGTCGATGAACCCACAAAGGTAATCGCGCGGATGGCCGAGTGGTCAAGGATCCCATCCACTGCGTCTTTACCTCCATGAACCATGTTGATCACGCCCTTCGGTAAACCGAGCTTTTCTACCAGACGGAAAATCACCATCATGGTCATCGGCACCCGTTCGGAAGGCTTCAGAATATAAGTATTGCCAGTCGCCAGGACATAAGGCAGGTACCAGAACGGAATCATGCCCGGAAAATTGAATGGCGCGATCGTTGCACAAACCCCTACAGGTTGGCGCAGCATAATTTCATCAATACCAGGAGCGATATCTTCGCTGATCTCGCCTTTGCTCATCATCGGTATGCCACAGGCCACCTCCACATTCTCGATGGCGCGGCGCATCTCAGCTTTTGCCTCTTCGTAAGTTTTGCCACATTCATTCGTGATTGTCCGGGTGATTTCATCCAGACTCTCTTCAAGCAGGAATTTAAATTTAAACAGGTATTGAACGCGGTCCTGGGCTGGAATTCCGCGCCAGCCGGGCAAAGCATCTGAAGCTGCCTGCGCCGCAGCCTGCACGGCTTCTTTGCCGCACATCGGAGTACGAGCTTCCACCATACCCGTGGCCGGGTTGATCACATCGACATACTCGCTAACCTTCGGCTCAATCCATTCGCCATTGATGTAATTCAATATTTTCATCATTTTGATTATGTTCTCCGCTTTCCCAATCCGGGAAAGGCTTAGCTGATGGTTATTTGACCTGCTTATCGGCTACATCCAACGCTTTCTCAACAATTGCCAGGCCTTCATCCAACTGGGCTTGGGTGATGCACAGCGGTGGGACGATAAACAGCATGCTGCCCATATTATTTGCCATAATAAAGGTAAACAATCCGTTCTGGCGTAAGGTTTTGCCCACTTCAGCCATCACAGCCGCAGGCATAATTTCCTTGGTTTCGCGGTTGACAACCAATTCGATGGTCGAAAACAGGCCAATATAACGGACGTCACCAATCGAAACATGACGCTGTTTTAGCCCTTCCAAGGCTTGACCCAGATACTTACCCTGGGTAACAGCATTATCCATCAGATGTTCTTCTTCGTATACTTCAATGCTCGCTAAGGCAGCAGCGCAGGCTAAGGCATGTCCGTTATAAGTGAGACCTGCATAAAGATACTTATCATCAAAGAATTTGGCTATCTTTTCAGACACAATAACTGCGCCGAGCGGCACATATCCGCTGGTGATGCCCTTTGCCGTCGTAATGATATCCGGGGTCACGCCCCAATTATCGACAGCAAACCATTTACCCGTTCGACCCCAGCCGCTCATAACTTCATCCGAGATAAGCAGAATACCGTATTTGTCACAAATTTCACGGACACGCGGCCAGTAATCATCAGGCGGCACGATCAGCCCATTCGAACCCACCACGCCTTCCATGATAATAGCTGCAATTTTATCGGGGCCTTCATACTTGATCACTTCCTCGAGATGCGCGATGCACTCACGTTTACACGCATCGGGCTTCTGTCCAAATGGGCAGCGGTAACAGAAAGGATCGAGGAAATGCACCCCTCCCGGCATAACTGGTTCGACAGCCAGGCGGCGGTAATCACCGGTCAGAGCAATCGAACCATGCGTGGCGCCATGATAAGAGCGATATCGGGCCAGGATTTTATGGCGTCCTGTGTAAAAGCGCGCAATCTTGATGGCATTCTCATTCGCTTCAGAGCCACCCAAAGCAAAAAAGGTCTTCTTCAAATCACCCGGGGTAACCTCGGCAAGCTTTTTGCCTAATAAGCCACGAACATCCGTCGCATTTCCCGGATGCACAAAGCACAATTTTGCTGCCTGATCTTGAATAGCCTTGACCACCTTGGGATGCTGGTGACCAATATTGGTGTTCATCAGCTGTGAAGAAAAATCAAGGTAACGCGTCCCATCAACATCCCAGAAGTAAACTCCTTCGGCTTTTTCCACCGGAATGGGATTCACTTGACCCTGGACAGACCATGAAAAAAACGTGTATTCCCGGTTCATTTCCACAATTTCTTGTGATGTTAACTTGGTCATTCCGTACTCCTGTTGAAAGAAAATTCGTTTTGAACCCTGCCGATTCCCAATTACCAGTTTGCAGCATTACTTTACAATGTTGACAATTTCCGCATAGACTTCAAGTGTTTTATCAATATCCGCATCGGTATGTGAATAGCATAAAAACCAAGGTTCACGCGCATCAAAATCGGGCATGACCCCGCGTTCGATCGCAGCTTCTGCGAGGCGTAGATAGTATTCGCGATCGCTGACTGACCAGTCACGCTGACAAGTGATACTTTCTACACCCAATGCAAAAGAGAACATTCCAGGGTAACCATTAAATACAACTGGAATACTTTTATCCTCAAATATTTCTTCCAACCCTTTCATCAAGCGACCACCACGCTTATTAATGGTCTCAAAAACCGGCTCATTCTTCAGCACTTTTAGAGTTGCGTACGCACCTGCAATGCCAGGCTTGTTATTTGTATAGGTTCCACCCTGTGAAACACCATGCCCAATAATGCTCATGATCTCTTTCTTTCCACCGAAAGCTGCCACCGGATAACCATTACCAAGCGCCTTGGCATAAGTAGCCAGATCGGGTTTTAAATTGTAATATTCCTGAGCGCCACCTTTGGCGATCCGGAAACCAGTTTTGACTTCATCAAGTATAAAGACAGTGCCGTACTCCGTGGTTCTCTGGCGGATCAATTCCAGAAAACCAGGACGAGGTAAAATCGCTCCGCAGTTACCCTGGCATGGCTCGGTAATAACAGCCGCGATCTGTTCGCCAAAAGATTTCATTACACGCTCAAACCCCTCAAAATCATTAAACGGTAAGGTGATGATTTTCTCACCTAAAACCCGGGGAATACCTGACGAAGCCGGCACCGGGATGGGACTGCGCCGGTTGCCATATGCTTCCACCGGGGCGTACGTGGACCATAACGTGTGATCATGAAAACCATGGTAATTCCCCTCAAACTTTAGAATGATCTCTCGCCCGGTAAACGCTCTGGCCACCCGGATGGCATGCATCGTAGCTTCGGTACCAGAGCAAGCCATTCTTACCATTTCGATACCCGGGCACATTTCCACGATCATCTCTGCGACATCCAGTTCCAGTTCACCGGTCATCGCAAACAACACGCCCGTCTTCACTTCTTCAATTACTTTGGCATCAACTTCATCGTATGCATGGCCCAAAATAATGGGACCAAACGCCATACGATAATCAATATATTCATTCCCAGCTACATCCCATAAGTGAGATCCTTTGCCCTTTTTAACATATGGGGTTATCCCCTGACCCCAATAACGAAAATTTGAATTTACTCCGAGGGGCAGCACTTTTTCAGCCCGCGACTGAACTTCTGCATTTTTTTCAAAATTTTTCATGAGCATACTCCAATATTCTGAAATTTATTCTTCGACTAAGTTCGCATCCACCATACTGGGTGGAATTCTCCACTGAAATATATCCTTAAGAACCAATGGCACAATTGAAGTTGTTGTTTTACGCACTCCCGGGATTTTCCCTATCACCTCCGTAACGAACCGATATACTTCTGTTGTATCACCAGCCAGTACCTGCACGCTGATATCAGTTTCACCAATTGAACAGGCCACATAGCTTATATTTTCATATTCAGTCATTCTTTTTGCTACATCCAGGATTGAATCAGACTCGACTTCCAGCAGCACATCTGCCACGACATTCATTCCGAGACCTTTTGGGTTGACAATAGCGCTAAGCCTGATTACATTGTTTTCAATCATGCGGTCAATTCTGTAGCGAACTGCTCGCTCAGATTTATTGCCAAGACGCCGGGCAATCTCTGCTGCGCGCATCCTGCCATCTTCCATCAACATGTTAACAATTTCAAAATCAATATTGTCGATTTTGTACATGGTAGCCCTCTTTGTTGTCTTTTTCTTACAAAATATTACTCTTCAATTGCTGTTAAGTCAACGGTTTTGCCCGTTTTTCCCATACATTCGTTCAAATCCACACAAGTCCAGACAATTGCCAATTGACATTTATTGAGAATATAGTATAATCAATCTTCGGCATTATTCCCTTAATTTAGGAGAAAACCTATGACTTCCTCGGCAGAAACCATCACTACCCCCACCAGCGACTTAAAACAAGAAACCGTTGTTAGCCCTGCTAACGACTTAAAGCCTAAAACAAAGCTGACGGGGAAAGTTATTAAAACTACTCTCGCGGGCGTGCTCGTCGACCTCAGCATGGAAATCCCGGGTATCATCCACATCTCTCAGCTTTCTGAAACCCCAGTAAAACGTGTCGAAGACGTTGTCCAGGTCGGTCAGACTGTGGATGTTTGGGTTCGAAAAGTTAAAGCAGATCGCGTTGAGTTGACAATGATAGAACCTGTTGGCATGGATTGGCGCGAGCTCAAACCCGAACTGATCGTAAAAGGCAAAGTTGTACGCATCGAAACTTATGGCGCATTTGTGGAGATTGGGGCAGAACGCCCCGGGCTCGTCCACATCAGCGAAATGGCTCATGGTTACGTCAAGACTCCCGGCGATGTCGTCAAAGAAGGCGATGAGATTGATGTGATGATCCTGGATGTTGATCGCAAGAAAAAGCAAATCCGCTTGAGCATGAAAGCAGTTCTACCCAAGCCAGAGGAAAAAGAAGAAATCGAACAGGCTCCTACTCCTCGTCCTGAGCACAAACGGCCCAGTAAAAAAGGTAAGTCGCGTGTTGAAAGCTTTGATATGGGTATTGAACCGCCATCCGAACCGGAACCAACCGTTTTCGAATTAGCCTGGCAGGCTGCGCTGGATCGCGCCAAAGCGGAAAAAGCCGCCAAATCCAAAAAAGGTAAGTCATCCGACCACGCCCAAGATGAAATTTTAAAACGCACGTTAAAGAATCGTCTGCCAACCGCATAAGCACATCTCCAACCAAAAGCCTCGCCTTTTAGCGAGGCTTTTTATATTGACAGACCTGCGCAAACTTGATATAATGCGTCCAATTTAGCGGATATAGAAGGAGACAACCATGTTACAAGAAATCGAAAGCACAACGCAAGAAAATATGAATACTGTCACCATGTCCGCCAGCGCTGTTGAAGCTGTGCGTGGTATCTTGACCGAACGAAAACTTGAAGGTTACTCTTTACGAGTATATGTAGCTGGGGGCAGTTGTAGTGGTGTCAGCTTCGGAATGGCACTTGACAATAACATCCGCGAAAACGACCTTACTTTTCGCTCCCTGGATGTCCAACTGGTCGTAGATGATCAGTCAATGGAATATTTACGAGGGGCAACAGTTGATTTCGTCAATGACCCCGTCCGCGGTGCTGGTTTCGTCGTAGACAGCCCATCCAATACCGGCAATTGTGCCTGTGGTTCTGAAAACCGCTCAGAATCTGAGGGTTCAAGCTCTGGTTGCGGCGGAAGCTGTGGCTGCAAGTAACTAACAACCCCTTCCTTTGCCCACAAGAGACAAGGCTTTATGCCTGGTCTCTTTTTTTATCTAACCGGCTCCATCAACGCCCACGCAAGAATGAAATCAGAGCCCCAAAACCACCAATGAGAATCAGGATGACAATGACCAGGCCAAGCGGTACCCCGCCAGTTTGAGGTCCGATGTTTTCGTAGGTGGGAATAACTAGAATCCCCGGCGGGGTAAAGGTTGGTAAACGTGTAGGAGTGAATTGTGGAATGAAAGCAGCCGCCAACGTAGGATCAATCGTCGGTGTAGTTGCTGGCGTGGGGGTGGGAGGCGGTTCTACGATTGCCAGATTAGCATTCGCTGATAGCCCCACCAGCGGGGCATACACCCAACCCACATTCCCTGGAACACCCACATAGCGGATCTGGATCCAATCCCCTCCCGGCGATCGACCAATCGCAGGAGCCGTTTCACCTGAAAGCAGTACGCCGATGGCCGTGTAAAGATACGAACTCGGCCCTG
Source organism: uncultured Anaerolinea sp. (assembly GCA_964536185.1). GTDB lineage: Bacteria > Chloroflexota > Anaerolineae > Anaerolineales > Villigracilaceae > UBA5195. The sequence continues at coordinate 58,088 of CAZHWV010000003.1, read as the reverse complement.
AACGAACATTGATTTGTTCGGCGTAAGTAACCTTGATGGTTGGCCCAGTTGGCGTGCCCGTCACCGTTGGTACTGAACCGGTAGGTTGTTGCGCTGCAACCTTTTGGGATGCAGGTACGTTAAATAGCATAACAGAAAGTCCAAACAAAAAAATGATTAATAACCAAAGTTTTAAGAAAATGCGCATCAACACACCTATACCTGCCAAATTTCACAAAGGTGATTATAATCGAAACTATGGAACAGCGAATTTATCACGGCGACATGACCCCTACCGATCTTGCCGAAGCTCTATTGGCTTCTTTCAATCGCGGCAACCTGCGTACTCAAATCATCGGAAAAAACGATGAAGTAAGAGTACAAATAGCCACTCGACCCGGTGCTTCCAGCGGCGGGGAAACTGCGGTGACCGTTCAACTCAAAAAGGTGGATGACGGCATAGCAGTGTCTGTTAGCGAGCAAGCCTGGTTAGGCGTTGCCGCCAGCATGGGGCAGACCGTCATTGCCACTCTGATGAATCCATGGAATCTTCTCGGACGACTGGATGATCTTGCCCAGGATGTCGAAAATTTGCAGATCCACGAAAAGGTCTGGCAAGTGATTGGCTCAGTGGCGCAAGCACACAGATCCAGTACACAAATTTCTGAGCGCTTACAACGTCTGGAATGCCTGTTCTGCGGGACAGCAAACCCCGTAGGAGAAGGCAGTTGTATTGCGTGCGGTGCACCTCTAGGCAACATCCAACCACGCACCTGTGCAGTCTGCGGATTTGTTGTATTGAGAGGCGAAAATAATTGTCCAAGCTGCGGAAAGCCAATCCCAAGATAAAACCAAAAACTTTCGGAGATTTTAAACTTTCCGGAAGTTTTAATTTAATCCAGGTAGACTTCCGGATTAACATGGTTTGGAAGTTTACCCCCTTCAAGCCCGGCTAATAAGTTTTCGCAAGCCATCTCCGCCATGCGGCGGCGAGTACCGTAAGTAGCAGAACCAATATGGGGCACAATCAGGCAGTTCGGCAGATCGTACAAGGGGTGTTGTGGTGGGAGAGGCTCCGGGTCAGTCACATCCAAGGCGGCGGCCCTAATCCAACCTTCACGTAGGGCACGGACAAGCGCATCATGAACAACGATCGGTCCACGGGCGGTATTGATCAATATGGCGCTAGGTTTCATTTTCTTCAAGGCCATTTCATCAATCGCACCCCTCGTTTGCGAAGTTAATGGACAATGTAAACTGATGAAATCGCTTTCGCCAAGTAAACCATCCAGAGGGCGATATTCGGCTGCGAAGTTAGATTCGACTTCAGGAAAATTTAGCGAATCTGTATATATAATTTTTAACCCAAAGCCTCTGGCTCGCTCAGCTACTGCCTTTCCAATTTTTCCCATGCCCACAATGCCCAAGGTAGCACCACGCAGATCAGCTCCCAACCAACCGGTAGGTGACCACGTTTGCCAAAACCCATCGCGAGCGTCCATAGCAGCCTTTGGTAGAATTCGAGCGGCGGACAACAACAGGGCTATAGTCAGATCAGCAGTGGCATCCGTCAGGACCCCAGGAGTATTTCCAACTGGGATACCCTTGCGGGAACAGGCCGCAATATCAATATTATCGAAACCAACCGCCATGTTACTTACGACGCGCAAACAAGGGGCCGCATCTAATAAGCCCTGATCTACCCGGTCAATTAGCAGGCACAGAATGCCTTCGGCTGCTCCCAATTGCTCCAACAAATGTGGGGCAAACCCTGGTGGCTCGGCTGGTCCAACCAATAACCGAACACGGCCCTGAAGCGAAGAAATCCATTCAGTTGGGAGAGGGTGTGCGAGCAAAACAAGTGGCAATGCCATCGTACCTCCATTTAACATGGCGAATTATAACTTTTTTTCCTGATTGTCATCATGGTTATTCACCACGGATATAAAATCTCTGATAATTTTCTCATTAGCAATATCAAGCGCTCTTCAAAGAAATAGGAATGAACGTTTTCTCCCAGCACGCGATGCATCATTGGAAAATGGTACAATGCGCGGCATTGCAAATTATTACACAAAACCCTATAATTACTTCGATAACGCCAAAGGGAATTTTATGAGCATTCAACTGAATGATATCGAAAGAAGATTGCAAACCTTGATTGAGATACACTTGGTGGAGTACCTGCCAAAGCCATGGGCTCAAGATCGAATTGTCCAGCGCATGGCAGAGACCTTGAGAGCCAATTTAATAACTAACGGTATAAGCCAGCAAGACAATCCCATTCCAAATGAGTTCCTATTGGTTGTACACCCATCAACATTGGAACAATGGCAGCAGGACCCACGCTTGATGGTGGCTCTTACCAAAGTGATCCGACTCGTGACCAGTGAAATGAGCCTCAAAGATTTAAAAGCACCTTCCGTAACGCTCGGCACGGATTCATCTATCGCAATTGATAGTTTAGATGTACGTATCAATAAACCAGAAAGCGTGGCTGAAACTCAAAACATGTCTGCAAATGGCGAAAACAATCATGTACAGGCCGCCTTTTTGATCGTTGGCGGGACAGATGTCTTTACCCTCGATCAGGCAGTCACAAATATTGGTCGCCGATTCGATAATCACCTCGTTTTGGACGACCCACGCATATCCCGTTATCATGCCCAGATACGATATGTTCGCAACCACTTTTCGATTTTCGACCTAAATTCCACAGGCGGGACATTTGTCAATGGCCAACGCATGACACAAAGCGCTTTATATCCTGGCGATGTTATTTCCCTGGCAGGTTTGCCAATTGTATTCGGTCAGGATAACATGCCGCCATCTGCAGCTAAGGGTGATACTGCGCCTCTGTCCCCGGCATCCAGCGATCGGACCACGATCTTTCTGAAAAACATCATCCCGAAAAACGATAAATTGACATGAGCGGACTTGTTTTGCTTGGCTTGCGAATCCTGGCAGCTATGGCACTATATGCATTTTTGGGAAGTGCCCTCTTTTTGCTTTGGCGCTCACTGCGGGAAGAAGCATTGGCTCTGACTGCACGTCAGGTCATACCCTTGGACCTGCTAGTCAATTCGCCCGATTCAGAAGATCTTCTTTTGCATTACGCCCAGAGCAACGTGACGATAGGGCGCGATCCGGATTGTGATTGCATTTTGTCACACGTAACCGTATCAGCCCGCCATGCCAGGCTCGCCTTCCATCACGCCCAATGGTGGGTGGACGACTTGTTGTCGACAAACGGGACGAAGTTGAATGACGAACCCCTGCAGATGCCCACCGTGGTTATCAGCGGGGATACTATTAAATGTGGTCAAATTACAATGACCGTCATCTTCAAACCAGAAACACATCCGAATAGTGGAGCACAGAAATGACAGAACAACTCGCGGCTGCAGTCATTGGCGGTTCAGGCCTTTATTCCATGAAGGGTTTAACAGAAACAAGTGAGCATAGCATTGTTACTCCCTTCGGTAAACCCAGCTCACCCATCGTCATTGGCACACTTGAAGGCAAACGTGTTGCCTTCCTCGCACGTCACGGCATCGGTCATTTCATTAACCCTACAGAAGTAAACTACAGGGCAAATATCTATGCATTAAAAATGCTTGGCGCAGCGCGTATCATCAGCATCAGCGCCTGTGGCTCTCTACGAGAAGACTACAAACCCGGAGATATCGTCATCCCAGACCAGATCTTCGACAATACCAAAGAACGTTCACGAACATTTTTTAGTACAGGCATGGTCGCTCATGTTGGTGTGGCAGAGCCTTTTTGTCCAGACCTAAGCCAGCGTGTGTTCGAGGCCGTCCAAGGTAGCGGAGCAATCGTCCATAGGGGCGGCACACTTATCACAATAGAAGGCCCACGCTTCTCAACAAAAGCCGAATCAAACGTGTTCCGCGCCTGGGGCATGTCCATTATCGGTATGACTGCCTCGCCAGAAGCCTTCCTGGCTCGTGAAGCAGAAATTTGTTACTGCACAATGGCACACGTTACTGATTATGACGTCTGGCACGTTTCAGCAGAACCAGTAACGGTGGATATGGTCATCCAGACACTCAATAAGAACACCGAGCTGGCTCAAGAATCTCTCCGCCGTTTAATAAATAACCTGGACGCCATCCCATCTTGCGCCTGCGGAAAAGCCCTTTCTGATGCGCTTATTTCTAATCCAGCCGTAATTCCAGCCGAGACACTTGCAACGTTGGATTTGTTGGTGAGAAAATACTTGAAGTAATTGGATTTTGAATACGAAATTTGAATGCGTCCGGATTGTTTTTCGATACTGCGCAACCCAAATTTCGTGTTTTCTTCCTAAGACAAAATTTGCCCATCATTGAATCCAACTTATTCTTCCCCGCAGCAAACTCAAAACCGCCTTTTTAAATTGGCAGGTCTATTTTTGTCGATTTATGCCCTGGCGCTGACACTATCCCCCGCCGCCCGCGCACGCACCTGGGAAGTTGAGTTACGCTGGTCACACTGGATGGGATTGGCCGTCTGGGCCGTGGTTATGTTTTTGGCCCACCAGCAAACGGCGAAATACGCCCCTGACGCAGATCCATATCTTTTGCCAGCCTCAGCTTTGCTGGCAGGCTGGGGGATGCTAACCATCTGGCGGTTGGATGCGGGTTTCGGCCTTCGCCAGGCGCTTTGGCTGGCATTTTGCACTGGCGTCTTCGTAGTTGGAGTAAGATTTCCACAGAACCTCGATATCCTGCGCCGCTATAAATATATTTTCCTGGTTGGCGGATTGCTGTTGACAGCTCTCACCCTGATTTTTGGAACAAATCCTGGCGGAAATGGGCCGCGCCTTTGGCTAGGCTGCTGCGGTCTGTATCTACAACCATCTGAGCCGCTTAAATTGCTATTGGTGGTTTACCTGGCCGCTTTTTTTGCCGATCGTATTCCAATTCGAACCCATTTAATTCCACTATTACTCCCCTCCTTATTTTTAACCGGGTTGGCCCTAGCAATTCTATTGACACAGCGCGACCTGGGAACTGCCAGTATTTTTATTTTTCTGTATGCCGCGATGGTATATCTGGCCAGTGGAAAACGCCGCCTTTTGCTGATCTCTCTTGGGCTTTTAATAATTGCCGCGCTTGTGGGCTATTTTTTTGTGGATATCATCCGTTACCGGCTGGTGGCCTGGTTTGATCCCTGGACTGACCCATCTGGGAGATCCTATCAAGTCATTCAGTCCATCCTGGCAGTGGCAAATGGTGGGTTATATGGACGAGGCCCAGGCTTGGGCTCGCCTGGCCTGGTACCCGTCGCGCATTCAGATTTCATTTTTACCAGTATTGCAGAAGAAACGGGCTTACTAGGCAGTTTTGCGTTGTTAGCACTACTAGCCTTGATCGCCAATCGCGGATTTCTGATCGCGATCCGAGCCGCAAGCAACTTCCAACGCTTGCTAGCAGCTGGCATTACCACATATTTTTGCGGCCAGGCAATCCTCATTATCGGTGGAAATCTGCGCCTTTTACCCCTGACTGGCGTCACCCTACCTTTTGTCTCCTATGGTGGCTCATCATTATTAACCTCTTTCATCGGTCTTTTGGTTCTCATACAGATTAGTAACGAGGATGACCAGGAGCCAGCCGATTTGCCTTTGCCACAACCTTATTTGAACATGGCAGGGCTAATCGGTATCGGTTTATTGGCTTGCGCCTTGGTCAACGGCTGGTGGGCTTATATCCGCGCCGATGACCTGCTCGCTCGCACCGATAATCCACGGCGCACAATCGCCGACCGTTTTGTTTTACGCGGCGCATTGCTCGACAGGCAGAACCGCGCCATTAACATTACCTACGGCCAGCCAGGCAACTACACGCGCCATTATCTGGTTCCTCAACTTTCACCTATTACAGGCTATACGCACCCAGTCTATGGACAGGCAGGCCTGGAAGCCTCGCTAGACCCATATTTGCGCGGTTTGCAAGGTAATCCGGCCTTGCTCATCTGGTGGGATCACGTGCTATTCGGTCAGCCACCAACTGGACTTAACTTTCGCCTGAGCCTTGACTTGGATATTCAAAAACAAGCTGACGAAATGCTCGGAAAACATTCTGGTGCTTTGGTACTAATTAATGCACAGACTGGGGAAATTTTGGCAATGGCATCCCATCCAACGTTTGATCCAAACCAGATGGATACAATTGGCGAAACCCTGCCAAGCTCCCCCAACGCCCCGCTGCTAAACCGCACCACTCAAGGACTTTACGCCATCGGTTCAGCCCTACAACCGTTATTGAAAGCATCTTTTGGCTTTGCCACTCCCAGTGACATAGAAATGAACAACTTTTTCGACCTTTTGGGATTTTACACAGCACCCCAATTGAACCTTCCCGCTGCTGCACCTGCAGTAAAAGGTACCTTGGTTGATTTGGCCGTCAGCCCCGTTCAAATGGTCTCAGCTATAGCAGCCTTGAGCAACCAGGGACTTTGCCCCAAGCTAAAAATTGCCAGTGCTGTAGAAACGCCTGCACAAGGTTGGGTCGTACTTCCAGAACCCGAAAAGCCCATTCAGTGTATATCTTCCGTGGCCGCCGAACAAGTGACAGAGTCACTTCGAGACTATGGCAAGCAATTTTGGGAGTACAAAAGCAGTAACACGGACAAAGCTCAACCGATTACATGGTATCTGGCCGGGACACTGGCCAACTGGTCCGGCACGCCTCTTTCTGTCGTTGTTGTTCTGGAAGAAACTGCCCCATCCCTTGCCCAAAGTATTGGCCGCGCTGTGCTGCAACAAACAATTCAACCTTAAACAAAAACAAGCCAGGCCTTGTGCCTGGCTTGTTGACAAAACATATTACTTGGCGCTGTAACCAGGACCTTTTTTATAGTAATCATAATTGGTCTGTGTGTCAGCAGTAAGGTCAACCACTTCTCCCTTAGTAAGCTGCTTGGCTGTCTCGAGGATCACACTCTTGCCATGATGGTCGGTTCCCGTATAATGGCCGCTCAAGCCGACACGGTTAATAAACTCGCCGCCTTTTGCGGCGTAAGCTGCAGGTACTTCATCCTCCGGGAAAATTGCAGCGTAAGGACATTCCGGTACACAGGCGCCACAATCAATACAGGTATCCGGATCGATATAGAAAAGAGGCCATTGTTCCTGTGGCTTGCCTGGGGTAATACATTCTACGGGGCAAACCTCCACACACCCGCTATCTCGCAAACACAGGCTGGTGATAATGTGCGTCATAATGCTTTCTCCTTTTTGGGATGGATGAACATAATCATTATAGCGGTGTTTTAATACCTGTGCAAATGTCTCTTGTTTTCTCAGCGATCGACCGCTTTATAGCATGTAAAAATGGGTAAGTTTCGCCTTCGAATATAGGAGCAATGCAATGACAACCCAGTCACGCATCGCCCAACCGAATTCCAAAATGTGCTTTATTTGCGGTCTGGAAAACCCGGTCGAGCTAAAACTTCGCATTTATCAAATCGAACCGGGTGTGATCGAAACCACCTACACCGCCCCAGAACATTTTCAGGGCTATCCAGGTGTCCTCCACGGGGGTATTGTGGCTACTATCCTGGACGAGATCAGCGGTCGCGCACAGATGGGTGATCCATCCTCACCGCGCTTCATGTTCACCGCCAAACTGGAGGTGAAATATCGCAAAAATGTCCCCACCTGCAAACCACTTAAAATAATCGGAAAAGCAGGGAGATCAAAGGGCAAAATGGCCGAAGGCTGGGCCGGCATCTATGACGAGCAAGGAACTCTGCTGGCAGAAGCCAATGCCATGCTCATCAATATCCCGCAAGAAACGCTCGACAACAGCAATCTGGAACAATTGGGCTGGAAAGTATATCCAGAATAGTAATTGTTCTTCTGTCTTTGCTTTCACGACTGTGCTAAACTAAAGAGAGTCAGACGCTATGCATCCAAATGAAGCCATATAAATTAGCGCTCGCAAATATGGAAGGATAGCCCAATGATCATCCGCTTGGCCGAAGAAAACCTTCAAACTCGATTTGGCACATTCACTCAGATACTCTATTATGACGGACAAAAAGAAATAATTGCCCTTGCCATGGGCGATCTTGCCCACAAGGAGAATGTTCTATGCCGAGTTCATTCCCACTGTATATCAGGACATATTTTTAATAGTATTGAATGCGATTGCCGTGAACAAATGGAAATGGCTCAACGCCTCATCCAAGATGTAGGATGTGGAGTTATCATATGGCTTGACCAGGAAGGGAAAAATAATGGTCATTTAGCTCTCTTGCAAAGCCGTAAACTGAAAAAAGAGGGTTTATCACAAAGCGAAGCATACTTGAAGCTTGGATATTCGGCAGATGCACGAAGCTATATACGAGCCGCCGAAATTCTTCGCGAACTCAAGGTTCAATCGATTATCCTGATGACCAATAATCCAGAAAAAGTATCTCAGTTACACAATGATGGGCTCATCATTGCTGGTATTCAGCACCTCACCATGGACAAAAGTTAGAAAAACCCATAAATTCTGCGAGAGCATGGTCATTTGAGCTTAAGGATTTACATTGACGCTGGCTCCTGGTCATACCCTTGCTTTGCATGACTTCCAAATTCTCTCGTTCATTTGATACCCAACCGAGAGATGCTAAACCACTCGCATCCTGTATAATAAAGGTTGTCTGACACATTTTCTTTCCGGTGGAGATATCATGATCACAAACTACTTTCGCCCTCAAAACATAGAAGAAGCCCTCAAGCTGCTCAGCCAACCTGATACCCTTGCTTTGGGTGGTGGAACCTGGCTCAACCAACCTCACATTGAAAAATTTGCAGTCGTAGATCTGCAAGCTCTCGGTTTAAATAAAATACGCAAAGTCGGAAATAATTTCGCAATTGACGCCTGCGTTACACTCCAGCAACTGCTCGAATCCCCCGACTGCCCCAAAGCATTGAAACAGGCCATTCGGCTGGATTCTGGCATGAACATACGCAACGCCGCCACTGTAGCAGGCGCGCTAGTTACTTGCGATGGCCGCTCGGCTTTCGCTACTGTCATGCTCGCGATGGATGCCAAAATCACAATGACCAGCATGAATTCGGGGACTTCTTGTCCTTACGGCGACTTCCTTTCCCTTCGCCCGCGCAACTTAATCACTTCCATCAGCTTGCCACTTAATGTCAGAACTGCCTTCGAAACAGTCGCCCGCACGCCACTTGATAAACCCATCGTGTGCGCAGCTGTGGCTCAATGGGCAAGTGGACGCACCCGCCTGGCGCTTGGAGGTTATGGTAAAGGACCCCTGTTAGCGATGGATGGCACAGAAGCAGGTGGAATTGAAGCTGCCGCGCGAAATGCATTTCATGAAGCCGGAGACGAATGGGCATCCAGTGAATATCGTACAGAGGTGGCTGCTACGCTCGCCAAACGCTGTTTGGAATCGGTCAGTAGTGAAAGGACAAACGAATAAATTCCTTTTGTATGGAGCATCCCATGTCCTTTACCCTTGTTCAAACACGTTCCATCCCCGAGATAAACACCACCGGTAAAATATTTATCCATAACCAGACCGGGACGCGCGTCCTTTCCTTAACCAATAGTGACGAAAATAAATGTTTTGGTATCAGCTTCCGCACCCCACCTGCCGATTCAACCGGCGTGGCGCATATCATGGAACACGCCGTGCTATGCGGTTCGCGCAAATACCCGGTCAAGGAACCATTTGTCGAGATCATGAAAGGCTCTTTGCAGACATTTGTAAACGCCTTCACCTATCCGGATAAAACGTGCTACCCCTGCGCCAGCCAAAACCTGAAGGACTTTTACAATCTTGTCGATATTTACCTTGATGCTGTCTTTTATCCACGCCTGCCCGAGCACATCTTCCGCCAGGAAGGTTGGCATTACGAGATCGATACGCCCGACGCCCCCTTGACCTACAAGGGTGTCGTCCTCAATGAAATGAAGGGAGCATACTCATCCCCAGATGACTTGCTCGCTGATAAATCCCGCGGGTCGCTCTTCCCGGATAACACCTACGGACTCAATTCTGGCGGCGACCCGCTGGCCATCCCTGACCTGACTTATACCGCATTCAAATCTTTTCACGAAGCCTACTACCATCCATCCAACGCCTATATTTACTTTTACGGCGACGACCCAGAAGACGAACGGCTGCGCATCCTCGAAACCTGGCTTAAGGATTTTGACAAAAAAGATGTCAAATCTCAGGTGCCTCTCCAAGCCCAATTTTCTACCCCGAAAACGCTGACCTTTCCGTACGATTCAGGTGATTCGACCGAATCAAAAGCACATCTCACCTTAAACTGGCTGCTATCCGAAGCAACTGATGTGCAAGCTTGCCTTGAGCTGTCGCTCTTGACTCACATTCTTCTGGCCACACCCGCCTCGCCCCTTAAACGAGCCTTGATTGAATCGGGGCTGGGCGAGGATGTCACCGGCGGGTTCGAAGAACAATTGCGCCAGACGATTTTCTCTGCGGGCTTAAAAGGAATCCAGCCAGAAAATCTAGAAAAAGTAGAGACGTTGATCCTTGAGACCATCACCAAGCTCGCCAAGGATGGTCTCGACCCGCAAACAATCGCCGCCAGCCTAAATACGATCGAATTTCATTTGCGCGAACAAAATACCGGACGATTCCCTCGCGGCCTTTCGTTAATGCTAGCTGCGCTGACCACCTGGCTCCATGAAGGCGACCCGCTGGAAGCGTTAGCCTTCGAGGCGCCCCTGAATGCGCTCAAAAAGAAGGCCAGGGGCAGACGCTGCTTCGAGTCGCTGATTGAACAACACTTGATCAACAATCCACACCGCACCACCGTCAGGCTGATCCCTGATCCCGCGGAAGGCAAACGCCGCGAGGCCATCGAAATAGAACGATTGGCCAAAGTCAAATCTGGCATGTCAGCAGATGAATTGAATAGGGTCTTCAACGAGGCTGTTGAGCTGAAACAACGCCAGGAAACGCCCGATTCACCAGAAACGTTGGCTACCATCCCAAGCCTATCACTGGCCGATATCGATCGAATCATTAAAACCCTGCCCAACCAAAACCTGAAAACTAACGAAACACCCATACTTTTCCATGATCTTTTCACCAACGGCATCGTCTATCTGGACCTGGGTTTTGATCTTCACACCTTGCCACAAGAACTACTACCTTTCACCGGGCTTCTTGGGCGCCTGCTGCTCGAGATGGGCACAGAAAATGAAAATTTCGTCAAACTCACGCAGCGCATCGGACGCGATACCGGCGGAATTCGCTCAACCTCATTGAACTCAACCATTCGCGAATCCGAGCGCTCTGCAGCCTGGTTCTTTTTGCGTGGCAAAGCCATCGTATCGCAATCTTCGGCCTTGCTCGACGTTTTGAAGGACATGTTGTTGCACGTCCGCCTCGACCAACCCGAACGCTTCAAACAGATCGTCTTGGAACGCAAAGCCGGGCTGGAAGCCGGATTGCTGCCGGGCGGTTCAAGGGTGGTGAACCAACGGCTACGCGCGCACTTTAACGAGGCAGACTGGCTCTCTGAACAAATGGACGGCATTACACATCTATTTTTCTTACGCAGTTTAACTGAGGCAATCGAGAATGATTGGTCCTCTGTGCTCGAAAAACTGGAAAGTGTTCGCCATTTATTATTAAATCGCGCCACTATGATCGCCAATGTGACGATCGATGCAGGCAATTTTTCTGTTTTTGAACCGTACCTTGCGGAATTCCTGGCATCACTGCCCATACGCCATCCATCAGATGATGCTGCCTGGGTTTTCAAGACCACTTCCGCTTCCGCGAACGAAGGCCTAACCATCCCTGCACAGGTTAATTACGTAGGCAAAGGCGCTAACTTGTATAAATTGGGATACAAACTACACGGCTCGGTGCAAGTTATCAATAATTACCTGCAAAATACCTGGCTGTGGGAAAAAATCCGCGTACAGGGAGGCGCTTATGGCGGGCAGAGCGGTTTTGACATGCTTTCTGGCGTATTCACGTATGTCTCTTATCGTGATCCAAACCTTCTTGCCAGCCTGGACCTCTACGACGCCACTTCAGACTTCCTGAGTAATCTCGAGATCTCAGAGGCTGAGCTAACTAAATCGATCATTGGCACTGTCGGCGACCTGGATGCTTACTTATTCCCCGATGCTAAAGGTTGGACTGCCATGAGCCGTAGCTTGCTTGGCTATAATGATTTGCATCGACAGCAATTCCGCGATGAAGTCCTCCACACCAGCCCAAATGATTTCAAAGCATTTGGCGCTGTCCTCAGCAAAGTAGCCAAAAACGGCGAAATCGTTGTACTCGGTTCGACAGATGCCATCGAAAAAGCGAATAAAGAACGTCAAGATTTGCTGGCTGTGCTGAAAGTTCTGTAAGTTTAACCCATCCGGACCCGGTAAACTATCGTGCCCATCTTACCCATCGATACTATCCTGCATGGCGACTGCTGCGAAATTCTTGCCGATCTACCTGAGAACTCGGTCGACTTGATCTTCGCTGACCCACCTTATTACCTGCAGCTTCAGCACGAACTCTATCGCCCCAATATGTCCAGGGTAGCTGCGGTGGACGATGGTTGGGACAAGTTCGCCAACTTTACAGAATATGATCAATTCACACGATCCTGGTTAACGGCTTGCCAGCGAGTGCTGAAAGATACCGGCACCCTATGGGTCATCGGTTCATATCACAACATCTATCGCGTCGGCACGATATTACAGGATTTGGACTTTTGGTTCCTTAATGACATAGTGTGGATTAAAACTAATCCAATGCCCAATTTCAGAGGTGTGCGTTTTACAAATGCGCACGAAACTTTATTGTGGGTTCAGAAGAAACAAGGAGCCAAATATACTTTCAACCATCATGCCATGAAAGGCTTGAATGATGACCTCCAAATGCGTTCAGATTGGGTTCTTCCTATTTGCAGAGGCAAAGAACGCATAAAAAGTGACGGAAAAAAAGCACACTCTACACAAAAACCAGAATCTATTCTGTATCGGGTATTGTTATCAAGTTCCAACCCTGGCGATGTTGTTCTTGACCCTTTTTTTGGAAGCGGTACAACTGGCGCAGTTGCCAAAAAACTCAATCGCCACTGGATTGGAATTGAACGTGATGAAAAATATATTCGAATTGCTACCCAGAGAATTAACGCCATTCGACTGGACAAAATTCCAGAGGTTTTTGTTTTTGAAGACCAAATAAAGAAAGATGGACCTCGCATTCCATTTGGTACATTAGTGGAAAATGGCTTATTAGAGGTTGGTCAAGCCCTTTTTTTTGAGGGTAAAACTGAAATTATGGCAATAATATTAGCGAATGGGCATATTCGCCATAACGATATTGAGGGTTCTATTCATAAAGTCGGTGGAGCAATTAAAGATGCTCCTTGTAATGGTTGGGACAATTGGTATTATAAAGATGAAGGAGAAAATATCGTTGTCATTGATGAGTTACGAAAAAAATTCAGAATTGAATCGGTAAAAACAAGCACATAAAATCTAAATACTTGGAAAATACAACATGAAACTCAAACTGACCATTAATGCCAAAACTCATGAAATTGACTGTCTGCCCGGCGAGACTTTGTTCGCCGTATTACGCCGCCTGGGTTACTATGGTGTGAAATTTGGTGATGAACAGGGCCTGAGTGGATCGGATACTGTCATACTTGACAGCAAACCGGTTAACTCCAGCCTGATGCTGGCGGCGCAAGCCGAAGGGCATCTCATTGTCTCCATTGAAGGGTTAGGCGAACACCCCGACCAGGGCTGGCGCAAGACCAGCGGGCTACATCCCATTCAACAAGCATTTGTCGAGAGCGGCGCCATCCAGTGCGGGTACTGCACACCTGCGCAAGTATTAGCCGCCAAGGCTTTGCTGGATAAAAACCCTAACCCTAGCGCAGCCGAGGTTAGGGATGCAATTTCGGGAGTTCTATGCCGCTGCACAGGCTATGCCAAGCCGGTCCAGGCCATTCTCAGAGCAGCCGCCGTCATGCGAGGTGAGCCAAACCCAGGGACAAACCAGGGTTGGAGTTGGATACAACCCACTGACCCCACCAGCGGAGAACCATCGCTCACTATAACTCAAGATAGGCTTCAAACCAGGGTTATGCCAAAAATGGTTTCAGCATCCACGCAGCCCCCCTATAATACCGTCGGGAAACCCGAAAAAAAGGTAGACGCCATCAAATTGGTGCAGGGCAAACCCGCCTTTACCGCCGATATTGAACCGCGCGAAATGCTGTATGCCAAGGTTTTACGGTCACCCCATGCACATGCGCGCATCAAGAGCATCGATACACAAAAAGCCAAGGCGCTGGAAGGTGTGGCAGCCGTACTCACCTGGCAAGACATCCCGCGCGTGGTTTATTCAACTGCCGGACAGTCTGACCCGATCCCCGGCCCGCTGGATGCATTTTCACTTGACAATAAGGTGCGTTTTGTCGGAGATCGGGTTGCGTTCGTGGCAGCCGAAACACCAGAAATTGCTGCGCGCGCGCTTGATTTAATCCATGTTGAATACGAAGTCCTGGATGCGATCCTGGATTTGTCACTAGCCATGCAACCAGGGGCGATCCAGATTCACGATGAGCCGGAATACGTCAATTTTGCCGATTCTCATGCGGAGAAAAACCTGGCCGCGGAAATCCGAATCGACATCGGCGATGTCGAGAAGGGCTTCGCCGAAGCCGACCAAATCTTTGAAGCCGAATACATTGTGCCAAAGGTGCAGCAAGCCCATATCGAACCACATGTCTGCCTGACCTACTGGGACGAGGATGACCGGCTGATCATCCGCACTTCGACGCAGGTACCCTTTCACGTACGGCGCCTGATGGCCCCCGTATTAGGACTGCCTATCAAGCGCATTCGCGTCATCAAGCCGCGCATTGGCGGCGGATTCGGAGGGAAACAGGAAGTGCTCATGGAAGATGTAGCCGCTCACCTGACTATCGCCACCCGCCGCCCGGTGCTGTACGAATTTACGCGGGAGGAAGAATTTATCGCAGCGCGTTCCCGTCACCCAATGCGTGTGCGCATGAAAACTGGCGTTAAGCGCGATGGGACAATTACGGCCAACGAAATGATTGCGCTTTCAGATACCGGCGCTTATGGCTGCCATGCTCTGACTGTGACGGGGAATACCGGGCACAAATCAATGGCTTTATATGTGGGCGACGGCGAATACCGCAAAGCGCCTAATATCCGCTTCTACGCGGACGTGGTCTACACCAATACCCCGCCATCTGGCGCCTATCGTGGTTATGGCGTGCCACAAGGTTACTGGCCTTTGGACCGGCACATGGAAAAAATTGCCCGCGCTCTGGGGCTAGACCCGTTGGATTTCCGTCTTAAAAACGCCATCCGCCCCGGAGAATTTCACCCCTTTAGCACAGCCTGGAACGAAGGCCGCGAACCGCGCCCGGAGATCATTCATACTGTTGGGCTGGAACAATGTGTAGCCCAGGCCAGAGCAGCCAGTGGTTGGGATGCGAAATTTGGGAATGAGGCCTGGCACCAATCTGCAGATCCTATCAAAGGCACAAAAAGAAAAGGCATTGGCGTGGCAATGGTCATGCAAGGCACAGCTATTCCTTACCTCGACATGGGAGGCGCATCGATCAAGATGAACGATGATGGTTCCTTCAACCTGCTGATCGGCGCAACAGATTTGGGCACAGGTTCTGATACCGTTCTGGGTCAAATGGCGGCAGAAGTGTTAGGGGTTCCACTGGACGATATGATTTGCTATTCATCCGACACCGACTTTACCCCCTTCGATAAAGGCGCATACGCATCTTCAACAACGTATGTTTCGGGTACGGCCGTCGTCAATGCCGCCAAGGATGTCGCTGCGCAAATCAAGACTCGAGCAGCAAAAATTCTGAATGCAAGCGCATCTAAAGGCGAAAAAACCGGGGTAGCAGCGCAAACCTACGAACCTGCCGACTTCCGCCTGGCTGACCGGCAGGCAATTGCCACAGATGGATGTATGGTAAGTCTGGCTGAAATTGCTTTGGACAGCCTACACCACAGCCAACAAAACCAGATCATGGCAGTAGCCTCTTACGTCTCACCTTCCTCGCCGCCACCCTTTGGCGCACAGTTCGCCGAAGTAACAGTAGATGTCGAAACGGGCAGCGTTACAGTTGACAACCTGGTGATGGCAGTCGATTCTGGTATCATTATTAACCCGTTGACCGCCTCCGGACAAATCGAAGGCGGTCTGATCCAAGCCCTCGGCTACGCCGTGTGTGAAGAGATGCGCTATGATTTTCTCGGCGCAGCCCGCGAACGTGACCTGGGTGATTATCACATCTTCCGCGCAGATGAAGTCCCGGCACTGGAGACGATTTTTGTGGAAACTTTCGAGCCAAGTCATCCCTTTGGCGTCAAAGCTGTGGCCGAAATTCCGATGGACGGGGTTGCCCCCGCAGTTGGAAATGCTATCCTGGATGCAATTGGCGCAAATGTCGATCAAAACCCGGCAACACCGGAGCGTATCTGGCGAGCGATCCAGCAGAAGAGTATAAAAGAATCAACCGAACCTAGGGAATAAAATAACCAATGGCCGACCGTATTTACGTCACCGGACACATCAACCCTGACACTGATTCGATCGCAGCCGCGATGGGCTATGCCTGGCTCTTGCGGCAACGCGATGGAGTGGACGCCGTCGCTTCGCGCGCCGGCGCAGTCAATCCGCAAACAGCATGGGTCCTCAAGCGCCTTGAGTTGGATGCACCTTATCTACTGACCGATGCATCGCCTCGTTTTGGGTCTGTCATGCGCCAACTGGATACCGTTCTCCCAAATGCCACCCTCGGCGATGCCTGGTCACTTGCCAGCCGCACCGGCGGGCTTGCTCCAGTCGTCAACGAGGATGGTAAACCCTTCGGCATGATCAACGGCTTGAGCCTGTTCAACTTTTTTAGACAGGTGGTCGGGCCCCGTCTCGATATGAGCGACCAACGTATTGTAGATATCATGTCGGCGACATGCAAGGATGCCGCGGATGTGGATGTGCCGAAATTCCCGGTCAATGCGCACATCCGTGATTCACTCAATCGCATCCTGCGCGAGGAGCATAATGATTTCTTCGTCGTGGATGACACCGGGCATTATGTTGGTATCTGCCATCAGCGCGGAGTACTCAACCCGCCGCGGCTGAAGATCATCCTGGTCGATCACAATGAACCGCGCCAGGCCATCGCCGCCCTGGATGAAGCCGAGCTGCTCGAAATCCTCGATCACCACCGCCTGGGCAACCCGCATACACACCAGCCGATCAAGTTTACGGTGGATACGGTCGGCTCAACCAGCACTCTTGTTTCGGAAATTACGGCTGAGACCGGTCTGTCCATGCCGCCCGCCCTGGCCGGAATCCTGCTTTCTGGGCTGCTGGCCGACACCTTGATCCTGTCTTCGCCGACCACCACCGCCCGCGATAAGCTGGCTGCTGAAAGGCTCTCGCGTTGGGCATTCGTAGGCAGCGGGCCGCTGAAAGGCGAGACCATCCAAAGCTACGGCATGGCTGTGCTGGCCGCAGGAGCCGGCCTGGCCAACAAAGCCCCGAATGACTTGGTCAGCACGGACATCAAGCCCTACGAAGCCGGTGGCTACAAATTCGCCATGGCCCAGGCTGAAGTCACTGATCTGCTGCAAATCCGCGAGCACCTATCCGCCCTGCAAACAGCGCTTAACGACCTCCGAGACAAACGCGGGCTTGATTTCGCCATCTTGCTGGTCACTGACGTGGTGCGCGGATCGAGTCGCTTATTTATCTCAAGCCCAACGCCTCCCATTTTGGATGAGCTGCCTTACCCTCCACTGCCCGACGGCACGCTTGACGCGCCGGGGGTGGTCTCACGGAAAAAACAGCTATTACCAACCGTTTTAGGATTATTGGAAAAATGACATCCTCTCAAAATCTGTACCAATTGATAGCAGAACTTCAAGAACGCGGTGAAAGTTTCGCGCTGTGTACCATTATTGCTGCGCAAGGTTCCACGCCTCGCCACGTCGGCAGTAAAATGCTGGTCTATGAAAACGGCGAATTTAGCGGTACTGTCGGCGGTGGTGAACTGGAACATCGCGTGCTCGATGAGGCCTGGGTTGCGATCAGCGATGGAAAACCGCGCAAATTAAATTATTCAATGACAGACCCGGCCCGCGGCGACCCAGGGCTGTGCGGCGGACAAGTGGAGGTCTTTGTGGAACCAATCTTGCCGGCACCAAAAATCATCATCCTCGGCGGCGGGCATGTGGGTAAAGCTGTAGCGCACCTGGCAAAATGGCTCGGTTTCCGCGTGGCCATCTCTGATGACCGCACAGAATTCTGCACACCCGAAATGAACCCGGACGCGGATGAGTTTTACCCGGTAGCAATGGCAGATTTGCCCAAACAGGTCAACATCAACCGGCAGACCTATCTCATCCTGACTACCCGCGGCGTTTCCACAGATGTGCCCGGCTTGCCAGCACTGCTGGAGACCAATGCCGCTTACATTGGCGTGATTGGCTCGCGCCGGCGCTGGTCGATGACGGTCAAGGGATTGACGGAATCTAACGTAGCCGAGGAAAAGATCAACCGCATCCACTCACCCATCGGACTAGAACTGAACGCCGAGACGCCCGAAGAAATCGCCGTCAGCATCCTGGCCGAGATCATCATGCTGAGAAATGAAGGTTCAGGAAAGATGATGAAAGCGAAGGCCGGATCGCTGGCGGAACTGGCGTAATCATTTTTGCATGTTCTGAAAAAACCCTTTGCGCCCGGAATCACAAGCGCCAGTCTTTTCTCTGCAGAAAAGGCTGGCGCTTGTGATTGAGTAATGCGGATTAACGAAAGATCATTTAGACAGATCAGCAGGTTCAGGGGCGGAAGAAATTTTTTTGGGGGTCCCAAATAGATTTTTCAAAGACCATTTTCTGGAAACCTGCGCACCGGTTTTGATCGAGGCCTCATCGTAAGCGCTATAACCTTTATAGTAGCCCGTGTAATGACGATAACCGCCATAATAGGTGGGCCGGTTGCGTGGAATGCGGTTCATGACCACGCCGACGATTCGCGCACCCGCGCGTTTCATTTGCTCGAGCGTGGAAAGGGCCGCATCCGTGGGTGTCTTACCGGGTCGTATGACCAGTAAAACGCCATCCATGCGCGAGGCTAAAATGGAGGCATCGGCCACCAAAAACGGTGGCGCATCGACAATAACCATGTCCGCAGCTTGTTTTGCGGTGGTCAGAATGCTCTCCATTTTTTTGGAAGCCAGCAAATCAGCCGGATTGGGCGGAATGTCTCCGCTGGTGATGATGCCTAAATTCGGATTACTCCAGGGGCGGGTAAGATCGGTAAGTGAAAAAGATTCGCGGAACATGTCGGTTAAGCCCGTGCAATTGGATAAGCCAAAGATGCGATGAACCTGCGGGCGGCGGAGATCGGCATCCAGCAACAGTACATGCTTGCCGCCCTGGGCCAGGGTAACCGCCAGGTTGGCGGCAATTGTGGATTTTCCCTCACCAGGATGAACACTGACCACCAAGAGCGATTTCAAGGGCTGGTCAACACCGGCAAATTCCAGGTTGGTACGCAAGGTACGAAAAGCTTCAGCGACCGGGGAACGAGGGTTATCAGAAACATAGGCGGATTCGCGAGGATGTTCGATTTCGGCGATATAACCAATGACCGGCAAGCCCAACAACTGGCTGATCTGTTCGACGGTTTTGAGAGTGTCGTCCAAATATTCAAGCAGGAAGACAATAGCCGCAGCTATCAGTAAACCAACAACAGCACCGAGGCCGGTATTGGTGGGTATCCTGGGCCGGATGGGCTCAAACGGGGCAACGGCAGGTTCGACCGAAACGATATTGGAAGTGCTGGTCAGCCGGGCCAAACGGATACTTTCATAACTACCGAGCAGGTTGGCGCGGATCTGTTGGTAAAGGGCCAGCGTGGATTGCAACTGTTGGGCGCTGTTGTCATTCTTAACCGAACTGGCGCCCAGGACAACCAGGTTCGCATAAATTTGGTTGTACAGATCATAGGTGCTTTGCAGCTGTTTAAGTTGCAGTTCCTTTTCATTGACCTTCGAGATAATATCGGGCGCAGGGGTGGGTGTTTCCTTGCCAATTTTTTCGCGATTATTAAGTGTAAAAATTACAGCTTTTATTGAAACGATTTCACTCTGAAGCCGATCCATTTCAGCCCTGGTCTTGTCGATGCTCTCCTGAAGCCTGGCGTCTGACGCGGCGCTGGATTGAGTCTGCAGAGACTCGATTTGGGTCTCGATTTGGGCAATTTGTGATTTTAAGCTCTCTTCCGAATCAGAAAACTGGAGCGCTTGCAATTCGGCGTTTCTTTGGACAAAAACTGTCACCAGGGTGTTGGCAATATCGGTTGCGCGCTGGGGACTATCATCTTCCACAGCAATTTTGATCAACTGTGTATTCGGGACAATCGCAGCGCTGATCTGATTTAGTTCGACTGCATAGCCCAATTTTTGACTGACCGCATCGATGATCGGGCTTGTTTTGATGGTCTGAACATACGTCTGGGCCAACTGTTGGGCAGCGATAAAAGAATAATCCGAACTGTTGCCCTTGGGCGCACTGATGACCTGCACACTGGTGGAAGCGCGATAGACCGGGCTTTGATAATAGCTGAAGCCAAAAGCGCTGGCAGCTCCCAGCACCAAACCGAGGATGAGCAGCCAGGCCCAATGGCGTAAGAGTGTCAAATAATATTTTATTTCCATAAATTCGAGATCCTTTTCGTGCTCAGGACTGAAAACCTAGCGAAATGAATTTCGCTATCCGTACGCATCGGAAAGCGATTCTGCGACAGCCAGGACAACACTATCGACGTCCGCATCGCGCAGGCCGGCATAGAGGGGTAAGGTCACTTCGCGAGGAGCCCACTGGCGGATCAATGGGATCGAATCTGAGGAGCGGTATGCAGCGCGATAAGCCTGGAAATCCGGGATGATCGGGTAGTGGATACTGGTTTGAATACCGCGCGTCTTCATTGCATTCATAAAGGCCAGGCGATCGACAGCCTCGGGCAGTAGTAGCGGAAGAATGTGACAGGCTGAAAGACCTGGATGGCGGGTAAAAGGCAGGATTAGTTGGGGGAGTTTTTCGGCGAGGCGCTGATGATAAAGCGAGGTCAATTCGCGCCGGCGCTCATTATTCCTGGCCATTTTGCCCAACTGGACCAGACCCAAGGCCGACATGATTTCATTGGGACGGTAGTTATAACCCAACCCGGTTACGTCGTAGCTCCAGGCCTGGCCGCGATGGCGATCCCAGGTGAGAGTGGTCATGCCATGCGAGCGGAAGCGGCGAATCCTTTCAGCGGCCTGGTCGCTATCCGTGGTGACCATACCGCCTTCGCCGGTGGCCAGGTTTTTATTGGAGAAAAAGCTAAAAGCCGCAGAATCACCCCAGGTGCCGAGTTTCTTGCCATCCAACGCCGCGCCGGGGGAGTGGGCCGCATCTTCAATCACAGCCAGGCCATTCTTTTGGGCAATCGCCAGAATGGCGGGCATATCGCAGGCATAGCCGGCATAGTGCATGACCAGGATGGCGCGCGTGCGTGGGGTAAGCAAGGCTTCGATTGAAGCCGGAGAAATGGTCAGGTCGGATGGACCCACGATATCGGCAAAGACTGGTTTTGCGCCGACGTAGCGAACACAGGCAGCCGTGGCAACAAAGGTCAAGCCCGGGACAATGGCCTCATCGCCGCGTTTCAAGCCAACGGCCAGACAGGCCAGGTGCAAGGCAACCGTACCATTGGCCACCGCAAAGGCATGCCGGACGCCCAGGGCATCGGCGAAGGCGTGTTCAAACTGCTGAGTGACTTCGCCCATGGTCAGCCACTTGCTGCGCAATACTTCGACGACAGCCTCTTCTTCGCGAGCGTCATAATCCAGGTCAAATAACGGAATGCGCCAGCTCATCAAGGCCCCCTTTGAGAAATACCTCGCGCATGCTGTCAAAATCCTGGATGGCCTGTTCATAGTCATCCGGGCGGCCCAGATCCTGCCAGTAGCCCTGGAAGGGATAGCCGGCGACTTTCTGTCCCTGTTCGATCAAGCGCAAGATGAAGGTTGGAAAATCGAAAAAAGTTTTTTCAGGAATGAATTTCAAAGCAGCCGGTTCAAGAACATAGATGCCCATGCTGACCTGGTAATCGTAGGATGGTTTTTCAATGTAACCGACAACATCATGCAGACCTGAGAGCTGGATGACGCCAAGGTCAATTTTTACCGGGCGGTTGTACATGGCAATGGTCACCAAAGCGCCGGATTGGCGGTGAAAAGCCACCAGGGACGCGAAATCCAGATCGGTCAGAACGTCTCCATTCATGACTAAAAAGGTCTCATCCAGGCCCGCGATCAGGGTCAGCGGACCCACCGTGCCGAGCGGGGAATCTTCGTAACTATAATGGATGGGAATGCCCAGTTGTTTGCCATCCTGAAAAAAAGCGCGCAGCAAGGAGGCCAGGTGCCCAACGGTCAGGATGATTTCGGTGACTCCGGCGCGCTTGAGCTGATGGACCAAGACTTCCAGAATAGGCATATCGCCAATCGGCATCAATGGCTTTGGAATGACTTTTGTATAAGGAGCCAGACGGGATCCTTTTCCCCCGGCAAGGATGATTGCTTTCATTATTTCTCCCTAGGTCACATAACGATCAGAAGCATAGCGCGAAAGGTTGTGCGAGATCCAATCAAAGGTTCTACGCAGACCGGTATTTAAATCAACCTGCGGGCTCCAATCCAATTTTTCGAGGGCCAGGCGATTATCGGAGATCAGGCGCTGAACTTCACTTTTTTCCGGGCGCAGCCGGTCGCGATCGACCTGAACCTCAACAGGATGATCGAGCAAAGCCTGGATGCGCTCGACCAGATCAGCGATGCGAATTTCCTGACCGGTGCCCAGGTTGATCGTCTGACCACAGATATGAGCAGTCTGAGCAATTTTCAAAAAACCAGCCACCGTATCACTGACATAGGTAAAATCACGACTGGCCTGCAGATTGCCGACATGGATGACGCCGCGAGCCAGGGCCTGGGTGATGAGCGTGGGAATGACGGCCCGCACGGATTGACGCGGCCCATAGGTGTTAAAGGGGCGAATGGTGACGACCGGCAGGTTGTAGGAACAATAAAAACTTTCGGCCAGTTTGTCTGCGCCGATTTTACTGGCTGAATAGGGGGATTGGCCCTGGAGGGGATGGCTCTCATCGATCGGAACGCGCAAAGCCGTGCCATAGACCTCACTGGAAGAGGTGTGGACCAAACGTTCAACCTGCAGGTCGCGGGCAGCCAGCAAGACGTTTAAGGTTCCGATGATATTAGTTTCAACGACCTCGGCCGGGCGCTGATAAGAATAAGGGATGGCGATCAGGGCGCCGAGGTGAAAGACATGGCTGACAGCGCGCATGGCGCTTTGCACGGCAGCCATGTCGCGCAAATCGCCGCTGAGCACCTCGAGATTGGCGAGAACATCCGGCGGGAGCAGGCTGAGCAGGCCAGGATCGTTGCGCGAGTTGTAGCGCACGAAAGCGCGCACATTGGCGCCGCGCTGGACCAAGGTTTCGACCAGGTGACTGCCAATAAAACCGCCCGCGCCAGTGACCAGCACGTGTTTGTTGGACCAGAACTCAGACATTGACTTGCTCCATCTTGGGTGACCTTAGTGTGTCTGGAATAAAATGCCCTTCCAGGCTGTGCAAGACGTCTGAAAGATTGACGACGCGCGCGCCGCTCCGCTGACAGCTGCCAAGAATGCGCTCACGGTTCTGGGTTGAAATCTTGCCAATCGAAAAAAGAACCAGGCCGATATCTTCTTTTTCAACCAGGGCGGGAATATCGGCGGAGGTGCCAAGCACCGGAATGCCGTCATAACGCATGCCCTGCCGGGAGGCGGCGTCATCCACAAAACCGACCACGCGAAACAGGTGTTGAAAATCAGGCCGTCTGAGCAACCAGGTGGCGATTTCACCGCCGGCGCCGGCGCCGACGACCAGGACACGTTCACCGACCCCATAGCCGCGGGCACGCACCCAGCGCGAGGCCAGGCCGGTGACCAGGCGCAGGCGGTAGCGGGCGACGACGAAACCGAGCGCAGCCGTCTGGCTGGCGGCGAAGATGAACCCCTCGGGAACATTCAGGATGGGCACGAACGAATCCAGGAGCGCACAAATTGCGGTGACGACACCGCAGGAGATGAACAGGCCGACGATATCATGGGAGGCGGCGCGCGACCACTCGATACGGGTCAGTCCCAAGAGGGAATTGACCAGCCCAAACAACATGGAAAAGGCCAGGGCCAGGAGCAAAGCCCAATCCCAGCCGAGGTTGAGGGGCTGAAAAGTACGCCAGACCAGACCGACCAGCCCGGCCGCGAGCATCGAGACAGAGAAGTCGATGACGGTCCAATTGAGATAGGGGAGCAGCAGGCGGGTGAAGGGGCCGCCGAATAAAAGCCCTTCGCTATCCGGCTGGTGGGCCAGGCGCGGAACCAGGGCAATCAGGGTCCAGAAGATGGCGTCGAGGTCGGTCATGAAGGTGCGATGGCGGACGTAGAGCCGGTCGAGGCGGAGTTTGTCCGGGGCGATATGCCCGAGATAATCGCCCATGAGATTATCCTGGGTCAGACGCTGCTCCTCGTCGTGGTAGGTTACGCTGGCTGGGCTGGTGATACCGGGGCGGACCGAAAGGATCTCGCGGCGGGCGTCTGGGGGCCAGTCCGCGGCGATCTCGGGGTCTTCGGGGCGCGGGCCGACCAGGCTCATCTGGCCGACGAGCACGTTCCACAACTGGGGCAGTTCGTTGAGCTTGGTGTTGCGCAGCCATTGACCAAGAGGGGTGATGCGCGCGTCGCCGCTGGCGGTCAGGCGCGGGCCGGCATAGCTGGCGGGTTCCTCACGCATGGTGCGGAATTTGAGAATGCCGAAGGGTTTGCATTTACGGCCCAGGCGCCGGCCACGGTAGAAGACCGGGCCGGGGGAATCACGGCGGATGAGGATGGCTAAAAGACCGAAGACCGGGGACAGGCAGATCAAGCCCAGGCCGGCCATGAGGATGTCGAAGGCGCGTTTGAGGGCGCGCGAGGCCAAGCCGGGTCGAATAAATAAGCGCTGCTCTACACTTGCGGGTTTCAAGGTATCGGTATTCAAATTACCTCCCTGGTAGGAAGACCGAGGACGGGGGATGGGGGATGGGGGATCAATTTGTTGGCGGAAGGGGGAAGGGCAGGGGTAGAAGGGCTGGAACTGGCTATGAGCTAAGAGCTATAAATCTATGACATACTCATGCATCTCTCGGCCTTCGGGGGTAACAAAAGCGCGGGAACGGCGAAAGCCGAGGCGTTTATAGAATTGATTGGTTGAGTGGTTGTGATTTTTGTCGGTGGTTAAGTCGACACGCTTTAAACCGCGCCTGGCAGCTTCAACCAAAAAATGCCTTGACCAGGGCTTGGCCTACTCCACGAGCCTGGGCTTGAGGCGCAACTGCGGCGGGCCGGGGGAATCACAGCGGATTAGACAGGAGAGCGAAGACGGGGACAGAAAGAGCAGACCCAGGTCGTTAAACACCATCCATGAATGATTCTCGCGATAAAGGTGGCGGCAAAAGCTGCTTGGATATCGGTAAACGGCCTTGCAAATAAAAGCGCAACATGCCCTCAGCTTTGGACATCGCAGGATTGTCTGGGCGTAAACGAAGACCTGCCCGCAACAACGCATGGCTGGCAGGGTTAAACAATGGTTTTAGCCATGGATTAAAAACCACTCGCTGCCGGACCGGTTTGGCGGTGTAGCCCATTCGAAACTTAAATTGATCCACGCTGGCTGGGGCATCCAGGGAATGCAAACCATAAAAAATCCAGGACTGGCCGGGACGATTCAAGACTTCATTGGTAAAATAAAAAATGAGCGCATTGTTAACCCCCAATGACAAATATTCAGTGCAGCTTTGTTGGTAAAGAATGCTGCAGCACTCCTCGCTGGTAAATGCTATCAAAGAGGCAGCCATCTGCCTATTAACAACAGCCGCCCAAGCCTCAAACCCCGGCAAACCATCTGCAGATTGACATAAATTCTGCCACCATGCCTGGGTTTCTGCACCAAGACGACCTTGACGTGTCAAAGTATCGGCGCGTAAGCGCCATCCTTCGCTGCCAAGCCTATCAAACGAAATCGGTTCAATACTAGCAGCTTCCATGCCCCGCTGCACATCATGGCGAGCTTTTTTTGGCAAGGAGGTCAAGAGATAGTCGCACCCGGTAAAAGTGACGTGATAGCTTGCCATACCAACCGGCACATCCCACGAGGTTGAATAGCGCAAACCAATTGCCAGATGATGCGTAAGCAAAGTTATTAACTCATCAATTTCCGGATTGATAATCTGATGATAGGGAAAGGCCTGGAAAATTCGAGGCCCAGTTTCCACCCAATAACTGCTTTGTGTTTGGATTACTTTGTGTTCCTGGCGCGATAACCATTGAGCAAAAATATCTGCGTTTATGGTTTCCTGCCCGCGCGCGCTATGCAAATAATCTTCGGCGCAAATGTCAGAAAAGAAGGCGACCATGCTGAAAGAAAAGATAAAAGGCTGAAATATGCACGGGACAGAAAGTTCCCCATGGAGCCCCGCTTTGGGCTCGGGATGACATGCCAGTCAAGAATCTCAAACCCGCAGCGCTTCAACAGCATTGCAAGGCTGGCTGGAGAAGGAAAGAATATGTAGCTCGACGATGGATCAACGTGTGTCCAATGTCCGTTCAAGAGCAAGGGCAACAGACCGCGTATACGTTGAGATATGTACGCCAAGCCCGGTAATTCAATGGCAAGGTACCCTTCTGTACGCAAAATACGACGCGACTCGCACAGATCCTGATAGGGGTTTTCCATGTAACAAACCGTGTCAATTAATGTGACCAGGTCAAAATGGCAATCGGGGAAGTTTGCATCGAGAAGCGTTCCCACGCGCACATCTGCGTTGTAAGTCTGCCGCGCAAAAGCGGCGGTGGCAGGAGATAATTCCACGCCAAAATGTTGCCAATTTGACTGTGGAAAAGACTCAAAGAACAATCCTGTACTGCATCCAATGTCAAGTATGCGCCCCTGGGATAGGTAACGCTTAATGAAATCAGCGTCGAGCGCGAGCGCCGGACGACGCGACTCCATCATATCAGACCATTTATTCGACATTGTAAAAGCGTCATTGATCCACGCATGACGCTCACTTCTTGGTGAACGCGGATTGGCATATAGAGTGCCACAAGCGCGGCAGTGCACGTAGCGCGCCTTGTCTTGCTGCCCCCCCCCATACACCTTGAAATCGTCGCGTTCACAAGCGGGGCAACGAGTCTTTTCAAATGGATTCATGAGGCTACCTGCTCTATCAATGCGAGGAACATGCCTGTTGCCTTTTGCAAAGAAAAATATTGGCGGACATAGCGTCCCGCATTCGCGCCAAATTCTCTCAGCGCGGTATCATCACGGCTTATGGACAGAATCAATTCTGCTACCTGTTCAGGTTTTGTCGAAGGCGGGCAACACCAGCCTGCGCGCGCATCCTGTATCAAAGTCCAGGAATCGCTGTTTTCGTCCACTACCGCTAAAATTGGACGTTCACACGCCATAATGGAAAAAATCTTTGAAGGAAGGGAACTTGCTGAAATACCAGGCTGCAAACTCACCAGACATATATCCGCAGAAGACAGCGCTTCCATCAAAAGTTGGCGCGGTTGAAACGGCAGGAAGGTCACATTGGAAAGATTAAGCCTTTGAGCAAGCGCGCGTAATTCTATTGCCGCAAGGCCGTCTCCGATAAATACAAAATGAATATCAGTTTGATTTATTAAATCTTTTGCTGCCTTAACGAATTTCTCCAAACCTTGTGATAAACCAAGGTTGCCCGAATACATCACGACAAATTTTTCCATGAAGTTATGTGCCAGTGCAAAAGAATTTTGTTTCGAAAATCCATGTGAAGCGGTCATCGTCATCCATGGAGGGATATACTTAATCTTTTCTCTAACTGAAACTCGCTCCTTTAAATTAGACACAAAACTTTGTGCCAATGCATGAACAGCGGACGAGTGTTCCAGGCAGAAATCTTCCATCCATCTAATTATTTTAATAACAAAAGCATTTTTAAAAATTCCAAGCTGTATGCCGATTTCTGGATACACGTCCCAGACGCAAAAGATAGAGGGCTTGTGTTTCAACCAGGCAAAAACAAAAAACAAGAAACCTGTTTCAATGGCTGGGTTGGTAATAAATACAGCATCATATTTTTCTCGCCAAGCTGCAAGCGTGGCTAAACACT
The DNA here is from genome assembly GCA_964536185.1 of uncultured Anaerolinea sp. GTDB lineage: Bacteria > Chloroflexota > Anaerolineae > Anaerolineales > Villigracilaceae > UBA5195. The sequence continues at coordinate 29,758 of CAZHWV010000003.1, read as the reverse complement.
GAAAAATCACAAAAACAGTAAATCGATGGAAAAGCCCCGCGCGATCTCCACTTGGAACCCAGATACGACAAATCCTGACACCGTTTTCTTTGCTCCACTTCCAGGGAAAATGATGAAATCCATCACGAACAAAACCATCAGGGAAGTGCGGGGCGGCGGAAATGACAGTTGCCCGGACATCAAATTGTGCAACCAATGATTCAGTTAAAGTTGTAACGAGTGGGGAACTCGGACCAAGGTCAGGAGCGTAGTAAGGAGTAATAATTAGTAGGTTCATTCGCCATTACTACTCTATAAATTACGCTCATGTTCATTGATCTGGTCTTCTGTGAAACGCATTTTTATAACCCTGGCAGGATTTCCTGCGACAATAGAGTATGGCTTGACATCTTTAGTGACCACACTTCCAGCGGCAATGATGGATCCTTGGCCAACATGCAACGGTGACAATAAAATTGCGCCATGCCCAATCCATACGTCATCTTCTATGACAATTTTAAATTTGTCTCCGCGCCCTGAATCTCTAATAGTTTTACCAACAATATCAAAGCAATGATCATCTGAATTAAGCAAAGCTACATTGTCCGCAATCAATACCTTGTTTCCAATTTCCAAATCCACCAAAATTACACACATGCTCCCGATCCCAACATGATTTCCCAATATGATATGCCGATGTGGGGACCAAAGTGTCGTCGACCATTGGCAATGAATGTCATATCCGTATCGTACCCATCTATAGCGGAAGCTAAATAGAAGGATATTTCGAATATTATTGAATATTTGATTGATGATTCTGCGGATTACCATTTCATCCCAAATCCGGAAACCAACTATGTATGCGATCTTGCACTAGTTGAATTTCAACTTCCCAGTTATGGCGGTTTTTGAAAGCATTTTGGGCTTTGCGGCCCATTTCGCGACAGCCTTCCGCATCCTGGTAGAGTTGAACCATCGCCGCAGCCACAGCTGCTGGATTTTCAAAATCTACAGTTACCCCACATTTCTCAACATCGAGTATTCGGCAAATTTCTGGAGAATATGAAGGGGCTATCACCGGCAAACCAACCGCCATATATTCAAAAAGTCTGTTTGGAAGGCTTTCTACGCCTAGCTTCCGCCCATATGCAATCAGTCCAGCATCACAAGTGCGAAGAACTGAAGGCATCTCTTGCATCGGAACCCCCTGACGAAGATCGACAACATCCTGGAGATCCAGAGCTGCCACCTGACGGCGAAACTCATCTGTCCCAAATCCTTCTAATGACTCTTCGAGATCATCAATCATAATGCAGCGAAGACCATTTATCTGTTTTTTAGCCAGGCTTAATGCTTCCAAAACAACTGGAGTGCCACGCCATAAGTCGGCTTTGCCATGCATAAAGGTAAAGGTCTTTTTCTCAACTCCGCGCACATCAGCAGGATCACCTTCTGCGAACCAGGCCCACGAACAGCTTCGCACTACCATTTTCTCGGTTGGAGCTGCCTGGTATGGTTCCAAAACGGCTTTACTGACTCCCAAAACCAAATCACAATCCGAGCACATCCCAACCAACACGCTTCGGAAAATACTCTTACCAAGATTGGCTGCGGGGCCCTTTATCCAACGATCAAACATGATTTTATCGAACATTTCATGGATATCAAATATCACGCGAGCCTTTTCTTTCCGCGCCAGTTTAATTGCAACCCATACCGCATCTGGGTCTGGAGTGTAAAACACCTGCACACCTGATAAAGAAAGCCCATTGCGATAGAGAGTTAAACTTCTAAGAAGTCGCCCAAGTTTTCCTTTTCCAGGGGAAAACAGACGATAACTTATACCGTAAATATCAAATTCATCAGGGTCAAAATAGACAAAATCCGGTCCCACCCAACTCACTTTAAAACCTGCTGCTCGAAACGCCTGTCCAATTTTATGGTTGACGCGCACATCATCCACAGGATGGGCGGACGTAACAATACAAACATGAATCGGATTAATCATTGAAATCCTCAGTAATTCTTCTTTGGGTGAAGAAGGCTATTTTCCAATAAAGAAAATATCTTTTTGGCGCGTTCGTCAATGTCAAAATTTTCTTTGACCCAGACAATGGCTTTCTCCGACATCCGCTGGCGGAAAACAACATCATCTCTGAGTATGATAATGGCCTGTCGAATAGATTTGATGTTCTGAGAATCAACTCTCAACGAAACTGCATCGTTCATAATATCATCGTTGAATTCGCGATCGGAACTTATCACAGGTAACCCACATGCAAATGCCTCTAATATAGCATTAGAGCAACCTTCCCCCATGGTAGGAAGAACAAATATATCGGCTGCAGATAGTAACTCAGGGATGAGATTGTGCTCTACCTTTCCCGAAAATACAATCTGGTTACTATTCGGCATCAAGGGTCCAGAACCCACCAAAATAACTGCCAAATCATCTAGGCCAGCCGATGCTTCTACCAAACGCAAGACTCCTTTTTTGTTAGTAAAAGATCCTACATACCCCACTAAAAATTTATCTTGCGGTAAATGCCAGCGAGAACGGGTTTTTTGCCTATCGTGTGGATAAAAAAGGCTTAGGTCAACACCATTATTTAGAACCAACACCTTCTTTGCTGGAAAACCAAACCGGTTTTCCAGCAACCGCTTATTAAGTTGTGATACTGCGATGATTGTACTTGCGTTGTGGATCTCAGCACCATATTTCTCAAAATATAGGCTCATTCTTTCAAGATAACTCTCACCGCTGCCAATAAAGACCGGTATCCCCAATTTATGTCCCACACTGACTGCTGCCAATCCACTTGGAAATACAAAGTGAGCGTACACTACATCTGGTAACTCTTCCAGCTGCTTCAATGCTTGAATTACCGTTTGCCTAAAAGCTGCCAAAGTCAAATTGTAACTGCTCCATTTTCCAAGAATAAAATTAGAAAAAGAAAAAAAACGCGGTCTCAGTATCCGTATCGTTTGTAGATCATATCTCTCGATAGATACTTCGGGGGGCAGATCTCCTGGGATGAGCGATAGTTTTACTGGATGAATAACCGTTATTTTTGCGCCATTTTTCGCAAGCCCTACAGCGATTTGTCTCACGAACGGTGCATTATCAGGATGTGACGCGGATGGGTATCCAAATGTTATTATTAAAATATTCAATTTATAATTCCAGAAACTTCTTCAGTATTCATCGTCCAATTAAAATTAAGAGATCTTTTTTCAATCCAATATGTATATCCAATTATTCCAGAAAGCATATACCATCCTTCTGGGTTAAGGAATGATATTCTAGAGAAGGAAAGTACAATTGACATTAAAACGAATGCGTTTATTAACCCAATTTCATAAATGCTTTTAATATCCAGTCTCTCTCTCCGCAATCGAATTAGCCGCCAAGACAAAATAAGATATATAGCCGAATATAGACAGAAACCCACTATTCCAGTTGTTGAAAGCAACTCGATATAATCTGAATGAGAATAAGTGCCAAAGCCAGATACTACAGTGTATTGAGACATACCTACACCGGCTATTGGATTTGCGGTGAATATTTCCCAGCCAACCAGATACATTTGTTCTCGAATTAAAGTAGACACGTCTCGCCCATCAACGATATTTTGAATCCGCTGCCCGGTATATGTGTAGCTCAAAGTAAAATTTATTACAGAATATAAAAGAAATAAACCAATACAAATTAGGATAATATTAAAGAGACGATTAAAGGCTAATCGACTATAACAAAACCATAACCAACCTAAAATCAAAATTATTAAGCCATAAAATGCTTTTTGGGAACCAGAAGCGATAATACTTAAAGAAAAAAGCGCAATAAGCCCCCACGTCAATATTTTAAATCGCTTTTTGTTATTTTTTCCTAAATTTAGGAGAATGGAATATACGGCCAAAAGGTTAAAATATGCAAATGCATTGGGATTACTTAAAAACGCCATCGCTCGATAACTTGTCGAAGTATTAAAGATTAAATACAAATCTTCTGTTCGAAGAAAATACAAATCAATTATTGACACTGCTATTGTCATGATGCCAGTTACAGATGACAAATATCCGAAATAGGCAACAAATCCTGAAATTGCTATTGCCAATAGCATTATTGCGAAAACCAATTGAACGTAATCCAAAAATTTTTCCTGATCTTTTGCTACAATAATTCCAGAAATTGTTGCCCAGACCACAAATAGACAATAAAATAGAATTTCCTTAGCCAATTTTATTTTTTTAGTAAGGGTAAAAACCATATATAAGCCAATTAATCCCCCACCAGCAATCCACATTAAGTACCTCATAATGGGATAAAGGTAACTTAACAAGAGACCGGCGAGAAATAATCCCATAAAACTAAGAGAAAGAATCTTAGTTAAAAAATCCGGATATTTATACTTTAACAATGCAATACTCATGAAAACATAATCCTATTTAATACTCATCGTTCGGTCATTTAAAACCGAGAATAAAATATTCAACTTCTCAAAAAAACCTAAAAGCAGCCAAAGGGCGTTCTTGCCTAGCCGAGAGCAGTAGTTCAGGGTGTTGTTATAAGCAGAATACCTATTTTTTAGAGAAAATTTTCAGGAAAGGTTCTTCTGGTTGGAAGATTATCGGTTTCACAGACATTTCCTGGAGTTTGGGCTATGCCAGATGCTCACATCTGGGCTAATTTATGAAGCTTTGCATTCTGTTTTGGATTATCGTCTTGCCACTATGTCATTTTTCAGGGTTTTGATGGCAAATGTTTTAAACCATCGAATAAATGGCCCAACCATAAGTTAATAGAATAGGATAAAAGAAATTTGAATGTGGTAATCGCAATTATTACTTATCAGGCTGTTTGCATGCGCATCAAAGACTTGTTTTTTTCGGCTATTTGATAAATACCTACAACCCATCAAATGCGGGATTGGAAACGGATTATGTGCTGCGCCAGTCCAAAATCCTTCAAAATGGATCCCATTAATCTCCGATCCAATATAAATACACATAATCCAAAACTAATACATCCCGTAATAACCAATAATAAAAGTAACAATAATCCATTTACATATGGGTTGAGTATATTGGACAACCCACTCACGGCGAGCATCATAAAAAATGAAGAAATAAAGGCAACTTTTGTTGCCGACCACATCTGAAAAAAATCTAAACCTGCAAATCGTCTGATCCAGGTGATTTGAATAGGAAAAGCAACCATTAAGGTAGCAAGTAAGGAACCAACAGCGACTCCCTCAATCCCCCAATAACTGCCAATAAAACTGGCAATGCTATATCCAAAAACAGTGCAACCGCTCATATATAACAATAGGTCCGGCCTTCCCTTAGCCAACAAAATACTTTCTAGAGGATCATTCAGACTAAACAAAATTCCTAAGCCAGCAAATATTTGAACAATTGGTATCGCAGGTATCCATTGCGAGCCATAAAGCGCTGGTATTAATAAATGCACCACTGAAAACATACCAGCCGCAATTGGCACAGATGCTATGCTCAAATAGCGCAAAAGACGAGTATAACCTTGCCGAAGAAGGTCAATATCGTTTTGCACGCGAGAAAATACTGGAAAGGCAACTGTATTGATAAGTGGGTTTATATACCCTAGCGGTAAACGCATCAGGTTGTAAGCCAAAGTGTAATAGCCTAATGCGGTAGATCCTAACAAGCTACCTATGATCAAATAATCGACATTATTACTCAAATATTTTAGAACCCGCCCACCAGATTGAAACAGACCGAACTTGAGATACTCTGAGAGGTCGTGCCAACGAAAATGTAATAAAGGCAGCCATCCGGAACGATAAGCAACAAAAACCGACATCATTCCAGTAACGATCGTACCTGATAAAGTTGCCCAAACCAAGCTCATAGCGCCCAAACCTAACCAAGCAAAAACAACAGATGCAATCGAATAAACGATCAAATTAGATAACGAAATAACTGTAATGTCTTTGAATCGTAAATCTCTACGCAAAAATCCATGAAATTGAGAACTAAATGGGTGGATCAAATAAATTACTGCTGACCAGCGTAAAACCTGAGAAATAGCTTGATTATGGTAGAAAAGAACAGCAAGGGGGGTAATAACCCAAAGCACCCCAAATAATGCACAACCCAAAAGGACGTTAAACCAGAAAATGCTTGAAGTTTGTTCACGAGTCGCATCCCGCTTTTTAATTAGCGCATTTGCCAATCCCAAATCCTCGAAAGTGTACACAAACCCTGTCACAACAGTAGCCATACCAACCAAACCAAAATCGGCTGGCTTGAGTAAGCGCGCCAAGACTGTCAGAGTAATTAATGAAATAATCGCACGTCCGACTATTGCAACGCCACTCCATTTAACACCGGAAATTGCTTGTTTTGCGAGGTTCACGGGTTAGCCATCTTTTTCAAAAGGTAAACGATTTCAGCAACCGGTTGAGTACTTAACATTTCACAACCTATGGTGGGCAAGTTAAAATTTTTTACCGTATGAATTATTTTTTCGGTTTCGGCTCCAACCAGGATATTCCATCCCGCTTCGACTGTCTCGATCCACTCCGTCTCGTCGCGCAGAGTAACACAGGGCACACCCAGCCACATGGCTTCCTTCTGCATACCGCCCGAATCGGTCAGGATCAAGAGGGCAGTCTGTTCAAGACTCGCCATCTCGATCGGACCAACCGGCTCGATCAAATGAACGTGAGTCGCAGGCTGGTAGCCCGCTTCAACCAGCTTTTGGCGGGTGCGCGGGTGGACCGGCCAGACCATTGGTTCTTCCAGCAAATTAAAAGCCTGCAAGATACCCGCCAACCGTTCGGGATCATCGGTATTTTCGGCGCGGTGGACAGTGGCCAGCAGGTAACCTTTTGGATCTAATCCAAACCGCTGCAATGGATCCGGGCGGTCTTTCGCCTGGGCAACCGACCACATTAGTGAGTCGTACATCAGGTCGCCGACCAGGTGGACACCCTGGGTAATCCCTTCAGACGTCAAATGATCTACAGCCGTTTGGGTGGGGCAAAATAACAGGGTTGAAATGTGATCGGTTAACACCCGGTTTATCTCTTCGGGCATAGCGCGATTAAAACTGCGCAGCCCAGCCTCGACATGCGCGACCGGCAGGTGCAGTTTGGCCGCTGCTAAAGCGCCAGCCAGGGTTGAATTGGTATCCCCATAGACCAGCACCCAATTCGGTTTTTCCTGAACCAGGACCTGCTCGATATCTACCAACATGGCTCCAGTTTGAGCGCCGTGCAAACCGGAACCAATCTTGAGGGCATACTCAGGCTCGAAGAGCCCCAGTTCTTCAAAGAATATGGCAGACATATTTTCATCGTAGTGCTGGCCCGTGTGAACCATGATCTCTGTATGTTCTTTACGCAATTCACGGCTCAGCACTGCAGCCTTGACAAACTGCGGACGCGCCCCAACAATCGTGACGACTTTCATATCAATTGCTCCAGATCCTCTGGCTATTCTATTTACGCTTTTTTGAAAGTTTTTATCGAAGTTCCTTAGTACTTGATAACTCGAATGTCAAGAGAGAAAACCTTATTCGGCATAGCAGGGAATATAGGATAGCTGGTATTAAAGGCTTTAGTAGAATAAACTGCGCACATCGTATTCGAAATGTGATACAAGTTTTTTCGCTTATTCTCAGGACAACCATCCAAAATTCCAGCTAAAACGGACCAACGTACGTTTTCTGTCGATACACCATAATCATGCCACACAATTATTGAGTTATCATTTTTTAGGAGATTGAAAGCATTACGCGTATCCGATCTCACTCCTTCATACGTATGATCCCCATCTATAAAGACCAAGTCAAAACAATGCGCATATGGCGTGAAATCAAAATTTAAGGAATTTCCTTCAAGGTGTCGAACATTGGGGATTCCTTTTGAAAAAACACGGTGAGAATTTATAAAATTTTGTGAAATACCCATATCGTGCATCTCTTGATCTGAAAGGCTCAGCGTAACACATTCAGATGCAATTTCTGCCACGTTCGCCACGCTTTCTCCTCGCCAGGTACCGATTTCAAAGTACTTACAGTTTTCAAATTGCCGGGCTAGAGATTTTAATAATGCTAAATCTATCGGCAAGGAAGTTCCCTCTAAAAAACCAAAAGGGGCGACGGTTTCATGAAAATCAGGACATATTTCTAATAAATCTACTGTTGACAAACAATTATCCCATCCCTGTTTTGTTAAACGAATACGAAAAACATTGTCATCTTCTAATACTTTCAATAAACTACGTGGAGACCGAAATATGACCCCTAATGTCTTAAAAAGATATTCTACCCATTTACCATAATTATTTTTAATCAATATCATCACCTCGATAATTTGGTTGCCGCTAGCTCGTCGGTTATTGTTGAAAGTGTGTTTCTAAAAAACAACTTCCGAATATGGGTTTTCTCAATTACGGAGTGCTCAGGCTCGCAGAGACTCAGTTCTTTAAAATATGTAAACCACGATCTCGGTATGCTCTTTACGCAACTCACGACTCAGCACGGCAGCCTTGACAAACTGCGGACGCGGGCCAACAATGCTGACAACTTTCATCCTGTCTGGCCATGGTAGAAGGTCTTCACTACCTGCACCACACGCTCAATCTGCTCATTGGTCAATTCGGGATAAATCGGCAGAGCCAAAGTTTCGGCAGCGGCGCGCCCGGCATTGGGGCAATCGCTAGCCGTGTAACCCATGTCCTTGAAACAGGCCTGCAGATGCAGCGGCACGGGGTAGTAGATTTCGCTGCCCACGTCGTGAGTCTTAAGAAAGGCGAGGAGTTTATCCCGGCGCTGGACGCGGGTTTGATAGAGATGATAAATGTGCCGGCCCCAGCCCGCAGCGGTGGGCAGAATGACCGGAAGTCTGGTTCTTTGCTGCGGGTCTTCGCTGGCCAGGCCAGCCTCGAGGAACAACCGCCTGTACAGCGCGGCATTCTTTTGGCGGGCAGCTGTCCAATTTTCGAGATGGACAAACTTGGCGCGCAAAATGGCGGCCTGCAAGGCATCCATGCGGAAGTTGCCGCCGATGACCTGGTTGTAGTACTTGGGGCGATGGCCGTGGTTGCGCAGCAAGGCGACGCGATCGGCCAGGGCCGGGTCATTGCAGACAACCATGCCGCTGTCGCCGGCGCCGCCCAGGTTCTTGGAGGGGAAGAAGGAGAAACAGCTCAGGTGACCGATGGAACCGGCGCGACGGCCATGGTATTCCGCGCCGAGGGCCTGGCAGCCGTCCTCGATCACAAACAGGTCATGCTGTTTAGCAAGCTCGATGAGCGGATCCATATCAACCATTCGCCCAGCCAGGTGCACCGGCAGAATTGCGCGGGTGCGTGGCGTGATCGCGGCGGCCACACGACTGGCATCCAGGTTGAGAGTCTCCAGGTCGATATCGACAAAGACCGGGGTCGCACCGAGGCGGGCGATGGCTCCGGCAGTGGCGAAGAAGGAATAGGGCGAGGTGATGACTTGATCACCGGGCTTAATATTGATCGCCATCAAGGAGACCAGGAGCGCGTCGGTGCCGGAGGAAACACCGATCCCAAACGCACAGCCGGAATAGGCGGCAATATCCTTTTCCAGGGCTTCAACTTCCGGGCCGAGGATAAAATGCTGTGACTCCATGACGCGCTGGATAGCGGCCTGGACTTCCGGGCGGATGGCGGCGTATTGGGCCTGCAGATCTAGCATGGGGACGACTATGTTGGACATTCAGACTGCTCCCAGGGGTTGGTCTTCAGGCCAGTCCAAACAACGCAAAAGCCCGGCCTCTTCCTGGTAGCACCAGGCACTGTGCGGGCATTTCCAAATACCAGCGCTGCCGGTGGATTCCAGGCGGTAACCATGGCGCCTCATCCAGCCTCTGCGCCGGGCAGGCACACCCAGCATCAGGGCGTAATCGGGCACATCGCCGCGCACGAGAGCGCCGGCACCGATGAAGGCATAGCGCCCAATCGTAGCGCCGCAGACGATTGTGGCGTTGGCGCCAATGGTTGCGCCGCGTCTCACCATCGTTGGCTGGTATTTGGATTGGCGATTGATCTGTGAACGGGGATTGATGATATTGGTGAAGACACAGGATGGGCCGAGAAAGACATCGTCTTCGATGATCACACCGGTGTAGAGCGAGACATTGTTCTGGATTTTGACGTTATCGCCGATCACGACCTGGCTGGCAACCATGACGTTCTGCCCGAGTGAGCAATTCTGCCCGATCCTGGCATTAGGAAGAATATGGCAGAAATGCCAGATGCGCGTGCCGGCGCCGATTTCGCAGGGCTGGTCGATAAAGCTGGAAGGGTGGCAAAAATAAGCAGGCTCGCTCATCATTTTGCCTTCAAAAAGGGATGCGCCAGGGTATCAAGGGGTGAAATTGCGTTCTGGCGGATGCGGTGGGTCAAGGCGATCGAGGGACTGGCGTCTGCAATGCCAAACCCATGCCCGGCCAGGGTTTGCTCATACACACGGGTATGCAAGTCAGTAAAGCCTTCCGAAAATTCAACTTCCTGCCCATCGACGGTGATGGAGCGGAAGGTGGTCTTGTGCGCCTGTTTGGCAGTCTCGGGCAGATCGGTGTGATCCACAGAGAGGAACCAGCGCACCCGGGCTTTTTCGAGTTCGATGAACCCGCTCATGCGTTCTGGATCGGCGTGATAGACCTTCGTATCCAGCGCCGGGCCAAACAGCCAGATCAACAAATCAAAAAAGTGAATGCCTACATTGGTGGCGACCCCACCAGATTTCTCGAGCTGGCCTTTCCAGGAAACGTGATACCAGTTGCCGCGACTGGTGACATAACTGAGCACGACATCATGTTGAACATGCGAACCTTCCTGATCCAAACGCGCTTTGAGTTTGAGCAATTCTGGGTGAACACGCAGCTGAAGAATGGTGTTGATCTTGCGCCCGGTCTCGGCTTCGATTTCTTCCAAGGATTCCAGGTTCCAGGGATTGATTACCAGCGGTTTTTCACAGATGACATCTGCGCCAATGCGCATGGCCAGGCGGCAGTGAGCATCATGCAGGTAATTGGGGGAACAAATCGAAACATAGCGGACGCGTTCCTGGTCTGAAGCGCGGCGGAGTTTCTCCAGATGACGGTCAAAGCGTTCGATCTCGGTAAAGAATTTGACATCGAACGAAAACTGGTCGAGAAGACCAACCGAATCCTTGGGGTCGGCGGCGGCCACCAGCCGGTTGCCGGTATCGCGGATGGCTTTGAGATGACGGGGGGCGATATAACCGCCCGCGCCGATCAGGGCAAAATTTATGGGTGATGGGTGATAGCTCATAGGGTAATTGGGAGAGCGAGGAGACGGAGGCCGGGAGACAGGCTAAGTGCTACGAGCTATCCTTCCCCATGCCTCCGCCCCTCCGACATGGAATGAAATGTCGGGGACTGGTGTTGAGGCTAATAATCTAGGAGCGATAGACACCCGGCAAGATGACGGGCGATGACGGCGGTTATTGGAATAAATTTGCCTGGAATTGGATGGCGATGCCGATCGAGCCATCGGGTTGAAGTTCGTTGCGGACGACGTTTCCGAGAGTGGCCAGCATAGGGGTTTCGGCTGTCCGCGGAAAATCCGCAAGGGCGATTTTGAGGTGGATTTCAGCATTTTTGCGAAAGGAACGCTTGGCGACCAACAATACCCCGCTTGAGCTGAGGTTGATGACCCGGGCGTTTTGGGTGAATTTTTGGCCCTGGGCATCCAGGCTGTGGATGGTTGCGCTGTAATCGCAGTTGACCCGGGGTTTTGTGCGTTGTTCAGCAATACAAGTCTTGGTGAAAGTTTGATCCATTTTTGTCCCATCCTAACCAATGACCCATTTTTTCCAGATGAAATCCACACCCAGGTCATTCTATTGGAAAAGCGTGTAAAGCGCATCCTCTATTTGTGTACAATTCGAAACTACATTCCGTCCGGTTCGCAACCAAAAGGACGGCACAATTGTGCCGTCCGGAGCTGGAGATTCAAATCATCGAAGGGAGATTGGTATGCTATGTGCGCGGTGCGCACATGTGAGGCTGAGGTCTGTGCAAAGCGGATGGTGAGAGGATTTACTTCCCCATTATTAAAACCTGGCTGAGATGATGGGCATTGGCAAAAATCAGAAGCTCCAAGCGGTCGGAGACGCCCAGTTTGCTGAAGATCGAAGTCAGGTAGTGGCGCACAGTGGCCTCGGCAAGACACAACTGGTCCGCAATTTGCTTATTCTTCATGCCCTGGCAGATTAAGCGGATGATCTCGCATTCACGCTCACTGAGCAGTTTTATTTTTTCGGCATCAGGAGGCAGGGCAGTTGCAGCAAAGCCATTGACCGAATCGGAGACCAAATTGGCGATCAGGGAGTGTTCGATCCAGACTTCCCCTAGATGCACTTTGCGAATGGCTTTGATGAGAACTTCCGGGGGCTGAGTCTTGGAGACGATGCCAAGGACCCCAGAACGGACGGCCTGCAGCATGGTCTGGCGATCGGTTAAGCCGGTGACCAGGATCAGGCGAGATTGGGGCCAGGCTTTTTTGAACTCGGGGATAAGCTTAAAACTGAGACCGTTCTCGGGATCATTTTCAAGCAGAATGATGTCAGGGTGGGTTGAAGCAATCAAGGTGCGGGCTTCATCTGGATGCCCGGCATGTCCGACCACTTTCAGATCCGGCTGGCTTTCAAGGAGGAGGCATAAACCAGCGCGCATAAGGGCGTGGTTATCGAGGCAAACAATTGTGATGGCTTCTGGTGAACTGTTGTTCATGTGTGGTTTTTATCCTATCCCGGCTATGCGCACACTCAATGAAACCCAAAACCTTGAATAATAGTATAACCTGATCGAGGCTGATCACGATATAGGCAGATGTACTGACTTTTACTGCCTGCGTAAAGTTGTTATTCCAGGGAAAAACGGACTTCAATCAACAGGTCGCGGCGCAGATCCAATTGTGAGGTCCAGGCGCCTCCATTTTCGGTGAAGGGAATGGTGGCGCTGGCGAGGCGCGCGGCGGGGGGAAGGCGCAGGGTCAGGGTAAAGGGATGGGCGAGGGTGCCGGGCTGCTTTTGGACGGTAAGGCGATACACCCAGGACGCATCCTGCTCATTCCTGGTGAGCACGGCCGGGGGCAAGGCAACCTCAAACTCGGTGGTCGTGGATGCGCGGGTGGGGGTGATGACAAGCTGGCCAAAGACCTGGACGCCGGGGAGGTCCTCGCTGCCCAGGTCGTCGGTGCGGGCCGGGATGACCTGCCTGAGCATGGTGGATTCGGCGGGGATCTGGCGCGGATTGGAGCGCAGGAGTTTGGCGCCGGCGGGCAGATAGAACCTGAGGTAGCCCCAATAACATTCGTCGATGGGATAAAAATAATCCGGGATCTCACCGCGAGAAACGGCTGGGGCACGGATAAACCGGTATGTATAGGCAATCTCACAGGGAGCATCCACCCGGGCCTGGTTGGTCTGCTGGACAACCAACTGGCTGGATGGGCTGGTTAAATCGAGCAGGTCGACGGAATACTGCAGGGCGGTGGACATGATGGCGTTGGACTTGTTATAGCCCATGTTGGCATCGACGAGCATGAGGAAGTCGCTGTTGGCGGGGGGACGCAGGGCGCCATCCCAGGCGCGGCGCTGGAGTAAGCCTGCGGCCTGCTCGTCGTCAAACTGGAGCAGGACGTGGCGCTCGGCGAGCAATTCGGTCAGGACGGGTAGAAGGCTGGACCAGGTGGGACCGCGGGTCTGGAGGATCTTTTCGAGCAGCGGTTGGGCCAGTTTGGCGATAAACTGCTTGCGATCCCAAATTTTGCCGGTGAAGCCAGGGGGGCGCGATTCTTTGGCAGTGCGCATGTAATTACGCACATTCTCGCTGGTAATCGGAAAATCGACTTCATCGACACGGATGGGACCAAGCACCTGAAGCAAGCGGGCGATGACATGCGCATCGATGGCAATGACACCGTCGGCGGAGGAGGAACGCGTGTAGGAATAAAAATATTCGGCCCAGGCGGCCGTGGTTGGAAAATCGGTGAACCAGTTCGAATCCCGGAAGGTGAGCATCTGGACATTCATGAACTGGGCGAACTGCCAGGGCGAACGCGGGTAAGGTTTGCTGTAATCATCAAGAAATTCAGCGGATTCGATTTTAATGCTGAGTAATTCGCCATCCTTGACGACCGCCGAGCCAACGGCAGTCAGGAAGCCACCGGTGGGACGCAGCTCGTCCTCATTTTGGATGAGTATCAAATAGGTCTGGGGGCCGGCCTGGCCAACGCCGAGTAATTTTGGGGCGATGCGAACCAGGGAAAGGGCGTCTTCCATCGGAAAGGTGCTTGAAATGGAAAGAAAAAGGGGATCGATGCGGGAAGTGATCATGTCTTTGACCTGGGGGATCAGGCGGCCGGCATCGATTTGGGCGCGGGCTTCTTGGGCGAGGGCCAGGGCGATTTGAGCATTCAACAACTGGGGACTGGCGGATTGTAACTGCAGGAGCAGATCGATGACTTCGATGGGCTTATCGGTGGAGAGGGCTAAGTCAACCGCCGGAGAAACTGCAACCAGGCCTTCGTCGGCGGCAACCACGAGATTTTGGGCGAGGGCCAGGAGAGGCACGGCCTGGGAGAGGGTGCCGCCATATTGGGGAATCCAATTTGAATAAGGCGCCAGCCAGAGGAAGGGCGCGACTTCAAGCTGAAGCGCACCCAGGTCGAGACGCAAGGTATGCACCTGGCCGGCAATCGCGGGTATGTTTTTGAGCTCGGGCTGGGGGCTCAGGCTGGCTGCCAGGGCATTGGCGTTTTGTTCGAGGGCGCGGAGGCGCTGGACCAGGTTCCAGGTTTTCCAGCCCAGCCAGGAGGTCAGGAATAAAATAATAAGGGCAAGGACGAGGCCTACCCACCTGACAGCAGTGTGACGAGCCGGGATGGGGGCCGGGCGGGCGTTCAGGCGTTCCTGCTCCAAAACAAACAGGCCGGCCAACTGTTCCAGCCCTTTGCGATGCCAGTCACTCAAGGTGCTGGTGGCGGGCGGTTCGGGTTCATTGCCGGCAAAGCGAACCCGGGCAAGTTCTATGTCAGTGAGGCCATCGAGACGACCGTAGACAAAGAATAAAATGGAAGCATCCATTTTTTCCCAGGCCTGGCGCAGGCTGGCAGGGAAAGGCTCAGAGCGTAACAAGGGCGCAAAAAATTGGGCGGCAAGCATGCCAAAAACAGCCCAACGGGTATCCAACCTTTTTCCCTGGTAAGGCGGGGTGGGAGGCAGCATCTTGCGAAAGGCACCGGTGAGCCTTTGGACAAGCTGCTCGCCCGGCGAGTCACCCGCGCTACTCTGAATGGCCCAGGGGTGAGCATTGAGGGCCTGCGGCTCGCGCAAATGGGCAAGGGCTTCTTTTAATAATGCGATGGAGTCCGGGCCTGGTTTTTCTTGTGTATTCACAGAAAGGACCTCAAATTTTCCCCCGCATTACGGGACACGGCGAGTCCGTACGAAAACCGTACAGGGCAGGTCTTGCGTGGATATTATAATGAAGATCAGCATCCATCCGAAATTTATTCTCGAAAAAGTCGGAGCCAACAGGAGGAGAACAAATGAGCCGAAAGAATCGATTTTTCATCGCGGCGGCGCTGGGGATTGCGCTGATTTTTGCAGCCACAGGCGTTTGGGCTGCGCCAACATTCCAGGGGGTCGTCGACCCCTTACCGGGGAGCATCCCGGCGATTCCAGCAATATTCCCGCTGATCCCGGTGACGGGTGGTGAGTGCCTGGCAGAGGTTAACATGGGCACAGCCATTTTCAGAACAGCCAGCCTGGCACCAGAAACTGCTGGCTGTATCATCGTGGTGGAGTTGGTGGTTGACGCGGCTGGCACATACGCGCCGGTTCCAGAAGGGAAGGCTTTTTATGATGACGCCTTCAGCGTGACAGCAGAGCCGGTGGATACACTCGTGCGGGTGTGTTATTCCTATCCGCCAGCATTTGCAGATAAAGGGGCAAAGGTCTACCAACTGGATGAAACTGTAACACCGAAGATATGGGTCGAAATTCCCAATGCAGGGATCAGCGACGGGACGATTTGCGCAAGCAGCGCGATGGGTGTCGTGGCTTTGATTGGCACCCCGTAATTTTTTTGTCTCCCAGCCAATATCGGGGAGGGCATGCGCCTTTCCCGATATTTTGTTTAGTCAGGCTTGTTGCGGTTTTGTTAAACAGATCATGATCGAACGCGGATTTAGCGGATTTACGCTGAGTTTTTTTGGCTTTTGCACTTGAAAACAAGGTGTTGCGGATAAAGCAGGGTTTTTTGCTAAAACGAGATGGATCGACTGCCACCAAACCGCCTGTGGAACCCGCGCTCAGGCCAGTTTATCAGAAATACATTAAGAACGCATCCTCTATTTGTGTTAATGTTCTTAACATATTCCGCCCATTTCGCCTGGCACAATTGTGCCATGTGAAATGGGCGGAATATACTCACGGATTGTTTTGCGTATTTAGAAAATGCCCTAAAAAAGTTACGCGCAGCGATAGTTCCACCTGAAGAGGTGTTTTTTGTTGTGTTTTGACGGGAAGATCACCCGTCAAAACACAACTTGCTGGGAAAACCAACGATTGTTATTCGTTTATGCGGCGAAATCTAGGATGGTTTTGTTCCAAACCTATCTGCGGTAAGTAAACAAAATGTGCTTATTTGCCTGCCTCTTTATGCTGGCGAACCAACTCCCGGCGCAAGATTTTGCCGACGGTGGTCTTGGGCAGTTCATTGCGGAATTCAATGTGCGTCGGCACTTTAAAGGCGGCCAATTTTTCCTTGCAGAAAGTCTTGATCTCCTCTTCGGTGACTGTTTCGCCCGGTTTTACAACAATCCAGGCTTTAACCGTTTCACCCCGGTAAGGATCAGGGATGCCGGCTACGCCAACATCGAGCACTTTGGGGTGGGCGATAATGACTTCTTCGACTTCACGCGGCCAGACCTGATAACCGCCAGGCTTGATGAGTTCTTTCTTGCGGTCAACAATATAGAAATAGCCATCCTCGTCCATGCGGGCAATGTCACCGGTGAAGAGCCAGGCAGCACCACCGTCGCCCATATCGCGCAAGGTGTTGGCTGTCTCGGTAGGCATATTATGATAGCCCTTCATTACCTGTGGGCCGCGGATGATCAATTCGCCGATTTCGCCGGTCGCCATTTCAGTAACACCATCATCCAGGCTGATGATCTTACTTTCAACATCAGAAATGGGCATACCGATCGAACCGGTTTTGTTCTGACCAAGCAAGGGATTGATATGGGTGGCGGTAGGCGCCTCAGAGAGGCCAAAGCCTTCAAAAACCACACCGCCGGTCAAGGTCTCAAATTTTTCTTTTGTTTCGCGCAGGAGCGGGGCAGATCCAGAGAAACAGGCTTTGATCGAACGTAAATTATATTTTCCTGAAATCACTTCAGGGCGATTATTAATGGCGTTAAACAGAGTCGGCACGCCCGGGAACATGGTTGGATGGTACTTGTTGATATTTTCCAGCAAATCAGGAATATCCCTGGCATTGGGAATCATGACCATGGTTGCGCCGCCGACCAATGAAAAACCCATACCTGCGACCATGCCATAGACGTGGAACAATGGAATGGCCATCAACATTATTTCTTCACCTTCTTTATAGGTTGTCACCCAGCTCTTGATTTGCAGCCAATTGGCAACAATATTGCGGTGGAGGGCTACGGCTGCCTTGGAGACACCTGTTGTCCCACCTGAATATTGGAACAGCGCCGTGTCATCCGGGCCGATTTCTAGCTTGGGACGATCGGATGGCGAAAATTTCCCGATCAAGTCTTTCATCCAAAGGTCGCCTGCTTTCAGCCCGCCTTCAATGCGAAAGCCGCCTTTTTTTTCTTTTGCCAGGGTAAACAAAATGCTCAAAATGGGAGGCAAAGTCTCTTTGATATTGGTCACAATCAGGGTTTTGAGCCTGGTCTTGGGCTGAGCGGCCTTGATCGTATTATAGAAGTTCGACATGACAAACATGATCTCGACGCCGGCGTCGTTAACCTGGTGTTCAATTTCTGAAGGTGTGTACATCGGATTCGTGGCGACGACCACCCCGCCAGCTTTCAGAATTCCGAAATAGGCCATAACAAATTGAGGCGTATTGGGCATGAAAATGCCCACCCGGTCGCCTTTCTTAACACCCAGGGAGGCCAAAGCTGCTGCGACCTGGTCGGTAAGCTCGTTCATTTTCTGATAAGAGATCACAGCACCCTTGAATATTGTGCACGCGCGATCCGGGTATTTACGGGCAGCATCTTCCAAAAAAAAGTTCAACGACTGTTTTGGATAATCAATGCTTTGCGGAACTCCTTTATCGTAATGTGAAAGCCATGGACGTGATTCCATACGTATCTTCTCCTCCGGTCTGGTGTTGTAGAATACTTTTTAAAGTATAGGGGAAAAAGATTTATTGTCAATTGTGGGAATTTTTTCACAATCGAAAAAGCGGTGGGTAGAAACCAGACCGGAAACAGGAAAGTTAGGCTGTGGCTCCCAGGCTGGTCTGGATGAACTCTTCAGAACGCTGGATGGTTTCCCCATTCATTTCAAACCACTTGATCTGCGAGTCAGCTTCTTTAAACCAGTTGGCCTGCCGGCGAACAAATATACGCGTCAAGCGTTTCATCTGGATTTTTGCATCTTCCAGCGTCATTTTATTCTGAACAACTGCAACTGTCTCGCGATATCCAATGGCTGACATGCTCGGTAAGTCTGCTGAATATCCTTGGGCAAGCAATTCGGTGACTTCTGCCACCAACCCTTTTGCAAACATCGCCTCGATACGTTCATCGATCCTGGCGTAAAGTTCGGGGCGCGGACGTTTTAGTCCGATGGTGATCAACTGGTAAGGCGAAATGGAGGAGCCTCGTTGGACTGAAAAAGGACGGCCACTGGTGAGGATCACTTCCAGAGCGCGAATCGTCCGGCGAACATTGCGCGCATCTATCTTTTCCGCAGAAATGGGGTCCAGGATGCGCAGCCGATCATGCAGCCAACCTGGTGAATATTGAAGGGCAAGGGCTTCCAATAGGACGCGTAAACGCGGATCAGCCTGGACTTCTGGTGGGGTCCAGCCCTCGGTTACGGCGCGAATGTATTGGCCGGTACCGCCGACCAGAAAAGGTAATTTATGCCTGTCATGCAAGTCAGCGATGATCTCACGCGCTTTTTGCTGAAAGATGGCCAGCGACCATGTTTCGCCTGGATTAGCCACATCGATGAGATGATGGGGCACCTGGGCCATCTCATCGATGGATGGTTTGGCTGTACCAATATCCATGCCGCGATAAAAAAGGCGCGAATCCGCTGAAATGATCTCGCCACCGAGCTGTTTGGCCAAATGAATGGCAAGCTCGGTCTTGCCAACGGCCGTTGGTCCGGCGATGATTACCAAAGGAGGCAGAGGCTTAACTGGTGACATTTTCAAAATGCTCAATACCTGGCGCCAAGCCAGGGGTTCCTTCAACGGCAATGGCGTCACACTGCCAGGAGTCAAGCCCATGTTTGGCGGCGTAATATTCGGCGCAAGCCCGCATGTGAGCCAGTTTTTTGCGTGTTAATGCCTCTTCCGGCAATCCGAACGCGCGCGAGGTGCGGGCTTTGACTTCCACGAAAACGATGAAACCTTCCAGCGAAGCGACAATATCAATTTCCCCATGTGGGGTACGGGTGTTTTTTTCCAAAATTATGTAGCCTTTTTGAGCGAGGTACGCTGCGGCGGCTTGCTCGCCCCATTTTCCGATCAACTGATTGTGTTTCATCACGCGGCTTCCAACCGCAACCAATTTCCAAAAAGTTCATTCGTGGAAAATTTATCACTTCATTGAATTTTCAATGGAAGGTTGCCAAGCTACTCTGCTTATTATATACTCAACTTATCTCAGATAACCGGAGGGTCGATGAATAACGATAATGCTCAAGTGGCTGTCTTCATTGACTATGATAACATCGAAATCAGTGTGACGGATACCCTCGGCAAAGATGCGGAGGTCGAGTGGAAAAAAATTCTAGAAATGGCCAGCCGCACAGGCCGGACAGTAATCCGCCGGGCATACGCGGATTGGGCGGCCCAGGCAGGCGCTCAACGTGAACTACTCGGCCTGGGGATCGACCTGGTGCATGTGTCGAGCAAACGCGGAAAAAATGCAGCCGATATACGCATTGTGATTGACGCACTTGAAATGCTGCAAAGCCCCAACAGCCAGGTGACCCACGTGTTGTTAGTTTCCGGGGATGGCGATTTTACCGAACTTGTTCACCGCCTGCGAGGCGTCGGGAAGTTTGTGATCGGTGTGGGCGTGAGCGGTACGAGCGCAGAATACCTGGTAAATGCCTGCGACGAGTTTATTTTTTACGATAAGCTCATCGTCGTCGCGCCTCAGCCAGCTCGCCCGCTCAAGAAGGGTGCGCCTGAAGCGCTTCCGGCGCCATCGTTTGATATTACCGAGGCGCGCATGTTATTGCGCCGTGTTTTGGAAGCGTGGGAAGGCGAGTGGATGCTGGCTGCCGAGCTGAAAAAGACCATGCTCAGGCTTAACTCATCCTTTAACGAACGCAATTACGATTTTTCCAGCTTCAAGGATTTTTTTTTTTTTTTACATGAGATGATCAACCTGCGTACCAGTGGTGACCAGTTGGAGGCCCAATTGATCCCCGAAGCGCCAACCTCGCCGGAATTGGTTTTGGAGCATTACCTGCAAGTGCTGGCAGGGCATAAGATCCGCATGACACCTAATGAGTACCGACCGGCAATTATTTTTAAATTCCACGAATTTGGAAAAAACGGAGGGCTATCTCTGACCCAACTCAAAGATAAAGTTCATGCACACTTTGAGGAAAATGCGCCACATGTCACTGGCGCATATATCGCAGAGACAGCCCACCAGTTATTCCACACCTTTTGTTTTGCCTTTGATCAGGACGACAGTGTTTATCCAGCTGATATAAAATTGTGGGACCGGCGGGTTGGCTTTGCGCCGGACGTAGTGCGAGCCACAGACCTATTGGATAAATGTGATAAAGGTATCCTGCAAAAAATTGCCAAACAGCTAGGCACCACCGAAAAAATTGATAAGGAAGTGGCCGCGCGAGTATTGTACGGCAGTTTCCGTGGTGAGCGCATGCTTGGACATATCAGCCAACTCACCGCCAGTGCAGCAAAGTAAACCAGGCTGGCAGGTTTTTCTTGTATTGGTCTCGCGTTACCACTTACCCAAATTCATGTGACCGGCAAGTTCTGCCTTCAGCCGCTGCTTGATCACCCAGACTTCATTTTTTGTTTTCGTGAAAGCAGTCAAGCATTTGGGGTCGAGGTTGTCTTCTATGCCTGCCTGGCTGAGCGCAATTATCTTTTCAGCTAAGGTAATAATTTCCATGTGAATCGCATTTGTCTTATCTGAGCGGTAAATCTTCTCGGTGGCTTCGCTGCTCAGTTCTTCAAATTTTTCCAACCCAAGGCCACATTTCGGGCACTTATCCGGCGCTTCGTCACCTTCGTGTACATAACCACAGACACTACAGCGAAACAATTTCTTCATTTGCTATCTCCTTGTACTTAATCACGGGGTTAGTTTCTATGGGCCGTAAATATTTTCCCCAAAAATCAAAGGAAATTTATTTGGAGGGCTAGTTCAGGTATTTGCGCTACCCTTCTCAGGCTATGGCAAGCGAGTTCATTATACATCATAGTGAAAAAATTCACATTTACCCCGTAGAAAGCACATGATAGAATGACCGCTCAGAAGGAGCGCTATGACCGTAAAACTTGTTTTTCGTGGCAAAGAAATTGAAGTGAAACCGGGAATGACTTTGCTTGATTCGTTAAAAAAAGCAGCTATTCTGCCGGAGGGTGTCATCGCTATGCGCAGCGGAGAGATGATCCTTGAGGACGAAATCCTTAAGGATGGCGAGGTCATAAAGCTGATCGCGGTAATTTCAGGCGGCATGCGATGAAATGCAAAACCTGTGGCCAAAAAGCAGTTGTTAATATGCGCCAGCACAGGTTGGCGCTTTGCCAGGAACATTACCTGGCATGGATCCCCGAACAAACTGCCCGGTTCATCAAAAAATATTGGATGTTTGGCCCAGATGAAAAAATATTGGTGGCAGTTTCAGGGGGCAAAGATTCGCTGTCATTGTGGGATATCCTCCATCGCCTGGGATATGACGTCGATGGCATCTATATCGGCCTGGGAATTGATGAAAGTATCGGATATTCGGATGAGTCGCAGCGTCTGGCTGTTAAATTTGCAACTGAGCGCGGTTTAAAACTACACGTCGTGGATATCGCCAAGGAATATGGGCAGAGCATCCCTGTCCTGGCAAACCTATCCACCCGTGGTAAGGGTCGCCCCTGTTCGGTTTGCGGGCTGGCCAAACGTCATGAGATGAACCGGATCGCACATGACCTGGGTTACGATGTTTTGGCAACCGGGCACAACCTGGACGATGAAGCTGCGGTCCTGTTTGGAAATACGCTGACCTGGTCGAAGGAATTCCTGCTGCGGCAGAAACCGGTTTTACCCGAACATGACGGGTTGGCGCGTAAAGTTAAGCCCTTATGCCGCTTTTATGAAAAAGAAATGACGGCCTATGCCATCCTGCGCGGAATCGAATATATTTACGAAGAGTGTCCTTTTTCAGCCGGTTCGACATCGATCTACTACAAAGAACTACTTAACCGGTTGGAAAATGAGCGCCCTGGCGCAAAGTTGAACTTTTACCTGAGTTACCTGGATGCGCGAGAAAAGGGATTATTTGCGGAAGATGTAGTCAAGGTTACCCCGCCCTTATTTAATTGCCCGACTTGTGGCCAGCCAACCAGGTATGAGGGTAAGTGTTCGTTTTGCAGACTGATGGAAAAAACCAGCCCAAAGGTTACTTAAGCAAGCGCCTGTTCATTTCGACTACATCCGCTTGAACTTGGAGCAAATGATCGCGCAGGCTTTGCAGATCATTTGCGTATTTCAGACGCCGCGCCAGGAAGGCGAACTCCTCACTTCCGTACAACGGCACAGTAACATCCTTCGAATTTCCGCGGACAACGCGCATTGAATCGATCAACCAACGCAAAAAAGTATGGGCTTTATGCAGCTTGGTATAATCCTCATCCGAAAGGAAACCGTGCGTGTTAAGCGCCGTCATGGCATTACGTATGTTGGTCAGCCGCAGGTAAGGCACTGTTGCACCGTGGGTGATCTGCAAACCCTGGATAAGATACTCTATGTCGACCAAACCACCCGGGCTGTATTTCGCATTGAACTTCCCGGCGCTGACCAAGTGCCGGACCTGGCGTTCGCGCATGGCGCGCATGGAGGTAACATCAAAGGGGGCGCCGTTATAAGTGAATTCATCACGCAAGTCACTAACATGCTTTCCAAGTTCTGCATCCCCGGCGATGGGACGCAGTTTGACCAACGCCTGGCGTTCATACGCCCAGGCAGCACCCTGCGGAGCATAGTAGCGCTTGAAGGAATCTAACGAAACGGCCATGCTTCCAGCCTTGCCATAAGGACGAAGTTGCAAGTCTACCTGGAAGATACCTTCCTGCCGGGCGCGGATGGCATTTAGGAAGTTTTGGACTACTTTTTCATGAAAAATGGAAGCTTCCAACGGTTCCTGGCCATCAGTCTGGCCTTCACCACTATAGACGAACATCAGTTCAATGTCTGAGGCAAAACCCAGTTCACGCCCGCCGCATTTACCCAGGGCCAAGACTGCCATCTGTGAGATGGAACCATCTGCCAGGCGTGGCGTACCATGAACTGAGCGCAAATCTTCAGAGGTGAGATGGTAAGCGGCATTGACCACCACCTCGGTCAGATCGGTTAACTCCTCCGAAAAATCCCAAAATTCCTGGGTCAGCCCCAGGATGTGGCGCATATCAATCCGGAACATCTCACGATCTTTAAAAGCGTTCAAGCTAATGCGCCAAGGCGCATCTTCGCTGGGAGACTCGGCGCATGCGTGTACCATGGCCAGGACCTCTGCAAGCTCGGTGTGCAAATCATCACGACTTTTCGCAGCCGCCAACACTCCGACCGCGCTGACCACGGGAAACAGGTTGGCATACTGCATGCGCATGAAATCATCCCAGAGAAAGTCACTGACACCCAGCAGACGCGCCAGGTTATCCATCACTTGAGGGTTTTCTAGCGAGGTCAGTTCGTCGGTCCAGTTCGGGCGTTCAAAAAGCTGAGCCAAAAATTCGCGAAAGTGCAGCAACGCCGAAGCCGGGTTGGGCGAACGCGGCAACAGGTGGGTAAAGTGTTTAATCAACACCGCCGCCGTACGCAGCTCGCGAAGTTTCTCGGGATTGCTGATCTTATTGCCAGATTCGTCAGTTACATAAAGCAGGTCATCAACACGCTTGCCGCTGGTCTGAACGACCATGCGAGCAATGTAAGTATGGGTAAGCGACAGGGCGTTGGTGAACTCGTATAAAAACCCGACCGTATCGATGGTCTGGATATGTAGAACGGTATAACGCTCCGACGAATTATTGTCGATCGAGATCTCTATAGGGTAAAGCGGCCTCTCGGCGCTGTCCATTTCGGCGAAGACTGCGCCTACACGCTTAGCCAGTTCGCTGCGCGCTTCGCGCCTTTGCCCGTTGTGAAGCATTTTCAACAGAGATTGAAGGTCGGACGCATATTTTTCCCAATCAGGTTCAGCGTCACCTGATTGGACGCTAAACACATCGACGATCTTTTGGCGGATAGAGCTGGATGCAAGTGCCTGTCCGCTGGTAGGAGTCAGCCACTTACTGGAACGGCCATGGCGTTGACGAGCGGATTCAGGCGCTTCGACCGATTGTGCCCGAGATTCGTAGGTAAAAATTGCTCCGGATTGGATATCCAGCCCGTACACGAACATCAACCCACAGATCAGTGAAAGTTCGCCCAGGTAATCGTAAGCCACCACGCTTACCTGCCAACCTCCTGCCCCGCTTGGGATGGCATTGACATGGACAAGCTGCTGCTCATTCAATTGCCCCGCCAGATTGGCATGGCGGCTGATCTCTTCCGGCGAAAAGGCGCTAGCATAGGATGAGTCCATGCGCGCCAGGTGCTGGCGGATAAGGTCCGGGTCGGATATGAGGGATTCGGGTTCGGGTATTGGCAGCAAATTCATACCCCCGATGTATTTGGAGTAAACGCTGCGGATGGCCAGGCTGTGCTGCTGAAAACGTTCCAGGAAAGCCTCACGGGTCGGAAACCCCAACCTGCGAGCTAGCAAGTGAATGGCGGCTGGATCGGATGGCAGGCTGTACGTCTGGCGGTAATGCATCAATTGTAAGAAGTGCTCAACCGTGCGTTGGAATATGTAACCATCGGTCAATATTCGCGCTTCAAGGGTAGTGATAAGCTGGTATTTTAAGAGACGTCTGAGCGCCTGGAGAGTGGATTTTTTTTTTTTTTTTTTATTTGTGCCGCCGTAAGCAAGCTGCAGGTATTGGACGACAAATTCCACATCGCGAATGGAGCCTTCGCCAAGTTTGACCTGACCCCATTCGCGACCCTTGGAACGCAAGATTTCCTCGGTACGCTGTTTCATGGCAAACACACTGGCACGCAGGGTTTCGGGGTTTTCACCGTAAATGAAGGGTTCAACTTGTTTTAGGAAATCATCCCCCAGACTCAGATCGCCTGCAATCGGGCGGGCCTTGAGCAGAGCCTGTTTCTCCCAAAGACGGGCATGCTTGAGTAAATAACCGAGATAGCCGGTGACAGTGCTGACCAGTGTGCCGTCACGCCCCCACGGTCGCAAACGCATATCGACGCGGTATAGAAAACCTTCCGAGCTCATATTGGCCAGCGCATCGATGAGCAATTGACCCATGCGCAGAGTTTCTTTGCCGTTTTCATCGCAAAGGAAAAGCAGGTCGATATCCGAACTGTAGTTAAGTTCCCCGCCCCCAAGTTTCCCCATACCCAAAACCACAAATCCCTTGACGCTGGTAGCACTCATTTGGCTCGCATAACCCAGGCAAGCCCGGGTCAGGCCATCGGCCAAGTTGGAGAGCTGCCCGGTAACTGCTGGGAGGTCATATAGGCTTAGTAAATCGCCCGCGCCGATGCGCAGGAGTTCGCCTTTTTGGTAACGACGCAGCGAATCGAGCTGTTCGCTGGCTGGCAGGTTTTCCATCACATCGCAGGCTTCGCGCGCGAACTCATCAGCGCTTTTCTGGCGAGCCAGTCGGTCGCGGTCCGTCAACATTTCCAGGCGACGTGGGTCGCGCAGCAAGATCTCAGTGAGAAACTGGCTACCAGCGAAAATAGTAACCAGGATTTCGAGTGTACGCGGACTCTTGCCAAGTTGTTGAAAAATTTCGCTGACGTGTTCATCGCCTGCAAAGCGCTCGAAATTGACCAATGCCTGATCTGGGTCGGCGCAAGCCGATAGAGTCATCAGCAGGTAAGAAAGCCAGGTGGTCAGCATCTGGCGCACCTCCGCGCCTCGCGCAGCAATGTGTTGTAAGTGGCGTAGTGCGGCTTGCCAGTCGCGAAAGCCAAGAGAACTCAAGAGAGCCTGTGTGGAGGAGTCGGACAGGCTGCCATCGAGCAACCTGTCGGCGGGGAAGGATGCATCCATAGCGAGGATTATAAAACGGTTAGCAATATTTGGGGATGGACTTTTGATGCACTCAATTATATAATCGCCGTTTAATATTAATTTCCCTGTTTAGCGTAGAGAGGTGTTCCAATGGCAAGAACTGTAAAAGAAGTATTGGCCATGGCCAAAAACGTCAAGATGGTAGATATCCGATTCACTGATCTGCCGGGTACCTGGCAGCATTTCACAATTCCGGTGCGTCGCCTGGATGATGAATTGTTCTCGGAAGGGATCCCCTTTGATGGTTCATCTATCCGTGGTTTCCAGGAAATTCACGAATCGGATATGTTGCTGATGCCCGATCCGGAAACGGCCTTTGTCGATCCGGTCGCAGAAATTCCGACCCTGGTCGTCACCTGCGACGTGCTGGATCCGATCACCTTGCAGCCATATAGCCGGGACCCCCGATATGTGGCGCGCAAGGCGGAAGTCTATTTGAAACAGACCGGTATCGCAGATACTGTTTTCGTTGGTCCTGAGGCCGAGTTTTTTATTTTTGATAATGTTCGCTACTCGAGCGGCACGAACGAATCCTACTATCATATCGATAGCAATGAAGGTTGGTGGAACAGCGGTCGCTCTGACCAGCAGAATTTTGGCGGTCAAATCCAGCCCAAGCGCGGCTATTTCCCCGTGCCGCCCACAGATACGCTGCAGGTTGTCCGCAGCCAGATCATGTTGACCCTTGAAGAGGCCGGCGTGCCGATGGAAATCCATCACCATGAAGTGGCGACAGCAGGCCAGACAGAGTTGGGGATGCGCTTTGCAACGCTAACACGTATGGCTGATAATCTGTTACTTTATAAATATATTGCCAAGAATGTTGCCCGGAAGAATGGCAAAACGGTCACATTCATGCCCAAACCACTCTTTGGCGACAATGGCTCAGGTATGCACGTTCATCAATCCTTATGGAAGGGCGATACCAATGTGTTTTACGATGCGGCGGGTTATGCTGGTCTTTCAGACACCGCCAAATACTACATTGGCGGCTTGCTCAAGCACGCGCCGGCTCTGCTTGCGCTGACATCGCCGACCACCAATTCCTTCCGACGCCTGGTGCCTGGTTATGAAGCACCGGTCAACCTGGCTTACTCACAGCGTAACCGCTCAGCCATTTGCCGCATCCCGGTGACCAAGAGTGTAAAAGCCAAGCGGGTAGAATTCCGCGCTCCGGACGCATCCAGCAATCCTTACCTGTGTTTTGCCGCCATTCTAATGGCTGGTTTAGATGGTATCCAGAATCGTATCGATCCTGGTGATCCGCAAGATAAGGATCTGTACGAGCTGCCCGCCGAGGAAGCTCGCCTGATCAAACAAGTGCCCGGTTCTTTGGGCGCAGTGCTGGAAGCGCTCGAAGCTGATCACGAATTCCTGCTAAAGGGGGATGTCTTTACGACTGACCTGCTCGAAGCCTATATTAGCTACAAGCGCCAGGTTGAACTTGACCCGGTACGTATCCGCCCTACCCCATACGAGTTTACCCTGTATTTCGATTGCTGATTCACATTCAGTTCAAAAAAGAATTCCGAAGTCTTGGAGACTTCGGAATTCTTTTAATACCAGGTGGCATCGATAACAGCAAACGCTTATGGCAGGTCTTCGAGCTTCCCTGGCTTTCGTTCCGGCGTTGGCGAGGCTTTTTTTGCCAGGTTGACCATGGTTACTGAACCAACAATGATCAGAGCCGCGATCAAAATACGCGCATTGAGTTTTTCCTGGGCAAAGATACTTCCGAGCAAAACCGCCACGACCGGGTTGACATACGCATAGGTTGAAACCAGCGAAACCGGGGCATTACGCAGCAGCCATGCATAGGAGGTGAATCCTACCAAGGAACCGAAGCTGACCAGGTATAAAAGGCCGAGCAAGGAGCGGGTTGAAGTGGTTGCAATCTGGAAGTGTGATAATTCGCCCATCAAAGCGCTGACGATGAACAATCCCAGGCTGCCCATGAGCATTTCCATCCCGGTGAACAGCAAGGTTGAATTTGGCAGGTCAGCATTTCGGGTATATATGGAACCTAACGACCAGAAGAAGGCCGCAGCCAGGGCAATGCCTCCGCTAAGCAAGCCAAATTCACGGGTACCACCGAATTCCACAGGACCAATCAAAAATGCTACGCCGCTGAATCCGACGAGCAAACCAAGAACCTGTACGGGAGTGGGTCGCACACCCCCTGGGCGCAGGGCTTCGACCAGTACCATAAACATCGGGATCGTCGCCACAAGCAAGGCTGCTACCCCGCTAGGGACACTCGTTTCGGCAAGTGAGATAAGTCCATTCCCGCCTACCAAGAGCAGACTGCCAACAATGAAAGCAGACTTCCACTGCTTGCGGGTGGGAGGCGGGTCGCCGGCATAACGCCGCCAAGCGAATAATAATGTCCCTGAAATCAAGAAACGTACCGCAGCCTGCAAGAAAGGTGGAATAGTCTCAACTGCAAAACGAATACCGAGATAGGTCGATCCCCAGATAATGTAAACTGCTAACAAGGCAGCCCAGATCTTTGTTTTCAATTTTATTCCTTTCAGTTTTGGCCTGCCAGGGAGCATGCCCAGGTGTGATTGTCATGACAGATTATCGATCATACCATGCGAATGATCTGCCGTTCAAGATGTAGCGGAATATTTGTTAGATTGGTGGGTAGATTCGTGATTGACTGTTCTTGGATAGGCGTGTATAATGCTCTTTCGCCGATACCCCCATCAGGGGTATTTGCATGTTGTATTCCCGGCTTCCCCGTAGCGCGGCGGCACCCTGAAAGAAACGCAGCGACTATGGTGAAGCGAAGACCAGGAGAAAGGATCTATGAGATACGTTATTTTAGAAAGCGGCGGCAAACAATATAAGGCTGCCGAAGGCGACATGATCGAAGTTGATCTGTTGCATATTGAACCAGGCCAGAGCCTTGATTTGAATGAAGTGCTCCTACTGGTGAACGATGACAAAGTCATCGTCGGTGCGCCAGTTGTCAAGGGCGCGTCTGTCAAGGTCACCGTTATCGAACATTTTAAGGGCGAAAAGACATACAATTTCCACTATAAGCCCAAGAAACGCATTCGCCAGAAGACTGGTCACCGTCAGAACTATACCCGCCTTTCTGTC
>CAZHWV010000002.1:51021-93011 GCA_964536185.1 uncultured Anaerolinea sp. | reverse complement strand
GCCGATCAGAAATGGGGCGGTCAGGTAGAGTATGAAGCCTATAAAAAGACTACACCCGTCTTGATCCCCAGGCTGTGATGCGGACCACTAACAGAACATTTTGGAAACGAGAGTGAAGAAAATGAGCGATCCGCTCTGGCCACAGCCGAACCTGGTACTGCTCAACAATGCCCTGGCATAAACTGAGTGGCAGGCAGAAATCCTAATAGAAGCTAACTGGCGGGAGCAGATATCCGAACGCTTGCAGCGGCTGGATTGGATAAGATTCTTCGGAAGAAGATTATGATGATTGGTAAAACAAGGTTTAGCGCAGAATTGAACTGGTCAGAAGCTGATAACGATTTCTCAATTTTGCCCATACACTCTGGATGAGAAGTCCGGTTCGCCAGAAGGCGACTGCAGCCATGCCGTGCGCCAGGACAGCGAGCAGTGGGGGCGTCTGCTTTGTGTAGTAGATCCAGCATTCGCGAGTTGTTCCCCAGCGTTCGAGAAAATAACCCAGCCCTGAGCCAGCGGCAAAAACGATTAATGCTTTGCGCTGATCTGTCGGGGTCAGGATCATCCCGGCGCAAATAACCAGCGCTGCGATTGTATAGGATTTGTCAAAGGTCGGCGCCACAAACCACAACATCAAAATTAAGAAACCACCAAAACAGAGCCAATAAAGCGAGCTTCCAATGGTTTTTAGCAGCGGATTCTTTGCCCACTTATCCACAAACCTGGTGGTTATTGTGTTCAGGCCGCGAGTAATGCGATCGATGGACAGGGAGGCTATCGGCCAGGCCGGGATGATCCATAAGGGTGGACGTTCGGAGGTGTAATAATGCCATAGATTGGTCTGTGTGCCCCAGCTTTCAATCACCAGGCCGCCGCACAGACCGACAAAGATGATCAACCCATCAGTCTTAAGGTCAGCGCGAGCCATAATGCTTAAGGACATGAAAATGAATATGCCCAGCAGCAGCCAATCCATGTAGTAATACCAGGGTAAGCTCCCATCTACATATGCAAAATATTCTTCCACCAGGGGCCACCAGATATACATGATCAGCAAACAGGTTAGCAACAAAATACTCAATAATGTGTAAGAGTGCTTGGAAAAGCCAAACAGGTCACGTATTTTTGTCATGGCGTAAATAGCCTTTTTCGGAACTGCCTGCAGAGTAAGCGGATTTTGAAAATTATAATGTGATTAGTGGATAATGCTCAGGGGATTTTATTTCCACAACTCCCGTTGATATCTGCACAATTTCTTCACACTTGGCGATTATGCTAGTAACGGTGGCCCCGGTCTTTGCACGGGGTGAAATTCTTCGGAGGATTCGCATGAATCGAGTAAGTCCAAAAAATTCCAATAGGAAATACTGGCTGTTCGCCGGTCTTGTCCTGCTGGTTGCTGCTGCGGCTGGGTACTATCTATGGATAACCGAATCTGGAGCCGCAGGAAATGGCCTTTACCAGACGGCTATTGTAACGCGTGGAACCCTGACGGCGAATATTGGCGCCACGGGAACCATCCGCGCCGGGCATTCGGCTGTATTGAGCTGGAATACGAGCGGACGGGTGGAAGCAGTTGCTGTGGGGGTTGGCGATCAGATTACGGTGGATCAGGTTTTGGCCAGATTGGCGACCGATTCGGTTCCCAGGAGCATTATCCTGGCCAAAGCAGACATGGTGACTGCCCAGCAAAGCCTCGATAGCCTGCTGCAATCCAACAAGGCTGTGGCCCAGGCTATGAAAAACCTGGCGGATGCCAAGCAGGCTGTGCAGGATGCCCAGCTTGCCAACGCTTTTCTTGCCCAAAAACGAGTCCCTGCCGAGGTAACCGAGGATATATCTGATCAAATTGATCAGGCCAAGGCGCAGTTGAAACAACTTGAATATTTCTACAAGTTGTTTTATTCCCATCGCGCCGAAGGCAGCACCGATAAGGCGCTGATGATTGTACAGCTGACCAATTCCAGGCAAAGGGTGGCTGAGCTGACATCCAAATACAACTGGTACAACAGCCCAACCAGTCCAATCGATATGGAAAAGGCTCTGGCTGCCCTGAACCTGGCCCAGGCTCAGCAGGAAGATGCTCAACGCGAAATGGATCGCTTGCGGAATGGCGCTAGCGTGGATGATATCAACGCGGCCAAAGCCCGGGTGGCTGCTGCCCAGGCAACTTTCAACCAGCAGCAAATCACTGCCCCGTTTGACGGCACGGTAACACAGGCAATACTCCAGGCCGGTGACAGGATTTCCGCCGGTCAGACTGCTTTCCGGGTGGATGATCTCGCTCACCTGATGGTGGATCTACAGATTTCAGAAGTTGACATCAACAATGTAGCGGTTGGTCAGGCGGTAATCATCAGCCTGGATGCAGTTCCCAACAAGACCTACAAAGGCATCGTTTCTAAAGTTAATCTATCCGCCCAAGCTGGACAGGGTGGCATCAATTTCTTGGTAAGCGTGACCCTGACCGAAATGGACGAACAGGTAAAGCCTGGCATGACAGCAGCTGTCACGATTACTGTGAAAGAAGTTGGTGATGCTATGCTGGTCCCCAACCGCGCCGTGCGTATGCTGGCCGGGCAGCGCATTGTCTATATTCTCAAGGATAACCAACCTGTTCCAGTTAATATCCGTTTGGGCGCCAGCGCAGATGAGACCAGTCAGGTGGTTGGTGGCGACTTGATGGCAGGCGACTTAATCATTTTGAATCCGCCCAGCGTCACCAACCTTGGCACTCAAAATGCCAATTCCACTCTCGTGAAATAGTCTAATCAATCTGTATACGGAGGTTCGTTATGAAAATTGCAGGCTTCTTTAAGAAATTCTGGATTGCCATCGTGGTGGTAATCATTGCAGGCGTTGGGTTTTATGTATGGCAAAAAAACCAGCAGGCAGCCAGTGACAGCACTTACCAGACTGTCGCCGCTGCGCATGGTATGTTGACCGCCAGCGTGGGCGCAACGGGCACAGTTCGCGCCGGACAGAGCGCCAACCTCACCTGGCAAACCAGCGGCCGTGTGGAAACAGTTATCCCCGTGATCGGGGATGCAGTCAAAACTGACGATGTTTTGGCTACACTGGTGCAGACATCTATGTCGCAAAGTATTATCCTGGCTGAGGCCGACCTGATCACGGCCCAAAAGAATCTGGATGATCTGATGGCCTCGAGGACCGGCCTGGCCCAGGCTGAACAAAACCTGGCCAATGCCAAGCAGGCGGTCGAAGATGCGCAGGAGAAGGTCGATAGCATCACCTTCGCGCGCGCCTCCGATAACCTGGTAGAACAAACCCAGGCCAATATCGACCTGGCCAAGCGCGACCTGACTCGCGCTGAAGATAACTATAAGCTATACGCAAAAAAACCTGAAGGCGATTCAACCAAGGCCCAGGCGCTTTTAACCTTGACGAACGCTCGCCAGAAGTTGACCGATCTGACCAATAAGTACAACTGGTATACGGGCAAAGCTACTGATCTGGATGCGGAGAAATATAAGGCCGACCTGGCAGTTGCCCAGGCTCAACAAGCGGATGCCCAGCGCGAAGTTGAGCGTTTGAAGAATGGCCCCAGCGCGGATGATGTTGCCGCCGCCAAAGCCCGGGTGGCCGCTGCCGAATCAACCCTCAGCCAGTCCGGGGTCGTCGCGCCCTTCAACGGTGTCATTACCCAGGCCGAATCTGCGCCAGGTGACATGGTTTCTCCCGGTACGCTGGCTTTCCGCGTGGATGATCTATCACATTTGTTGGTCGACCTGCAAATTTCAGAGGTGGACATCAACAACATGACTGTCGGTCAGCCAGTCAGTGTTACCTTTGATGCTGTTCAGGGCAAATCCTACACGGGGAAAGTATCCAAAATCAGCCAGGCTGGTGATTCAACCGGCAGCGGCGTCAATTTTACGGTCACGGTTGAAATGATCGAAGTCGATGAACTGATTAAGCCCGGGATGACCGCGGCTGTGAATATTACCGTGCGTGAAATAAGCGACGCGCTGCTGGTTCAGAACCGGGCTGTGCGCCAGGTTAATGGCAAACGGGTGGTGTATGTCTTGAAAGACAAGCTGCCTGTGGCCGTGGAAATCCGCCTCGGCGCTACTTCTGACACGAACAGCGAAGTGGTGGGCGGTGACTTAAAAGTGGGCGATCTGATCATTCTAAACCCACCCTCTGCGGGTTTTGGGCCTATGGGCCAGTAAGCGAGATATTGATGACTGAACCAGTAATTGTTGCTGAAGACCTGGTCAAAACCTACCGGATGGGTGATGTAGATGTCAATGCCCTGCGCGGATTGACTCTGAGCATCGACCGAGGCGAAGTGGTGGCGATCGTAGGCCCCTCCGGCTCGGGCAAATCGACCCTGATGAATATACTCGGCTGCCTGGACCGCCCGACCTCTGGCTCTTATCTGCTGGATGGCGAATCCGTGGCCGGGTTGAACGATGACCAGTTGGCCAATATCCGCAACCGCAAGGTTGGCTTTATTTTCCAGAGCTTCAACCTGCTCTCGCGGGCCACAGCCCTTTCAAACGTTGAATTACCCCTGCGTTATTCTGGGAAAAAAGAAGGCCGCAAAGAACGCGCTCTCCAGTCGCTGGTGGCGGTCGGATTGGAAGACCGCATTAGCCACAAACCATTCGAGCTTTCTGGTGGCCAGCAGCAGCGCGTGGCCATTGCGCGGGCCTTGGTCAATGACCCGGCCATTATCATGGCCGATGAACCCACCGGCAACCTGGACTCAAAGGTAGGGCAGGAGATCATGGATCTGCTCTTAAATCTTAACCATCAGGTAGGAACAACCTTGATTATTGTTACTCACGACCCAAAAATCGCCGCGCAAACCCAGCGCATCATCCGCATCCGTGACGGAATGGTAGATACGGAGACAGCATGAACGCGACACAGATCCTTATTGAAGCTTTAGAAAGCCTGAATGGCAATAAAATGCGTTCCGGGCTGACCATTCTGGGCATTGTCATTGGCGTGGCCGCGGTGATCGCCATGCTGGCGGTGGGCCAGGGCGCCCAAAACTCAATTACCGGCTCGATTAATGGCATTGGCACCAATGTGCTCTTTGTTTTCACCGGTAACCAGATGGGGCCGCCCGGACGTAACCAGGGGGCCACAAAAAATATTCGCCCGCTGACCATGAATGATGCCCAGGCGATCAATGATGTCTTCGCGGCGCCTTCTGTATCGGCCGTTGCGCCGATCTTGCAGGGTTCAGCGGAAGCCGCTGCCCTGGGACAGACGACCAACACGACGGTGAATGGCGTTACCCCGGCTTACGGAGAGGTGCGCAACGAAACCGTGACCGAAGGGGAATTTATCAGCAACGAGCAATATCTCGGGCATGCATCGGTCGCTGTCATCGGCCCTGACCTGGCGGATAAGTTGTTTAGCCGCAAAGAAGGCCTGGTGGGAGAAACCTTGCGCCTGGCCGGGCAGCCCTTCCGCATCATTGGCGTGTTGGCCAGCAAAGGCGGCTCAGCGTTTGGGAATGCGGATAACCAGGTTGTCATCCCGTTGACCACCGCACGCGACCGCGTTACCCATCGCAATGGTGATAACGTGGACGTCATCTTTGTTCAATCAGTCAGCGCCGAGGCCACCACGCTGGCCTCGGATGAGATCAAACAGATCATGCAGACGCGCCACAACATTCCGGTTGGCGACGAAAATGATTTCACGGTTTTCACCCAGGCGGATATGTTGGCAACAGCTTCCTCGATTACCGGAATTTTGACAATCTTTCTGGGCGGGATCGCAGGCATCTCCCTGCTGGTCGGCGGCATCGGTATTATGAATATCATGCTGGTCTCAGTGGTGGAACGCACCCGCGAGATCGGTTTGCGCAAGGCACTGGGTGCGCGTAAACGCGACATCCTGACCCAATTTTTGGCCGAATCGTCCTTGCTCAGCCTCTTGGGCGGTATCATTGGCATTTTGTTGGGCTGGGCAATTTCGTTTGTGGTAGGCAAGGTGGCCGCAGCCACAGGCAATGCCTTCTACCCGTCGATCACCCTCGATTCTGTGCTGCTGGCCACCATCTTCTCGGCGGCGATTGGTATGTTCTTCGGTATCTACCCGGCCAACCGCGCTGCCAGCCTGCAGCCAGTCGAAGCCCTGAGATTTGAATAAAAAAGTTTGCCCGGCGCCAACCTTATGCCAAAAAAAATCCTAGTCATCGATGACGAGCCCAAGATTGTTGAGATCTGCCAGGATTACCTCAAAGCCTCAGGCTTTGAGGTTGTTTCGGCCAGTGATGGGCTGCAAGGGCTGGCTATTGCCCGCCGCGAAAAGCCCGACCTGATTGTGCTGGATCTGATGATGCCAGGTATGGATGGTTTGGATGTCTGCCGTAACCTGCGCCGCGACAGCAATACGCCGATCATCATGCTGACTGCGCGGGTGGAAGAAAGCGACAAGCTGGTCGGATTGGAACTTGGCGCCGATGATTACATCACCAAACCCTTCAGCCCGCGCGAGCTGGTCGCGCGCGTACGGGTCGTACTCAGGCGCACAAGCGGCGATATCAGCACTGAGATCATTCGCGTTGGCGAGGTGAGCCTTGATCGCACGCGTTACGAAGCCGTCCTGCCCGATAAAACCATCCTGCTTACCCCCACCGAATTTGAAATCCTGGCAACCTTGATGCGCCAGCCCGGGCGGATTTTTTCCCGCGCGCAGTTGCTAACTTCCGTGCATGGCATCGCTTTCGAGAGTTACGAACGGGCTATCGATTCGCATATCCGTAACTTGCGCCGCAAACTCGAAACAGCCTCTGGGGAGGCTCGTTACATCTTTACTGTCCACGGCGTCGGTTATAAATTCGAGGGCTGAAATGAATCACATATCCGTGCGACCGATCCAGACCCGCCTTTTCATCCTGCTGTTGCGCGCTTTCACTGCCGCGGTGTTATTCATCACCCTGGTGATCCTGGCGGCCATGGCCTATTTTTTGACCTATCCATCCAGCTATAACCCAATCGAGCGTTTGCCGATTGTGACCCGTCTTGAAACCTTTTACCTGGTCAAGGATAACTGGCTCGGCGTGGAAATTCTGCCCGAAAACGACCTTCTTTCCGATTTTCATCGTTTCTGGGATCGAACCGTCCTGTTGGATCTGCAGGGCAGAGTTGTCTTGGATCACGGCAGCGTCAAAACTGCCTTGATTGGTACAGCCTATACGAAGCAGGCCAGTGACACAACTATCCCGATCCTGGCGAACGAAAAAGTGGTTGCGACTCTGTTGTTGGATGAATCGTTTTTATCAACCCAACGCCAGGGCTCTCTCGATTTTCTCTGGCCTATTGGTATGATCTCACTGCTGATGGCCATCCCGACGGTCATTATTGGGCTTTTCCTGATGCGCCGCTTTGTAACTCCCCTGGCTGAGGTTATTGCCGCTGCGCGAGCTGTGGCTGCAGGCGACCTCTCGACGCGCGTGAAGGCTTCCGGCCCGGATGATCTGCGCGCGCTCCTGGATAGTTTCAATCACATGGCCGCCTCGCTGGAACAAAGCGACAATGAACGCCGGAACATGCTGGCTGATATTGCCCATGAACTACGCACACCGCTGACCGTCATGCGTGGCCGACTGGAAGGCATCGTCGATGGTGTCTATGCGGCCAGCCCTGAGCAGATCGGCCCGGCGCTCGAAGAAACCTATTTGCTCGAACGCCTGGTGGAAGACCTGCGCCTGTTGACCCTGGCCGAAACTCGGCAGCTTCACTTTGAAAGCAAGCCGGTGAATCTGGGCGAAATCGTGGCGCGGGTCATCGATCTCTTCCAGGCCGAGGCGGACGATAAAAAAATAAAATTGAGCTTTGAAGGCTCCAATGAAGCTGCGGTTGCCTTGCTCGACCCGCAGCGGATTAAACAAGTGGTTGGAAACCTGGTCAGCAATGCATTGCGCTACACGCCCTCAGGCGGCAACGTATTTCTGACGGTCGCAAAAGATGCCGGGAACCTGCTGATCACCGTCAGTGATGATGGTCCGGGCGTTCCGCCCGAAGATCTGCCGAGCATCTTTCAGCGTTTCTGGCGCGGAGAAAAATCGCGCTCGCGCGCCTCGGGCGGCGCCGGCCTGGGCCTGGCCATTGCCCGCCAGCTGGTTGAAGCTCAGGGCGGCCAGATCACGGCTGAAAACGGCGCACAAGGCGGCCTGAAAATCATTTTGCAATTCCCGGCCCAGGGCTAACGAGCGGCGCTGCCGTTCTACTATTGATACCTGCTCGAGGCAAAACGCTGCGCCAAGACCCAGGGCAAATTATTCGGTTTACGACATGCAAGCGGCATTTTTTTTGAATGGTCATCGGGGGCGACTAATTTGCGGGTCAAGACTTGCTAGAACCAAAAATCTTGCTTATCCCATCATCAAGCTAACTCAAGTTTAAGCGCGCGCGCGGGGGGAACAGCCATTCTAAAAGTTAGTACTTAAGTACTACTGGACTCCTGGCGCAAAAAGCCGTATTATTGTGGTACGTCTGGTCTGACCACCAAACCACAGGAGACTCATGAAAATACAACCAGTTGCCCGTCATACGCTGGCCGAAGCCGTGGCGGGTAAGATCGCCAGCACTTTGCTGGATGGCAGTCTGAAACCTGGCGCGCAATTGTCGCCGGAACGAGAGCTGATCAGTCAATTGGAGATCAGCCGGGCTACCCTGCGTGAAGCGCTTAAAGCTCTCGAAGATAGTCATTTGATCGAATCCCGGCCGGGTGTCGGCTGGTTTGCTTGCGCGATTAGTGCCAAAAACGTCACCCGGGCTCATGAATTGGCCCGCGAGGGGGCCGCCCCGCTCGCGGCGCGCCAGGCTGCGAATGAACCAAAAACGGGCCCGCGCCGGGTGCCGATTGCGCCTGAAAAACCAATCCACATCCCTAACCTGCGCACCGACCGCCTGGGGACTTTCGATTTTATTTCCTGGTGGGAACGGGACAAGGTCGCCAGCGCCCGGGTCATGGTCGTGGGCGCCGGGGCGCTGGGCAATGAAGTCATCAAGAACCTGGCCCTGATGGGGATTGGCAATCTCTTTATTGTTGATTTTGACAATATCGAAGCTGCTAACCTGAGCCGCTCGGTGCTCTTCCGCGAATCCGACAATAATCGCAGCAAGGCCGAGGTGGCAGCCGCCCGCGCAAAATCGATCAACCCCCAGTTAAATGTGCAGTTTTTTAATGGGGATATCACCTCGGGGCTGGGCCTGGGTGTCATTCGGCGCATGGACGTGGTCATTGGCTGCCTGGATAACCGCGAGGCTCGCCTGGCGGTCAACCGCTTTTGCTATTGGATGAACAAGCCCTGGGTGGATGGCGCCATTCAGGAGCTGCTCGGCCTGGCGCGGGTCTTTGTCCCCGGACAGGGCGCCTGTTATGAGTGCACCCTGACCGAGGCAGCCATCCGCGATCTTTCGCTGCGTTACTCCTGCCCACTGCTGGCTCGTCAAAATATTTTGCTCGGCAAGGTGCCGACCACCCCGACCATTGCCTCGATCATCGGCGGCATCCAATCTCAGGAAGCCCTCAAGCTGATCCATGCCATGCCGGTCGAACCGGGCAAGGTCATTCATTACAACGGGTTGAACAACGAAATGCACACCACAGCTTACGTTCCGCGTGAAGATTGCGAGAGTCACTGGACTTATGGCGAAATCAGCGAGCTGCCCGCGCGCGCCGAAAGCACCGCCCTGGCAGACCTGCTGCGCATTGTCCAGGCAGACCTCGGGCCGCAAGCGGTCATTGAGCTGGATCAGGAGCTGTTGACCTCCCTGGATTGCCCGGTCTGCCATACCAGCGAGCAAATCTTTCTGCCTTTGAGTGAGGTCAGTTTCGAAGCCGGGCACTGCGCTGTATGCGGCACGCTGCGCGATACCGCGCTGACGCATACGATCACAGGCGAAGAGAATTTTCTGCACCGCACTCTGGCCAGTATTGGCGTCCCGGCCTTGCATATTCTGCGCGCTAACAACGGTGAAGAATATCGTTTTTATGAATTGAGCGGCGATCTTGCCGAGGCGCTGCACTTCAAGCACTTTACCAAAATGGAGGAACTGGCTGCCAGTCCGGCCCGTGGGCGCATTCGGATCAAGGCTGACCTGCAAGCCACAGACACCCTGCATGTCAAGGCTCACGGGCGCGTAAAGCTGCGTTCATAAACCATGGCTGCGCGGATTTCCACGATGAGCGACTCTAGCGTGCCTCCATCCCTGCCTTTGCGATCTGAGTTTCCACGCAAGCTGCTGCTGTTATTTTTGCTCAGTCTCGACACGGCAATCGGCATATTCTTTTTATTCAGGCTGCGTCCCGAAATCCCTCTGCTGGTTCGCCATCTTTTCGCAGATTTAACCATAGGTGTGGTGGCGGGTTTTGCGGCGCGGTTCCTGTTTCGCCGGCGAGGCCGGTTCGTGCGCTTCATCGCTGCGGTTGCCGCTTTGATCATTGGGCTGTTTGTCCTGGGAGTGCTGACCGAATGGCGTACCGGTTTTGGTCCTGTGATCTTCTGGCGAACCACAATCGATTGGTCTGGGTTGGCGCAAATTGCATTGGGGCTGATCAGCATATTTCTGGCCATGCAAGCCTGGTCAAGGCCGGCGCGGTCGAGCAATACAGCGGTTATCTCCACTGCGCCGGTGAGCCCCGCACCCGTCCAGCCTGCGCTGCAGACGAGCGCCAGGCCAAACCGGAGAAGGAAAAAGTCAGCGTCTGGCGCGGCTGGTTCCAATGATGTTATGACTAAAAGCGTACCTGCGCGGACTGACCTGCGGACGAAACCAGTCATTACCAGGAAGCGCATTGGCAAAGCGGATAGCAAACCAGCGCCGGGCAACTTCCGGATCAGACCGCAAGTACGCTTATCAAAGGTCGAAAAACACTTATGCCCGTACTGCCTGGAACCTGTTGTGCGCAAAGATCCGCGCGGGATCGTGGAATGCGAAATCTGCCACACGCTGCACCACGGAGATTGTTGGGCAATCGCCGGCTCCTGCCAGGTGCCGCACTATACAGCCTGAACTCATTTTTACGAACCGAGGAAAAAGTATGCCCGATCTAAATATCACCATCATCTTACCCAGCGGCGGCGCCCGCAATGCCGATATCCCGGACGATGTAATCGTCCGCGACCTGATGACTGAACTGGCCTCGCTGCTGCAACTGCCCACGGTGGGTCCGGATGGACGCCCGATGGGCTATCGCCTGGACAGCAAAGGCCTGGGGCGCGAACTGAAAGAGAGCGAGACCCTGGCTTCGGCCGGCGTCCCGAATAATGATCGCTTGATGCTAACGGCGGATATCACCGCCGGGAGTGTTGATCTGAACCAAAGCCCGCGCATCCGGCGGCTGCGCGCAGATGCCGAGTTAATGAATGAACTGGCCGCGCGCAGCGACCTGATCGCTTTTACGGCGCACTCTCCGCAGCCCAACCTGCCGCCCGAGCGTTACATCGTGACCTTCAAATGCAAAAGCATCGCCGGAGTGGACCTGTTAAACCGGCCAAAGTATAGCGAGCATCACCAGGTGGAGATCTATCTTCACAACCAGTACCCGCAGCGCTGGCCTGGGATGAAATGGCTGACGCCTATCTGGCACCCGAACATTAACCATGTCAATGGCACCGTCTGCATTGATGCGGCCTGGTGGACTGCCAGCCGCTCGCTCGACCGGCTGGTGATTATGCTCGGCGAAATGCTCCAATGGAAGAATTTCCACGATGACCCGACCAAGCCTCCCTTCCCCTGGGACGCAGATGCCGCGCGCTGGTCTCGTGATTACCGCAAAAAATTTCCGGATGCCTTTCCGCTGGATAAGCGCGAACTGCTGCGGCCGGAACGGATCAAGCTCAGCGAAGAAGCCGTAAAGGCTAAGCCAAAGATTCGCTTCAAATGACATTTTCTATCTGCAGCATGCGCAGAATATTATCAAAGGGCTGAACTCGCCCATTTCTCTCCCGCGTAAGACCGGGATCATTAAACCAGGAGATATAAACCATGACAGACACACCTGTAACCATCGTGCTTCCTTCCGGAGGCAGTCGGAATGCGGAAGTCCCCAATGACGTGCCGGTAAAAGAACTGCTTCCCGAGCTGACCACTTCGCTTGAGCTGCCGACCACTGGCCCGGATGGACGCCCGGTATCCTATCGTTTGGACAGCAAGGCGTTGGGTCGCGAGCTGAAGGAAGTTGAGACCCTTTCGCAAGCCGGCGTGCCCGAAGGCGACCGGTTGATGATGACCGCTGACGTCACGGCGGGGTAAGTTAACCAGCACGCACATCCATACCCTTCACGGTCACAAATTGCGCTTTTTTGCACAAAGTGGAGAACCGCAATTTGTGACCGGGGGCATTATACATCGAGACTCGCTCCCCTCGCCTGCGGTTTTTTACCGAGCCGCAGGCGGAGGGTGAAGCGTAAAACAGACGAGCACTTATGACGCCCAAACGGTCCATTCGTATTCAACCCAGAGAAGAACTGAAACCAAGCCTTGCGCCCATGCCGATCGATTCAGCTCAGCACTGGTGTTCTCCGTTCGATGGCAACGGGTTGGAAACAGCGGTAAAAGTTTTTGTGACCCAGCCAGCTTATGCAATCGTATGTGTGCATGCGGCTGGGGATATGGATCAGGAGACTGGCGGCGTGTTGGTCGGCCAATGGTGCGCGGATGTCGATACAAATGAACAGTTTATTGTTATTGAGCACGCCCTCCCGGCGAGATATACCCGCCAGGGCAGTGTCTATCTTACCTTTACCCAGGATACGATCGTAACCTTTCACAATGAAATTGAAAAACGCTACCCGGGTAAACAAATTGTCGGTTGGTATCATACCCACCCCAAAATGGGTATTTTTCTCTCGCATTATGACACCTGGCTGCACAGTAATTTTTTCCCCGAACCCTGGCAGGTGGCGCTGGTTATCGAACCACATAAAAATCTGGGTGGTTTGTTTATCCGCCAGACAGACGGTGATTTTGACCCATCGCGCTATTTTGGGTTTTATGAATTAGAAGATAACCCCCAATGGAGCATTGTTCATTGGAATAATTTGCAACATGTGATCGACGACACTTATCAGGAGACTGATTGATATGAACAGACGTATGCGAACCTATTATTATGCTGTCCTGGGCGCAATTGGCGGCCTGGTTGGCTGGAAAGTCAGTGACCTGTTGGGACTTTCTTTTGTGGCCAATATATACCTGAGCGAAGCCATTGTCGGCGCGCTGATC
Organism: uncultured Anaerolinea sp.; assembly: GCA_964536185.1. Classification (GTDB taxonomy): domain Bacteria; phylum Chloroflexota; class Anaerolineae; order Anaerolineales; family Villigracilaceae; genus UBA5195. The sequence goes on along the minus strand of CAZHWV010000002.1, from coordinate 79,791 downwards.
GGGCTGAGTATTGGTTTCTTTATCGGCATTACCGAAGGCGCCCTGACGGGCAACTTTGTCCGAGCGGGAAAATCCGGCTTGACCGGCGGCGGCCTTGGCCTGGTTGCCGGAGCGATCGGGCTGCCGCTTAGCGAGCTACTCTTCCAGGGTGTGGGCGCAGGCTGGCTTGGCCGTATGTTGGGCTGGGGTATTTTTGGTTTGCTGATTGGGCTGGCCGAAGGAGTCGTCGGAAAGAGCCAGGCCTGGAAAGGTATGCTGGGTGGTCTCGTCGGCGGCGCGGTTGGGGGTTTACTTCTGGAGAGCACCCGTTTCTTGCTCAAAGATCCATTGAGCGGCAAGGTCGTCGGATTGGTTCTGCTGGGGGCTTCCACCGGGGCCTTCATCTCTTTGATTGTGGTCTTGTTGGCCAAGGCCTGGCTGGAGGTCGTTTCCGGGAAACTTCAGGGAACCGAATTCATCCTGGATAAGTTCGTGAAGCAGGGCGGGCCAGCGATTGCCATCGGCAGTTCAGCGCTCAAATCCGAGATCGTTTTCCCGGATCCCGATATTGCCCCGCAGCATGCCATGCTGACCAGCGATGGGACCAATTTTTCGATCAAAGATATGAGCATGGAGGGTACTTTCATCAATAATAAACGCATTGTGCGGACTCAGCTGGTCAATGGCCAGCGCATTCGCATGGGCAATACTGAGTTGGTTTATCACGAAAAGAGGTCCTAATGAACTCAACTATTCGACGAATAAGCCAGGCTCTCGCAGTTGGGCTGGTGGTATTCATGACCCTATCTCCGCTGGCTGTGGTGTTCGCGCAAGATGAAGCCGCGCAGATCCGCATTACACAGGTGGATAACTCCAAATTTCCGGAGGTGACGGTTTATGTCTCGGTGACCAATGCAGCCGGTGAACCGGTTGGTGTGGATCCCAATCAGATCCAGATTTCTGAAAATGGAAACGCGATGCAAACGAAGTATGCGGGCAGCTCGGGAGAGATTGGCGCGCTGACCACCCTGTTGGTCATGGATGTCTCGGGAAGTATGTTGCAGGCAGGCAAGCTGCGCAGCGCCAAGGAGGCTGCCAGGGCGTATGTGGAACAAATGCGCCCCGGAGACCAGGCTGGATTGATGACATTCAATGCTGAGGTCAGGTACGTCCAGCCACTGACAACCGATCTGGAGAAGCTGGCTGCGGCCATCGATAAGCTGAATGCCTACGAAGATACGGCCATGTATGATGCCCTGGCCCAGGGGACACAGATTCTGAAAGATGTTCCGGGACGCAAGGCCATCATTGTCCTGACCGATGGTCTGGATAACATCAGCAAAAACTCACCGGATCAGGTGATTGAGGGTATTGGGCCGATTGGTCTGTCAATTTCCACCATCGGCCTGGGTGATCCGCAGAAAACGGGGATCAACTCGGGTTTGGATGAGAAAGGTTTACGGATTTTCTCGGAGCGCGCCGGGGGGATTTATTCTTATGCCAATGACCCGGACACCCTGCAGGGCTTATACCAGATGTACGCGCGCGCCCTGCAAAGTGAGTACCGCGTCGGCTACACTTCTCCCTCCACGTTGCGAGACGGCGCCAATCGCACCCTGAGCGTAAGCCTTGCCAGGGCCAGCGGAGCAGCCGGCAGCAGCGTCCAGGTGCAGTACAACCCCGGCGGGGTCTTGCCGGAGGTGGAGCAATCTGTCTCCTGGCCCATCTTTGCAGCCATGTTGGCCGGGCTGTTGCTGTTGCTCTTTGTTCCGTTGCTCTTGACCAGAGTTGCCAGGCGCCAGTCAGTCTCGGCAGGCCCCAGTCTGGCCCCGGCGAAAAAGACCGGTATCAAGTTGAAGTAAAACACGCGGCCGGGTTGCAGATCATTCCGCCCTGGCAAACAAGCATTTGAGATAGGCGCCCTCTCTAAACCCAATTGGGTGATCAAGCGCATGCCCGGTGCGCTCAATTTCAGTCAGGTGCCGCCTGGATTCTCTCGCGGCGTGATGAATGGAGCTAAAAAAAGCCTCCGCATCCACCCGGCTAGAACATGAAGCCTGGACCAGCACGCCACCTGTTCGCAGTACACCCAGACCCAGGCGAGTTAACCGCTGGTAGGCAGAAATTGCCGCCGAAGTTTGCGCCTGGTTTTGGGCGAACATTGGCGGGTCGATGATCACCAGATCAAACTGGCGCTTTTCTGAGCCCATGCGTGTCAGAACCTCGAAGGCGTCTTCAGCCACCGTCTCGTGAATCGCGGCGGCGACGCTCGCGACCTGCTGGTTATGGGCCATATTGCGGATCGCGGCCTGCATGGCTGCTGCGCTGATGTCCACGCTGAGCACCTCTTTGGCGCCGCCGCGCGCCGCATACACAGAAAATCCACCAGTATAGGCGAAGACATTGAGCACGGAATGACCCCTGGCAAGTCTTTCAACCCGTGCCCGATTCTCGCGCTGGTCGAGAAAGAAACCAGTTTTTTGCCCGAGAATTGGATCAGCCTCGAAGACCAGTCCATTTTCCTGAAACAAGATTGGCCCCACCAGAGGCGGACCGCAGAGCGCCAGGCCATTGCTCAGCCCGGCCAGGAATTCGGGCTGTTTCAGCAGCGTCCGGCTCATTCGCAAAATCAAACCTTGGGCTGGGCTTACCTGGGCCAGGGCAGAGCAGAACTCTTTCAGATGCGGGATCCAGGCCGGGGTGTAAAGTTTGATGACCAGGGTTTCCGCATAGCGATCGACGACCAGGCCAGGAAACCCGTCGTTCTCTCCGTGAATGAGTCGATAGCCAGTGGTGGCCCTTTCGACAGGTTCTTCTGTCAAGGGTGAGCGTAAACGGGCCGCTGCTGCCAGCCGGGTTTTGAACCAATCTGCATTGATTGCTGCCGGTTGGCGAGATTGCAAGATGCGCACGCGGATTGGCGAGGTTGGGTCGTACAGGCCAATCGCCAGGAAGCGGCGCTTATCATCGAAAATAACGGCCAGGTCGCCAGGCTGACCCGCATGGCTTTGCTCGAGGATGGCTTGATCAAAGACCCAGGGATGACCCTGGCGCAGGGCATGGTCTGCCTGTGGGCTGATCCGCACTGCGATGCGCCTGGTGTTTGGGTCTGGGAGACGCGAAAGGGAGCTGTTAAAATCCATGATGGGTGGGTTATACCATTGTTTGGGGTTACTCTTGAGATTCGTCCATCCAGCCAATCTGAAAATCCACACGCAACGGCAAACGGGATGATATAATTTAAGCAAGATGGCTGAACCTGCTCTGTTAAACAACCGTTATCAACTGCTCGAACCGCTTGGCACAGGTGGTATGGCGCAAGTGTACCGCGCCCGCGACTTGATGTTGGAGCGGTTTGTTGCCATAAAGATGCTGCGAGCCGACTTTTCTTCTGACCCGGCAGTGCAGGTGCGTTTCCGGCAGGAAGCCAAGTCGGCGGCCAACCTTTCGCATCCCAATATTGTCACCGTGCATGACTTTGGCTTCGACCAGAAGAAGTTGTTCATTGTCATGGAACACGTTCCTGGCACGAATCTGAAGGTTATGATCGATAACCTGGGGAAATTTAGCCCGGAAGACGCATTGCCAATCATCATCCAGGCCTGTGCCGGGTTGGGATATGCGCACCGGGCAGGTCTGGTGCACTGTGACGTAAAGCCGCATAACATCCTGATCACCCCTGATCACCGAGTCAAGGTCACCGACTTCGGTATTGCCCGGGTCATCTCGAGCATCCACCCGGATGAGCAAAACGAAATCGTTTGGGGATCTCCGCTGTATTTTTCACCTGAACAGGCTGCCGGGCAGGCCCCCTCACCGGCGTCGGATGTCTATTCGTTGGGTGTGGTCATGTATGAGATGTTCACAGGCCGCCCGCCCTTTGTGGCGAAAACGCCCGAAACCCTGGCCCGTTTGCATCGGGAGATGACGCCTCAGGCGCCGAGTATTTTCAATCCCCAGCTCAATCGTGAGCTGGAACAGATCGTCCTGAAAGTATTATCCAAGGAACCAGCTGCGCGTTACCGGACTGCTGATCAACTTGGACGCGTGCTAACGACTTTCGGTCAGCGCAAGCACATGCCGCGACCAATGATCGAGCCAGCTTCCAGCCCGCCCCCCAGCGCAGCCACCGTGGCGATAAAACAGCCAGTAATTGTCGAACCAGAGGCGTACGAGGAGCCTGCCGAGATGGACTGGGTCTCGGTTGGGCTCGGATTGTTGGCGCTGGCCAGTGTGGGTGGGCTTGTGCCCTTGTGGTTGGCCATATTCTTCCGTTGGAACAATGCGCTACCCTAAGCGTATCCCCGTGATCGCTCCATCGATCCTTTCCGCCGATTTCACTCATTTGGGTGAAGATCTGGCTGCCTGCGAAAGCGCAGGGGCGGATTGGATTCACATTGATGTGATGGATGGGCATTTTGTGCCGAACATGACTTTGGGCCCACTGGTGGTTGCAGCCTGCCGGCGAGCTACCAGGCTGCCGCTTGATGTACATCTGATGATTGAAAAACCGGAAAACATGTTCGAAGCTTTTGTTCAGGCGGGCGCAGACCGGCTTAGCGTGCATGTAGAAACTTGCCAACATTTGCACCGCACTATTCAGCAGATATGTTCATTGGGTGTAAAGGCTGGTGTAACGCTAAACCCTGCTACCCCGGCGGTCATGCTGCAAGAAATTTACACATATATTGATCTTGTGCTGGTCATGACGGTCAATCCGGGTTTCGGCGGGCAAAGTTTTATCGTCGAAACGCTGCCTAAAATCGCTGAAATTCGCCGATCACTCGAGCGAGCCGGTTCAAATGCCTGGCTCGAGGTGGACGGAGGGGTCTGCGCAGAAACACTTCCGGCGCTGCTCAATGCCGGGGCAGATGCTTTCGTGGCTGGGAATGCGGTTTTCAAGCATCCAGATGGTATTGCGCTAGGTATTCAAGCTTTGCAGGATTGCCTTCGGCAGGATGCATCCCTTGAGTAGGATGATCTTAAACAAAAATCACGGCTTGTGGACCCAATATCGGGAACTGTGCCGTGACCTTTGAAAGAGAAGGTAGAGTTAGATTATACTGTTTTTACCATCGTGCGAATGCACTTGGTGCACAGCGTCTTCTTGGTCTTGGTTCCCTTCTCATAAACAGTCACCTTCTGTAAGTTCGGTAGGAACTTGCGATTGGTAGCCCGCAGAGAGAAAGAACGGTTGTGACCAAAAGTGGTGGTCTTACCACAGTGAGCGCATTTAGCCATCGTGAATTATCCTTTCTTGCTATAATACCATTGATCCATCTGGTTCAAGCGCAAAATTTTACCACAAAGCGCATCCTTCTACAAGTCAAGTGTTAATACTCACGCAAAGGATTGAGAATATGGGACAGGAAAAGACAACATTGGGAAGCATACATATATCGCCGAACGCAATTGCCACGATCAGCTACCACGCCACTGTGCAGTCTTATGGAGTGGTGGGGCTGGCTCCCAAAAATTTAGCGGAAGGTATAACCTCCTCAATCACGCGCGAACCCACTCGGGGTGTTAATGTCCATTTTGAGCATGATAATCTCGACATCGACATTTACATTATTGTGGAATTCGGAACGCGCATAGCTTCGGTGGCCCAGAGCGTGGCCAATGCTGTCCGCTATTCGGTAGAAAAGAATATCGGGCTGAAAGTCCACGAAGTAAACGTTCACGTGCAGGGCTTGCGCGTCAGCAATACTGATTAACCAGTCGTATAGCCCGACAAATACTGGCGGTCATTTATAAGCAGAAAAAACCGCGTTAATTTGTTAATAACAATCTGTTAGAATTCATTCTTTGATCGTCCGCGCGAGGAGATTCTTACGCATGCAGAGCAAGTCTTTTGACGGTTTAATGTTAAAACAGTTGGTGGAAGCAGGTTTAACCTGGCTGCGGACCAATCATCAAATAGTAAATGCCCTCAACGTGTTCCCTGTCCCGGATGGTGACACCGGGACGAATATGCTCTTGACCATGACCTCCGCCTATAACGAAATCAGCAACCTGGGTCACCACAGCGCCGGTCAAATGGCTGCTGCTGTGGCGCAAGGCGCGTTGATGGGCGCGCGCGGTAACTCAGGAGTGATATTATCCCAGCTCTGGCGTGGTTTTTCGCGCGCCATGCATGGAAAAGACCTCATTGATGCTGCAGCTCTGGCTGCCGCTTTTGCTGAAGCCCGCGATACCGCTTATAAAGGGGTTGTTCGCCCGGTGGAAGGCACCATCCTGACCGTTTCCAAGGATATTGCCGCGGCGGCTGCATTGGCCCTCCTGGAGACTGATGACCCATTGGCTGTCCTGCGAATATGCGTGGCAGCCGCGGATAAATCTGTTCAAAGTACGCCAGAATTCTTGCCGATCCTGAAACAGGCCGGGGTGGTGGATTCGGGTGGAAAGGGATTGTTTTTTATTATCGAAGGGATGCTGCGTTATCTGGATGGTGAATCGCTCGATACAGCGCTCATTTCGATCCAGCCTCTCTCGGCCATGAATCTGGAAAATGCCTTGGAAGATGTCGAAGAAGGTCAGGACTGGGAAGTGGTTGTGGATTTCCGCCCGAATAGTGGCTTCGAACTCCAGTCGTTTTATGGTCAACTCGAAACAATGGGTACATCCATACAGGTGGGCGAGGGTGAGGGCATGTACCGTATGCACATTCACACCCCCCTGGAAAAGCGTTATGAACCGATTGATTACATCCTGGGGATTGGCACGATCACAAAAGTGGCCATGGAAAACCTGCTGGCGCAGATGGATGAAATTGAAAACCGGGTAAGCCACACCAAGCTTGAATTGACTTCCATCGAGCCTGGGCAAATCGCCGTAGTAACGGTCTCACCAGGGACCGGCTTGTCGCGTATATTTGCAAGTTTGGGGGCGGCGGCAGTTATTAGCGGCGGTCAAACGATGAACCCTTCCACCAAGGATATCCTGGAAGCGTTTGAGAATCTACCCACCGACAAAATTATTATCCTGCCGAATAACAAGAACATCGTGTTGGCGGCTAACCAGGCGAAAGAGGTGACTGCCAAAGATGTGCGCGTTGTCCCCAGCCGGAATGTGCCCCAGGGATTGGCTGCCATGCTGCACATGAACCCGGATGGGGATCTGGACGGGGTGGTCGAAAAAATGGTCAAGGCGATGGATAATGTGATGACTGGTGAAGTGACTATCGCAACCCGTTCGGTGGAAATCGATGGCGTGACGGTCAAGGATGGGCAGGTGATTGCCTTGCTCAACGGCAAATTGGCAGTTTCCTCGGATAGCCTGGAACGGGCCAGTTTGGATATGCTTGAAAAAGCGAATGCAGCCAATTTTGAGCTGATCACCATGTTCTATGGCGAAGAAACGAAACATACTGAAGCCAATCGCATCGCTGATCTGATTCGCGAGAAATACCCGAACCAGGAAATCGAAGTGCAAGAAGGCGGACAGCCACATTATCAGTTCATCTTCTCGATAGAATAATTTACCCTTGATACCATGTCCCTCTCCCCAGCCGGGAGAGGTGTTTAATGATGAGCCTCTGCATACTGACCAACTCCAGCGCGCTTTTTCCGCCCGCATTTTCCAACAATGCGCGATGCCTTCGCGTCATGCCCCTGGATGCGGATGAATTCGGTATCACCTTGCCTGAGCTGGACGATTTCGACCGCATTTATTGCGAGCTGGAGCGCGAATTCAATGCTATCCTGGTGCTGACTGCCTCCGAAATGATTTTGCCGGTCGCTGATACGGCGCATTTGGCAGCGCAGAGACATGGCGGTTTAGCGAAAATTTCAGTGCTCGATACGAGGCAAATCGGTCCGGGGTTGGGAATTCTGGCCCAACTAGCCGGGCAGAAAGCTGCTGCCGGGGCTTCTATGACGGAAGTGGAAGAGATTATTCGGGCTGTTATCCCATACCTGTTTACCATCATCTGTCCAGGCAACCCTGCCCACTATCAGGATGGAATAAGACAATCTGCGCCTGGACATGCGAAGGACCAAACGAGCGCCGTGCCGGTTTATTCACTCGAGGAAGGGTTGCTCGCCCCCTATAAAAAGGTGCGGACGCAGCGACACCTGCTCGAAAGCTTACAGGAATTCCTGGAAGAATTTGAAAAACCGCAACATTTGGCCTATTTCCATAGCAAGAACACCAGCCTGCATGTCCGGTCTTTGCGGGACGTGGCGAGTGTGTCCTTCCCAAGCGTCAATTTTAACGATCTTGATCTTAACGCGACGACCTTAAAACTTTTTGGTGAACATACGGTGGGTTTAACAGTGCTGGAAATGCCAGGGGATCTCGCGATTTAGCCAGATGTACATTGGCGCTTGGAATAGCGTTGAGCTGCATGGATTGGGCTTTGTTATTCCGCAGAACAAATTGCCGGGTAATATAGACCGGTTCATGCTTAATTCATTCCTTTATGCCTGACGTTCGTGATTCAGGTTTCACATAGGGTAAAATAACTTCATGCAATCCTCTCTCGAAAAACTGCGAAAATTTTTCCGTCTTGAAGCTGAGAACAAATATGCCAACACTGCTGTGATTGGTGGGTTGGCCAAGATTTTGGATTTCTGGGAAGCCGAAGCCCGTAATGAAGGCTTATCCGAAGAACTCATCCTGCTTGTGGCCACACGCCTGCGTGATTACCAGCGCCTGACGCCAGTTTCACGCGCCGATACGCTCAAGGGTGTTTGGAAGCGTATTCAGGGTCAGATCCCGGATGTTGACCTACCCACCCCTGTGTACACCGAACCCCAAGATCATCCAGAGCCGCCTGCGTCCGTGGTAGAACGCGCTGCTGCCCCTCTACCCAATGCTCAACGCCCGCCTGTTCAAACGCGGGGCGAGCGAAAACCGGTTCCTTCGCGAGCCTCGTCCTATCCTGGCGCGCAAACATCGCAAACACCGGTGGCGCTCAATGCCAGCCTGATGGTTCTGCAAGGGGTCGGCCCCAAAAATGCAGCTTCGCTTGAAAAAATGGGCATGTTTACGCTGGGCGATATGCTCTATTACTTTCCGCGTCGTTATGACGATTACAGCCAGCTTAAACCCATCCGCTCGCTATTTTATGGCGAAGTAGTGACCGTCATTGGCCAAATCCAGAGTGTGTTCAACCGGCCGGTGCGTGGCGGCAAGATGCAAATTGTTGAAGCTGTGATCAGCGATGGGACCGGCGCGCTGCGGGTCAGTTGGTTCAACCAGCCCTGGCTGATGAACCGCCTGAGCGAGGGCATGAACATAGCCGTGGCCGGCAAGATCGAACAATACCTTGGCCGCTTGGTTTTGAACAGCCCGGATTGGGAACCTATCGAAACAGAACATCTGCATACCAATCGGATCGTGCCTATTTACCCGCTGACAGCCAATATCACGCAAAAATGGCTGAGACAGTTAATGGATCAGGTGATCAAATTCTGGTCGCCACGGGTGGCCGATCCACTCCCGGAAACGTTAAAGCAGGCCGCGGACCTGGTAAGCCTGGGCGAAGCTATCCACCAGGCGCACTTTCCTGATTCGCAAGAGTCACTTAAAGCCTCGCGCGAACGCCTGGCATTTGATGAAATTTTCTACTTGCAGATGGGAGTCCTGCGCCAGAAACGTGACTGGCAGGCCGTTGTTGGACGGATTTTTGAGGTACCCGAAGATTGGCTGAGTGAGCGGATTGCTGCGCTGCCTTTCACCCTGACCGGGGCCCAGAAACGCGCCGTGGATGATATTTGTGTTGACGTGGGTTCTGGTCGCCCAATGAACCGGCTGATCCAGGGTGATGTCGGCTCCGGAAAAACGGTTGTAGCGGCTTTAGCGGCTTTGATGATCACGCACAGCGGTGCCCAGGTGGCAATCATGGCTCCAACCTCGATTTTGGCTGAACAACACCATAATAGCTTTAGCCGGCTGATGACCGGGGCAGGACTGTTGGCAGAGACCCAGGTTCGCTTGTTGACTGGTGATACATCTTCTGTTGAGCGTGCATCTATTCAGGAAGGACTTACCTCGGGACATGTGAAAGTATTGATCGGTACGCATGCGCTGATCGAGGAGCCCGTGGCTTTTAAAGATCTCCAATTGACGGTCATTGATGAACAGCACCGGTTCGGCGTTGATCAGCGCGCAGCCTTGCGCAGCAAAGGCGCGAATCCGCACCTGCTGGTAATGACAGCTACACCTATCCCGCGCTCGCTGGCTTTGACGCTGTATGGGGATCTGGATCTTTCAGTAATGGATGAAATGCCGGCGGGGCGCGAGCCCATTTCAACACATGTGCTGAAACCGCAGGAACGTGAGCGCGGTTATTCGTTGATCCAAAGCCAGATTGAGGCCGGGCGGCAGGCGTTTATCGTTTACCCGTTGATCGATGAGAGCGAAAAACTTGAAACGCTCAAAGCCGCCGTGGACGACCACGAACGTTTGTCAAAAGAAATCTTCCCCAAGTTGAAGTTGGGTTTGCTGCACGGCAAAATGAAGCCGGAAGAAAAAGACCGTATCATGGCTGATTTTCGTGATCGGCAATATGACATACTGGTTTCGACAACCGTCATCGAGGTCGGCGTCGACGTTCCTAATGCCACGGTAATGTTCATTGAAGGCGCAAATCGTTTCGGCCTGGCGCAGTTACACCAACTGCGCGGGCGGGTTGGGCGCGGCGGGGGCGAATCGTTTTGCTTGCTGGTTCCAGACCAGGCAGATGCTGCCGAAAATGAACGTTTGCAGGCCATGGTTGAAACCAATGATGGTTTTAAGTTGGCTGAGCTTGACCTGAAGCAGCGCGGTCCTGGAGAGTTCCTGGGCACGCGGCAATCAGGCTACGCAACCACCTTGAAGATGGCCTCACTCACCGATGTGACTCTGATCGAGAAGGCCCGCGGGCATGCCCAAAAAATGTTCGAAATTGATGCGGAACTGAAAGCCCCCGAACATGCCTTGCTAGCTGAAGCCCTGAATCGCTTTTGGGGCAAGACTGGTGATCAAAGCTAGCTGGGTTGTCTTTTTTGTGATGGCCAGGTGTGCGTCAACCAATATCTAAGTTTCAGCAACGTAATCAGGAGAAGAATCATAAATGGTACGAGCCATGTTCCCCGGCACTTTCGACCCAGTTCACTATGGTCACATGGATATCGCCGAGCGCGCCGCCCGGTTGTTTGATGAAGTGGTCATCGCTGTCTATGATAAACCGCTCAAATCATTATTGTTCTCGCCAGAGGAGCGTATTGCTCTGGTCAAGGAATCATTTATGGGTCATCCCAAAATTCGGATTACTGGCTACAGTGGTCTGACCGTCAATATGGCCCACGATAATAACGCCCAAGTCATTGTTCGCGGGCTGCGCGTATTTTCGGATTTTGAGTTTGAATTTCGTATGGCGCTTGCCAACCATCGGTTGGCAAAGGACGTTGAAACCATCGCGTTCATCACTAACGAAGAGCACACTTTTATCTCGTCTACGACCGTGCGCGAGATTGCCATGCTGGATGGTGATATTTCGAGCATGGTGCCGCCACATGTCGAAGCCGCGCTCAAGCAAAAGGTGCTGGGCATGAGCGATAGCCAACGCCCAGCTAATGCATTGCGTGATTAATTTTCCAATAGTGTTATATAATTGTTATATTCAGAAACTATATTTGAATTAACATAAACCGTCTGTTCTCCAAAGAACGGAGGAGCTCATGGATATCCTGCATCTTGTAGACCGCATCGAAGAACTCTTCAATGAAAGCCGCGCCGTCCCATTCACCCGCAACGTGGTGGTGGATGAGGATAAAATGTTGGATATTATTGACCAGATGCGCGTTACTATTCCAGAAGAAGTGAAAAAAGCGCAGCAAATTGTTTCGCAGAAGGATCGCATTGTGGCTCAGGCTCAAGAAGAAGCCAGCCGCATTGTGGCGCTGGCCAAGGAAAAGGCCGAACAAATTGTGGAGCGTGAGGCTATCGTAAAAAGCGCTCAGACCCGTGGCGCGCAGATCATTGCTCAAGCCCGCGAGGACGCATCCAATACCCGTCACGATGCAGATGATTATGTGATCGACTCTTTGCAGGCCATGGAAGAGGAAGTTACCAAGCTGCTTACTCAAGTGCGCAATGGTATTCGAAAGATCGAAGAAGAGCGATTGCATGGACCGGCGCCAACGATACCCGAGATGTTGTCGGAATCGCTAACGGCAAAAAATAATTAAAGAAAAGTCCCCGTACGGGGACTTTTCTTTATGTCCCAAATTGTCCAGAAATTCTTAAAGCCAGAGTCCGCCCGGAGCCGAGGTCAGGGTTTTTGACGAAAATGTAACAAGCTATTTCAGGGGTAGATCGTCGTAAACGAAGGTAGGCAGGCCAATGATATTTGTCCGGATGCGAAACAGACCACCAGTGGCGGGGAAAGCCTGGATATCCGCCGCATCCAGCCCCTTTCGCGCTGAGGTGACATATAGTTCATTCTGCTCTATGCCGCCAAATACACAAGCTGTGACATTTTTTGCCGGGATATTAATTTTTTCAAGCAATGTGCCATTGACGGGATTCCAAACACTCAGCGCTGCTCCACCCCAGAGGGCGACCCACAGATTGCCGTTTAAATCGGAGGTCATGCCATCTGGCCAGCCCATTTCAGCCGGGACGGTCACAGCGATGCGCGGGTTGGCGATGTTGCCACTGGGCAGGTCGTAATCGTAGGCGACCACCTGGCGCGTGGGCGTATCGATGAAGTAGAGAGTCTTGTGATCGGGACTCCAGGTCAGGCCGTTCGAGATGCGGGTGCCAGTCAGCAGTGTTTTTAGCGAACCACCCGGGCCGAGGGAGTATAACGAGCCGCTGGCTGCCACTTCGTCGCTATCCATCGTGCCGGCCAGAAAACGTCCGTCAGGGCCGCATTTGCCATCGTTGAAGCGGTTGCCGGGCAGGCGTTTTTCGGGGCGGGAAAGAAAGGTCAAGCTGGAGGATGGCAGCTGAAGAGTTGCCAAACCGTCCTTGAGCCCCAGGATGACTCCTCCACTGCGCGTGGGGGCTGCGCAGCCGAGCGCCTGGCCTACATTGATGACTTCATCCAGGCCGGTTTTTGGGTCAAAAAAATGCAAATGACCTGCGTAAATATCTACCCAGTAGAGCCGCTGGTGGGCGGAATCCCAGGCAGGGCCTTCGCCAAGAAAAGCCTGGGCATCGATAAGCAGTTCAGGAGTGGAAAGTCGCATGGGATGGTACCGTCCTTACTAGAATATGCGGGTTGGATGGGCAAAGTATACGACTTAACCGCTGGACTTGAGGCTGATCTGGCCAGACTCAATATTGACTTTCATATTTCGTTATGATAATATTTTATACACGAACGTACGTATGGAAAAATCCCTTTACAGGTGCTGAAGTCATGGCCAAAGATAGTAGCGAACGAATCATTAAAGCAGCCACTCGCCTATTTGCGCTGAAGGGTTATTATGGCACATCCATGCGCGACATTGCTCACGAAGTTGGCCTGACGGTTGCTACGGTGCAGGGGCATGCTGGCAGTAAAGAGATGCTGTATCGCGAGGTTTTTCACCGCCAATATGAAGCGGATCGCAACATCATTACCACCAGTTTGGATGCTTATACTGAAAAAGATCGAGATATGCTCTGCCTGAGTGCTCCTCTGCTCAGGCAGTTGCTTAAGGATGTGTGGAAAAAGTTGATCGATCGTTTTCGTGATTCCCCTGAATTAGTACGTTTGTGGACCTACCGTTGGTTGGAAAGCAACGAAATAAATTTGGATATCGACCAAAAATATTCCATGTCTCTTTATCAGATCGAACTGGAGACTATTGGACAAGCGCAACAACACGGCATTATCAAATCCAGCCAATTGGATGTCCTGATCTGGATGTCAGGCTTTGCCTGGTTCCAGACGGGTTTTTTCACAGGCCGCAACCTTATTCGCGACGCGGGGGTAACTGATCCATTTAGTCCTGATTCGATTGCGGCATTTTACACATTCCTGGATCGTTATGTAGATTTGATGATCCAATATGATGATTCGGCAACCATGCGAAATAAATAGGGAAACCTATTGTTAGATAATAGGCAAGTTCTTCAAAAATTCATAACAAGAGGAAAATAAGTGAAAAAATCTAAGGACATTAACTGGACTTCCGTCATCACCGCCGCCTTCATCCCTGCCTTTGCTCAGCTTATGTGGCTGGGTTACAATTCTTATGTGCCTCTCTGGCTGCAGGCCGGCAACCCTGCATTCCATATACCGGAAGGGATGGTGCTGCGCGGCTTTGGTTATGGCGCTTTCGTCACCGGCATTATCCTTACCGTGGATAATATCGCTGCTCTCTTCATCAGCCCGGTGATCGGCATGATCTCGGATGGCACGCGCACGCGCTTTGGCCGGCGCAAGCCATGGATCCTATTCGGCACCCCGCTGGCAATAGCTGCCTTCATCCTTATCCCGGTGTTTGCCATGCGTATTCCTGCAGAGTTGAGTGGGCAAACAGCCGCGCTGGGACCCTATTTCATTCCTTTTTTCCTGGCGCTGGTCTTCATGCTGCTGCCCTTAGCTATCATCGAAGTTCCATCCATAGCAATCCTCTTTGATATTTCACCTTCCCGCCACCGCAGTACTGTCAACGCGATTGCCGCTGCGGTAGGCGGGGTCACCAATGTGGTTGGCGCGATCATGATTGGGATCCTGTTTGACATAAGCCCACTCATCCCCTTCATGGTGGGTGGAGTTTTGACCGCCATCGTCGTTGTCCTGGCAGCCATTTTTATCAAGGAGCCACCCGAGCTCTTCGAACCTGGCGATGCCATCAGCACCGATGTCAGCATCTTTAACTTAGGAAATATCTTTAGAACCATCAAGGCCTTGCCGAAAGAAAACACCAAAAGTCTGATCCTGCTGCTCTTGAGTGTTTTTTTCTCTTACAGCGCGTTTGGTCAATTACAGTCATTCCTGAGTTCTTATAATGTGTCCTTCTTGGGGATGAGCCCAGCTACCGCCAGCATGGTTTTTGCAGCTGCAGGCGGGGCCTACATTATCGGTACCCTGCCGGGAGGCATGCTGCCAAAATATATCAAGCGCAAGCCAACTTACCTCATCGGCCTGGTGGGCTTTGCTTTGACTTGCGCACTGGTCTATATTTACGCTAACCAGACCCTGATCTGGGTCTATGTGGGTTTTGGCGGATTTGTCTGGGCTTTGTGTAACATAAACCAGGATGTCATGGTTTTTGATTCGGCTCCCTCGGATAAACTCTTGGGCACCTACGGCGGCTTGCTTGTCTTCGCCAAAACGCTGGGCTTCGTCGTTGGGCCATTGGCCGGCGGGTTTTTCGTCCAAACCTTTGGTAACACATACCGCAATATATGGATCGTGATGTTCGTTTTTATCATCGCTACGATTGCGGTGCTGTTACCCGTCACTGCTGGCGAAGTACGCGCTGAAGAGCATCCGGTTGAGCTGGCCTCAAACTAGCATGATCTTAATGAACAAGGAGAATCGCTATGACTACGACGTCTTTACCGATCGTTGAAATTGAAGCTTATATCGAACAAACACTTAAAGACTGGGGCATCCCGGGTGGCGCTTCCCTGATCTTGAAGGATGGCCAGAAGCTCTCCTGTCGTGGATATGGCGTGCGCGAACTGGGTAAACCGGAAGAGATGGATGGAAATACCATCTTTCATATTGCCTCATCCACCAAAGCCTTCACTGCCACCTGCCTGGGCATGCTGGTCGACGAGGGCAAAGCGAGTTGGGACGACCCGGTGGTGAAATTTCTTCCAGATTTCAAAATGTACGATCCCTGGATTACCCATCAAGTGACCCTGAGAGACCTGCTAAACCATCGACTGGGTCTCAAACGTTACAACTCTGTCATGTTCAGGAACGACCCATTTGACCCGGATGAATTTTTGCAGCACTTTCCATATTTGAAGCCCTTCACCGATTTTCGCACCCGCTTCGGTTACGGTAACGAGCAGTACATTGTGGCGGGCAAATTAATCGAGGTGCTTTCTGGCAAGACCTACGATGAATTCCTGCAGGAACGCATCTTTGATCCGTTGGAGATGACTTCTACCTTCCCAACCCTTGCGCATCTCAAACGCTCTGGATTGACCAATATCAGCTATGGGCATTGCAACCTGGACGGGGGACTGGTGCCTGTGGGTGTTCGCCTGTTGGATCCCGTGCAGCCTTTGCCCCTGGTTGATATTGGCAAGAACGCCGCCGGGTGTATTTGGTCCACGATGGGCGATCTGGCGAACTGGCTGGAATTTTTCCTGGGCAATGGAACCTTCAGGGGTAGGACTCTGGTCAGTCCTGAAGGCATGGAGGAAATGCGCACGCCTCAGTTCGTCATCGCGCCCCGCGACGAAGAACTTTTCGCCATTTTCAATTCTGTTGGTGTGGACGTAAACATTTTGACCTATGCTTTTGGATGGTACGTGCTGGATTATCATGGGCGAAAAATGGTGGTCCACGGCGGAAACATCCAGAATGGCAACAATATTATTGGCTTCCTGCCAACAGAGAACCTGGCTTTCGTAATTTTCGTGAACAATTATCAGGCTATTGCCCAGCTGCTGCTCAGCTTTTTCGTCCTGGATGCAATGGAGGGTACGCGCACTGATTACAACCACGCCGGTCTCGAAGTAGCAAAGATGTGGCAGGCAGGCGCTACACAGGCGATCCAGGGCTTAATCGACTCGCGTAAATTGGATACTCACCCCAGCTTGGCATTGGAGCGATACAGCGGGGTGTACGCCAGTCCCCTGCTCGGCGAACTAAAAATAACATTGGAAGCCGGTGAGCTACAGTTCTTGTACGGGAATTCGCACTGGTTCGATGCCAGTTTGCAACATTGGCAGGATGAGACCTTTGTTGTCAATTTTAAAAATAAATTTGAAGACCCTGAATTTGTAATTTTTGAAGTAAGCGCTGATCAAAAGGTAACTGCCCTGGTCTGGTTGAGCAGCACATTTGATGAAATCGACCGGATGGAAATCCAGTTATGACCAGCAAAGTAAATTTCCTGGCAGAGGATATTGGCTGGGGAGCTTTATCCAGCCATCGCGAACCCAAATATACCGGGTACTCGGTGCAGTCTATATACGTTCCCATGCTGGACGGTGTCCGCATGGCTGTAGATGTATATCTGCCTGAGGGTTTACCATCCGCGGATCGTATCCCGACTCTGCTAAACCGAACGCGCTACTGGCGTGAGGTGGAATTGCGGGAAGGGCAGCCTGACCCAAACCCAGCCGTTAAATTTTTTACATCCTATGGCTATGCTATTGTTCGCATGGATGTGCGCGGTACCGGGGCTTCTTTTGGAAGGATGCGCTTCGAATGGCAGCCGGAGGATACACAGGATGCTTATACTCTGGTGGACTGGATCATCCGGCAGGCATGGTCGAACGGTAAGGTAGGCGCCTATGGCGTATCCTACTCAGGGACAACTGCTGAACTGCTCGCCGAAACCTGTCATCCGGCTTCGACTGCTATCTGGTCATCCTATTTTGAATTGGATGGTTACACAGACCTGGCTTTTCCGGGTGGGGTTCCATGTGATTTTGTGAAAATGTGGGGGCAGTACACGGCAGCTCTCGATCAGAATATCAGCCCGGATGACAATTTTGAACCCGATCCAAAAGTGATTGGGGTGAAACCTGTGGATGAAGACCCAAATCGCAGTTTGTTGCAAGCAGCCATTCAAGAACACGCGCAAAACTGCAACGCCCATATATTCTTGCAAAATGTCACCTATCGAGATGATCTCATCGGTGGGGCGAATGTGCCCAATGAAGACATGGCAGTCTTTTCACGGCGGACAAAGATAGAAGCATCCGGGGTGCCGATCGATATTTGGGGCAGTTGGATGGATGCCAACACCGCAGATACTGTCATCCGCCATTTCACTACATTCAAAAACCCGCAGCGGGCAGTCATCAGCGCCTGGAGTCATGGCGGCAGTTTTTTATGCAGCCCCTTCGTTGGAGCGAATTCTCCGCTCGAGCTGAGTGTTAAAAACCAGCTAACCGAGATATTGCGCTTTATGGATCAACATTTTCTGGATACAAACTGCCAAATCCCGGAAAAAACGCTCTATTACTACACCATGGGCGAGGAAAAATGGAAAGCGACTACGGTCTGGCCGCCTTCAGGCAGCACTACCAGGCGTCTGTATTTCCAGGAGGGGCACGCTCTGGGAATGGATATCCCATCCGATGAGTCTGGTGAAGATGTATATCCGGTAGATTTTTCTGCGACAACAGGTCAGCAGAACCGGTGGTGGACGGAAATGGGCGGAGGTCCAGTCGTTTATCCAGATCGGGATGAGCAGGACAAGAAGCTTCTGGTGTATCAAAGCGACCCATTAGATGAAGACCTGGAAATTACCGGGTATCCGGTTGTAAACTTGCTGGTTACTTCCACAGAAACTGATGGCGCCTTCTTTGTTTATCTTGAGGATGTGGATGAGCTCGGCAAGGTGACTTATCTTACTGAAGGGATGCTGCGAGCCCTGCACCGCAAGGTCTCCAAAGATGAACCGCCTTACCGAGTGTTTGGACCGTTTCACTCTTATAAACGCAAGGATGGCGAGCTTATTGTTCCGGGAGAAGTGGCAGAGTTGAAATTTTCGCTCTTCCCGACATCGGTATTGCTACGCAAGGGACATAAGATTCGCGTAGCGATTGGCTGCGCCGACTCATCCACCTTTGGGAGCATGCCTACCCAGGGCGAGATGGAAATCCGGTTGGTGCGCAACCAGCGGAATCAATCCTGGATCGAGCTGCCGATCATTCAAAAATCTACTGGCGATTAATTTGGTACTATCCAGCAATTGCCGATTAGCGTAACTTCATGATCCCCCAAAACCAAGGATTTTCTCAGTTTTGGGGGATCAATTAAATGACTCAATAAAGGTGAACCTAAAATGCTCGATATTCTGATTCGTAATGGAACAGTGATAGATGGGAGTGGAAAACCTAGTGTCAGAAGCGACGTGGCTATTCAAAATGATCGTATTGTCGATGTGGGTGTGCTTGAAGGATCCGAAGCCCGGCGTGTGATCGACGCCACAGATCAAGTGGTTTGCCCTGGCTTTGTCGACATGCATTCGCATACGGATTATACGCTGCTGATAAGCCCTACGGCTGACAACCTGGTCTTTCAGGGCATTACAACAGCGGTGGTCGGAAATTGTGGAACTTCGCTCGCGCCTCTTTTCTCGCCCAATCGCGAAGAAGTCATCCCGTCGTTACGCGTGTTAGACGGGCCTTTGCCCTGGGAAGAATGGGGAGATTTCGCGAGTTATCTGTCCTTTCAACAAAAAACCGGTGTAGGTATCAATGTTATTCATCTCATCGGTCAGGGTACTTTACGAAAAGGGATTGTGGGTTTTGGGTCAGAACTGGCGACTGATGGTCAAATACAGCAGATGCAAACTGAGATTGACCGGGCGATGGACGCAGGCGCTTTTGGCGTTAGCACCGGTTTAATTTATGCCCCCGGATCATACGCTGATACGGCGGAGTTAATAAAATTTACTAGCCCGGTTGGAAAACGCGATGGCTTTTATTTCAGTCATATCCGCGATGAAGCCTGGAATCTATTAGAAGCTGTGGAAGAAGCCATTGAAATTGGTCGCAAGACGGGAGCAAGGGTGGAAGTAAGCCATTTTAAGGCCGCTTTCCGAGATAACTGGGGTAAAGCTGCCCAGGCATTGGAGATGATTGATCAGGCGCGAAATAATGGGGTAATGATCCAGGCTGATATGTATCCATACACAGCGGGAGCCACATACCTCAGCGCTGCGATCCCTGCATGGGCCCATGATGGCGGGTCAGAAGTCTTGCTTGCCCGCTTACGTTCAAAACAAGACCGCGCAGAGATTATTGAAACTTCGCAGACTCAGGGCTTTTTTCGAAACATTGATTGGGAGTCAGTTATCTTTGCCAAGGCGTCCAAAATGCCAGAGTGTGAGGGACGCTATATCACAGAATTAGCTGAATCGGCGCATAAATCAGCCTGGGATTGGGTCCTGGATGCCTTGATTGAAACCGAACTGGATGTTGAAGCGGTCTTTTTTATGGTGTCAGAGGAAAACCTCAAGCTTCAGCTGAGCTATCCATGGATGATGATAGGCACCGATGCTGAAGGCAGGCCTTTTTCTGGACCGCTGACGCGAGGCCTAAATCACCCACGGGGATTTGGGACTTTCCCGCGTATATTGGGCCGCTACGTACGCGACCAACACGTATTATCGTTGGAAGAGGCTGTCCACCGGATGACCGGTTTGCCGGCTGAGTTCCTTAAGCTCAACGATCGTGGCTTGCTTAACAGGGGCTATAAAGCCGATTTGGTCATCTTTGACCCTGAAACTATCCAAGATCGCGCGGATTATTCCAATCCTTACCAAGAGAATGCCGGTATCTCAACAGTACTTGTAAATGGGAAGTTTGTATTAGATAATCGAGTTCTAACCAAAATTTGTCCCGGACAAATCATTTCATTTTCTTGAATGTGTTTGTATATCAATATGCGTAGAATCTGTTTCGAGCCAACCGGCGAAGGGAAATATTTAAAATGACCACAGACTTAATCGGAAAATCGGTTTTTGATTTACCCACTCCCGCGCTCGTAGTAGATTTGGATCGGGTAGAAGCCAACCTGGAAAAAATGCAGCGCTTAGTTTCCAATGCCGGGAGAGCTTTACGCCCCCACATCAAAACACACAAATGCAGCACCCTGGCAAGAATGCAAGTTTCTGCGGGCGCGATTGGGGTGACGTGCGCTACCTTAGGCGAGGCCGAAGCCATGGCAGCTGGGGGTATCAGAGATATTCTGATTGCCAACCAGCTGGTAACTGCTGATAAGCTGCAGCGAGTGGTCCAAATGCAGGCTAAGGCCGAGGTGAAGTTTGTGGTTGACAGTTTATATGGAATTCAGGTTGCGGAAGAAGCAGCCAAGACTTTCAACTGTATTTTTGAAGTACTGGTGGAAGTTGATATAGGCGGCGGTCGTTGTGGCGCCCAATCGCCCGAAGAGGCCCTTCAGTTGGCAAAAAGGGTTCAAGATTCGAGCTTCCTGGGCTTTGGCGGAATTCAAGCTTATAACGGTGGCATCAGTTACATTAAAAACTTGCCAGAACGAGAACAAGAAAGCCTCCGTAGCGATAATAACTTGCGTTCTTTTCTCGATGCAGTTGAAACTGTCTGTAGAATACCCAGAGTCAGCGGAGCGGGCACAGGACATGCCGCCAATTTGTTGAAGTACTCGACACTAACCGAGTTTCAGTCGGGTAGTTACATCTATTCAGATACCACTTATAGCGAACTTGCCCCAGATTATCTCCCGGCTGTGTACGTGCTTTCGACCGTCCTGAGCCGGCCAACAGCAACGATGGTGGTAATGGATGCCGGCCTCAAAGCTATGGGAACCGAATTTTCGACACCACTGATTCCAGATTATCCCGGCCTTGTCATGGACCACTTCAGTGAGGAACACATACAATGGCAGGCAACAGCGGACCAAGCTCCCCGGGTCGGCGAGAAATTGCTGATCATTCCATCGCATTGTTGCACTACAGTCAACCACTATCGCGTATGTTATGTAATCCGCGAAAAGAAAGTGGTTGCTGTGTGGACAATTGATGCTTTTTAATTTTCGCTTGGCCGTCCAGTTTCATACAGTAGTGAAACAAATAGAAAGATTCACACGGGCTGCCACGAAAAAGTCTCGTTGATGACCATCTAATTTTCTCGTTGCCGGGTTGTTTTACTATTTTTGTTTTTTATTTAGCCAGGTTTGGATTTTGTCAATTGGAATGGCATAGGAAACGTTGCCATCTCGTCCGGCTAGGGTTTCTGCTGCAGCCAGGCTGTTCAATACCGCTTCGTCGGTGGCTTCGACCACTGCTTGTGCCAGGTGATCAAAAGTTTGCCATTCTTCGGCAAGTTGATTGATCGCGCGCACGGTTGTGGGTTCCTCAGCATAATGGAACCTTGTAGTAGAAAAGGCAATCACGAAGTCGCCGCTTCCTGGACCGCAGACTGCGCCTGTTCGGGCCAAGCCCAAGGGTGCGCGGTTAGCCAGCCGACCCAGTTGCCGGGCATCGAGGGGGGCGTCTGTGGCGACGATCATCATACACGAACCAGATTCTGGCTCCGACGGACTGGGTGGCTGATCGTTTGCGGGCCATTCACTGAGCCATTCGCCCACCGGCAGGCCGCGGATGACGAGCTGCCGGCGTAAGCCAAAGTTGGCCTGGACGAGTACACCGACTGTAAACCCACCTGAACTCGATGGCAAGACCCGGCTGGATGTGCCTATCCCGGCTTTTAATTCATAAGCGCGGGTGCCTGTGCCACCGCCTACGTTGCCTTCGGTGACAGGACCTCCAAGTGCCGAAGCCAAAGCAGCCCAGACAGCCGCCTGTCCAACATGCCTACCCTGGATATCGTTGAGAAACCCGTCATAGCACTCCCCGACAACTGGGTTAACCGTGCCGCGAGTATTGATACCAATTCCTGGATTCTGGAGCAGCATCCAGTCTAACAAATAGTCAGATGCTCGCCAGACGTTCAAGGTATTGGTCAGCAAAATGGGTGTCTCGATATAACCCGTTTCGCGAATTTGATCTAAACCGGTGCTTTTACCAAAACCATTGAACACATGAACGGCAGCAGCAAGACGTTCGGTGTACATATTGCCGCCATGGGGTTTGATGGCGGTCACACCGGTGCGCACCGGACCATGGCCAACATCCAGGGGTCCAGAATCTCCCTGGATAAGGGTGGTATGCCCAACCAGTACGCCTGGAACGTCGGTGATCGCATTCAAGACACCCGATGGCAGCAGCGCTGACGGAACCCAGCCTAAATCACGAGCGCGAGTCATATTCAGGATGCTTTTTCCAGGCCGGAAAATATTATTTGGCCATTCTCGACGATCAGTAGGTTGTCCACCCTGACGGTAGGGGCATGGATGACCATATCCATGTGAACTGCGCTATGCACGTCACCACCGTAAAAAACATTGTCTCCGATGGCGATATGGACATATCCGCGCGCTTTTTTCTCTTCCTCGAAATCGCCATTTCGCCGGCACATTGGATTTAAGCCGATGCCGATTTCGGCGATATTTGGCGCATTTTCAATGGTTTGGATAATGTGACGTAGCTCGACTGCCTGTTGGCATTCGCCGCTGACAGAAATCACGCGGCCTTTTTCAACCTTTAGGGTAATTGGGCTGGCTGGTTGGCCAATATGGGCAATTGGTCCATCGACCACGATTATGCCTTCCGCAGAATTTACCCGAGGCATCTGGGAAACCTCACCATCCGAGAAGGCTGCCTCCAGCCCAGGCTCAGTTGCAAACCCGCATTCGATGATGACTTTTTCTCCCGAGATAGGTGCCTTCAGATCTGTGCCGGCCTGGCTTGTTACGTGAATGGATTTCGCAGGTTCCCAGATCGCGGCCAGGAGTTTCCCTTCGGCGTAGAGGGCATCGTAATCCGCCAAGGCGCCACCGCTGGTGAAGTTTTCGAGGCTGCGCATTACCATGGAAATGGTGCGGATCTTTTTGGCGTTGTAGAGTGACTTGACCGCTGAAGAATAAGTGGGCGCACCGCAGGAACCGGTTAACCCGATGAGACAGTCTGCAGCACTCAGGCCTTTTTCGATGATTGGCGTCAGGTCATTTTTGCGATCAGTATTGCGGGTGGGCATCATCAAGATCGTAAACTCGCCGCCGACGCTTTCAACGGCTCCAGCTAATGCGTATGCCATACTGATTTCAGAAAAAGGATCACATACGATTGCGACTTGCTCACCCTTTTTTACGGCCAGCAGTCGCCGGATAATCAGGTTAGCGCTGCGGGTAACATCGATACTACGCGGGTCCATTTAGAGCCTCCATTTTTTAAATTACGCCTTCTTCCCGAAGACGGGTAATTTCGGCGCTCGAATATCCCAACTCATTGGATAATATGCTATCTGTATGTTCTCCAAGGAATGGTGGCGCCAGGCGCAAGGTGGCTGGCGTCTCTGATAATTTGGCAACTGGGCCGATTTGCTTGATTTTCCCAAGGGTTGAGTGTTCAATCTCTTGAACCATTTCGCGGGCTTCAAGCTGAGGGTCGGCGAAGATGGTGGGGATTTCATTAATTGGCCCGGCAGGGATCTTATGTTCTCTCATTAATTCGAGCCATTCAAGCGTGCTCTGCTGGCTTAGTGCTGTTTGCAGCATCGGGATCAAAACCTGGCGGTTTTCAACTCTTCCTGAATTGGTCTGGAACCTTTTATCTTCCCACAAATCTGGGCGTTGCATAGCCAGACATAGGCGCTTGTATTGTGTATCTGTTCCAACTGCAAGTGCCAGATAACCATCCCTGGTTGGGAAGGTCTGATAAGGTACGATGTTGGGGTGAGCATTGCCATAACGCGCAGGCGCTTCTCCGGTCATTAAGTAATTTTGAGCCACATTGACCAACCAACCGACCTGGGCATCGAGTAGGGCAATGTCAATATATTGCCCCCGACCAGTCTGGTCCCGGTAGTGAAGCGCGCCTAAGATGGCGATGGAAGCGTACATCCCTGCAGTGACATCCACAATTGCCACGCCCACTTTTTGAGGAGAGCCTTCATCCTGTCCGGTGATGGACATGATGCCTCCCTGGGCCTGGATCATGAAGTCAAAACCGGGACGGTCTTTATAGGTGCCGGTCTGACCGTAGCCGGTGATACTGCAATAAATCAGGCCTGGCTGGTTGGCAGAGAGGCTTTGGTAGTCCAATCCCATCCTTTGGGTTGTACCAGGCATGAAATTCTCGATCAGAATATCTGCTGTTGAGACCAGCCGCTTGAGAATTGCCTGACCTTCAGGGTGCTTGAGGTTGAGGGTTAGGCTGCGCTTGTTTCGGTTGATACTCAAAAAATAACCGCTCTCACTGCCTACCCAGGGCGGCCCCCACTGGCGAGAGCCATCTCCGGTCAAGGGCTGCTCGATTTTGGTAATTTCTGCGCCCATGTCTCCCAATAGCATGGTGCAATAGGGGCCAGCCAGGATACGCGATAAGTCAATGACGCGCACTCCACTCAAAGCGGTATTTTCCAATTGTCTCTCCTTTCTTTTTCAATCGAAAGCGTTTTCCCCGGTAAGGTGACGCCCAATGATCAATTTCTGGATCTGGCTGGTGCCTTCATAGATTGTTGTTGTCAACGCGTCGCGCAAATGCCGTTCAACGGCATACTGGTTTGGCGATAAATCAAAGTCCATGGTTAACTTTCCGCTGATTTGTACCCTAGCGCTTGGGAGATTTGATGGGCAGTTTGACAAACTGCCAGGGCCAGTTCCCCTGATATTCGCTCCAAGGATATTCTGGCGGCTAAGCCAGTGATATTGATCGCTGCAATGATCAGGTTGGTATGATCCCAAATGGGCGCTGCAACGGCTCGCAGGCCAATCTCAATTTCTTCGTCGTTGATCGCATAACCTAGTTGGCGAACATGGGCTAACTCTGTGACCAGTGCTTGCGGGCTGGACAGGCTTTTGGGTGTCAGTGATGTTAAGCTGCCCATTTCAAGACGCAGATTAAGCTCATTTGGATTCAAATGGGCGAGCATGACTTTTCCCATGGAGCTACAGTGTGCCGGCAAGCGTGAACCCAAACCCAGGACAACTCCCATGATCTGCTGGTTGCGTACTCGATCAATGTAGACAACTTCCATTGCATCAAGAATGCTCATACTGACTGTCTCGTTTACCTGCTGGGATAGCTGTTCCAGATAGGGGTGGGCAACTTGGCGAAAATCCAGGCTGGTGATGGCTGTAAACCCAAGTTTTAGCACTTTGATTCCGGGGCGGTAGCGTTTTGTTCCTAAATCCCTGAGCAGGTATCCAGCTTCTTCCAGCGTGTTCAGTAAGCGAAAAACGGTTGTTTTATTCAGGCCAGTTATGGACGCAATTTCAGTTAGGGACAATGTCGGGTTTTCACGCGCAAAAAGGGCAAGAATGTTTAATCCTCGCAGCAAGATTTCGATAGTGTACTGTGATTTAGGCATCTTTTTGTTCCGTAAGTTTTCTTATAGTGAAACTCATATTTACCAAGAGAAAATTTTAGCATTGTATAATGTCGATGTCAATCAGTAAATTGACATCTGTAAATTGAAATTATGCGACAAGTCGGGAAAGGGACAGGTGGGGGTGTTTAAGTTAGAATAGGTAGATAACCATTCCATGGAGTAAAAATGATGAAAAAATTTCCTCCCTTTTTGCAAGGAAAGGCAATTATTGGTTTGATGGGCGTGGCCTTTGACGAAAACTCCTCCTATAAGCGTGGCTCCGCGTTAGCGCCGCAAAAAATCCGTGAAGCGTTTTTCTGCGACTCGTCCAACTTGTGGGCTGAAAACGAGGTCGATCTTGGCCTGGCCGGGATTTTTGCCGATGTTGGCAACATTATGCCTTCATCTGTCAACATGCTGGTCGAAACCGAAAACACCGCCAACCTTTTATATTCAGCCGGGCTGAAAGTTTTTGCTTTCGGAGGTGACCACTCGATAACCTATCCGTTGGTGCGCGCCGCCAGTAAATTTTATCCATCTTTAAGCTTGCTCCACTTTGACGCCCACCCCGACCTGTACGATAATTTCGATAATAATCCCAATTCTCACGCAAGCCCCTTTGCGCGGATCATGGAATCTGGTCTGGTAAAGCGCTTGGTACAGGTAGGCATTCGTACCATCAACGCTCACCAGCGTGAACAGGCCAGGCGTTTTGGCGTGGAGGTGTTGACCATGCAAAACTGGCGAGATGTATTCAGCCTCCATTTTGATTCGCCACTCTATCTGACCTTCGATATGGATTGTCTCGACCCAGCCTTCGCCCCGGGGATTTCCCACCGCGAGCCAGGTGGATTATCTACGCGTGAAGCGCTAAGTATCATTCAATCTCTGCAGGTTGAAATTATTGGGGCAGATTTAGTCGAATTTAATCCTACCGAGGACTTGGCAAACATGACCGAAATGGTGGCTGCCAAGGTATTTAAAGAGATAGTTGCTAAAATGCTAGGGTAGATAACGACATCTGGCGGGCAGCTAATCCGTGCCAGCTCTGGTAAAGAAGCTGAAGCAAGACCAAGTGGATAAAGGTTGCGCAATTCAAGACAGGACGACTTTGTCCGGGGGGAATTGGTTATTGACAATATAGAAAATATGTTCTAAGATAGAGTTATCCATAAATCTATCTGTTTCCCATTTAAGGAGAAACCCATGAACAATATTTCTTCATTTCAACTGCAACAATTTTTCCGCAATACAGGTTTGCGGCGTGGGACGCTATTTGGCGGTATATTAATGTTAGCCTTGCTGGCCTTTGAGGTCTTTAACTATTCTACGACCGATTTTGCGCTTACAGATTTGCTCAGTAAAGATTTGACCTTTCTGGGGGTACGCTGGGCGACGATACTATCAATCGCCTTCTGCGGGATCGACTTCGCTGGCATTGCTCGCCTGTTCACGCCCGAACAGGAGCCTTCGCAGAGCCCCACCGAAACCTGGTATCTGTTCGCAGCCTGGCTGTTGGCAGCTGCTATGAACGCAATGCTCACCTGGTGGGGTGTGGCTATCGCTATGAACGGGCATACCTCGCTTGGTTCGGCCATTATCGAGCGCGAGACACTCCTAAAGGTGGTACCTGTTTTCGTGGCGGTGATGGTCTGGCTGATCCGGTTGCTGATCATTGGGACGTTTTCGATGGCTGGTAACCGCCTATTTTCGATGGCTGACTCGCGACCTGCCAGTCGCCCGACTCAGAACCGCTTTGACGGGGCCAACCGCCCATTTAATCAAACCATCAACACCAACACCAGGTCATACCAGAAGCCTGTTGCGCAAAACAACATCCAGCGTCCCGTCCAGTCTGAGCCAACATACCAGCCGGTTGGAATGTCTGCAAAACATCGGGATGAAGACGTTGGAACCTGGCGGTAAATGCCAGAAAGGCGACTGCTGCAATGGGTAGAAAACCCTCGAAAAATACATAAATAACTTGAATTGACACCGATTATCTTGTACAATCATCGTACAAGATATGATATTTCGGAAAAAGATTTGTCTTTGCAGATGGTGATGCGGTCTTAGGGAACTTCCAGAGCAGAGCATTCTGGACAGGTGTGCGCGACGGAATTCGCTGTAGATACACACGTAATGAACCGAAAGGGAGAATCACTATGGATATCATCAAGGTTTCTGCGAACTCCCGGACATCCGCTGTAGCCGGGGCAATTGCCGGCGTCGTTCGAGAACATAAGCATGCTGAGGTGCAAGCTATCGGCGCAGGCGCTGTGAATCAGGCCGTGAAGGCCTTGGTCCTGGCAACGGGTTATTTGGTTGGGGATGGAATTCACGTGATCTGTGTACCGGAATTTGTGGATGTTGATATTGATGGCAAGGTGCGGACCGCTATAAAATTGGTGGTTGATCCGCGTTAGTCATAATATGATTACAAGGTTTTCCGGCTGCCGGAGTTTTCTCCCGGCTTTTTTTGTTGGAAATATTTTCCGTGATTAAGGATACAGATTTTGTCTTGTTTGCGATTTTCAGCTCAAAGTCACCAATGCTGGCTGCGTCATTTGACTGCGGGATTATGTATTTTGTTTCTGTTTGAGGCTTTAGCGAAAACAAACCAATCTGCAGTTGCCAGGCCGTTCCAGGAGCCCACTGAGACTGAAACGCCTACCCCGACAGCCACGGAGATTCTTGCTAGTACGCCTACCCCGACAGCCACGGAGACACTTGCCAGTACGCCTACCCCGACAG
>CAZHWV010000002.1:0-50921 GCA_964536185.1 uncultured Anaerolinea sp. | reverse complement strand
CCGACAGCCACGGAGACACTTGCCAGTACGCCTACCCCGACAGCCACGGAGACACCTACCAGTACGCCTACCTCGACAGCTACGGAAGTATTAATTATTACACCCACAATCACACCCACTGAGACGCCCACAATTACGCCGACTATGACACTCACTATCACATCTACACCTACCTTAACGTTTACCCCTACCATCACCCCCACCTTCACGAGCACTTCCACGCCGACTCTTACCCCCACACACTCCCTCACCCCCACGCGGACTCCCACTCCCACGCGGACTCCCACTCCCATACGTACTCTCACTTCAACTGGAATATTCACCCCGGTGCGTACAGCTACTTTGCCTTACCAGACATCTACTCCGACGCGAACTCCCAAGCATACTCCTACGCCTACCCGCGAGCCAAATGCTACACCAGCCTCCAGCGTGGTGATCAATGAATTCCTGGCACATCCCCGCGCTGATTGGAACGGTGATGGCAAAATTGATTCTGGCGATGAATTTATTGAGATTATCAATTTGGGCAGCCAGGCTATTTCGCTTTCTGGTTGGAGTTTGGATGACCAGGAAGGCGATTCCGCTCCCTTTGCCATTGGTAATATAATTATTGAACCCAAAAGCAGGCTGGCATTTTTTAACTCGGAGACGGCGATCTTTCTTGGCAATGGCGGCGATAGCGTGCGGCTTTTTAAACCTGGAGGGAGCATCTCGGATGCTTTCACATACGGACTCATCCGCATCCCGGATCAAAGTTGGTGTCGTCTGCCGGATGGCGACGGTGTTTGGACCTTTGGTTGCGCACCAACGGTTACGGAATCTAACTACCTGGCCGAGAATGTTATTGTTGCCAACAGGGTTGTATCTGCCATCTGCCTTTCAAAAACCCTGCCGCTTGGCCTGCGACTGGCCGAATGTGATGATGCGGGGTTATCAGCCTGGGATGCTGATTTGTGGCAAGCCCAACCAGCCTTCCCGCGCTATTTGGATGCAGGTTCCGATGTTTATATTTTAGATTAGTCTTGGGGATATGCCCTGCATTTATTATTCTTGAATTGAGCACAAAAAAACTCATGACAAATTCCCAGCCTTTTAGCATAGAAGCCAGGCATTTGGCCCGGTTAATGGAAGTTAGCCTGACGTTAAATTCCACGCTCAACCTTGATGACTTGCTCCAATACATCATCAGTATTGCGATCGAAGTGTTGGATTGTGAGGCTGCGTCCCTTTTGCTTTTTGATGAAAAGAGCAACCAGCTTTTCTTTGCCGCAACCAGCAGCGCAGATATGAATAAGTTGTCTGGCATACAGGTTCCACTCGATGGATCGTTGGCGGGCACCATTTTTCGCGAGGGGAATCCCATTTTGTTGGGGGATGTTCGGCAGGATCCGCGCCATTTCACCTTGGTCAGCCAACAGCTTAACTTTGAAGTTCGCTCGTTTCTCGGCGTTCCCATGCGCATCCGTGAGAAAGGCGTAGGCGTATTGGAAGCGTTAAATCACCGAGATGGAAATTTTAACCAATCGGATGAACGGCTGCTTTCCGTATTAGCATCGCAAGCGGCGGCTGCTATTTATAATGCACGTTTGATCCAGGCTTTGGAGAAGGCTTATGCTGATATCAGCGAAACTGACCGGTTAAAAAGCAGCTTCCTGGCGCTAGCCTCGCACGAACTGCGCACGCCTCTGGGGGTCATTATCGGCTATGCCACTTTTTTGCAAGAGGAAAACGAAGGCGAAGTTACCGAGAATGCCGAACGGGTTCTCTCTGCTGCAAACCAGATGCGTTCCGTGATAGATGCCATGACCAGCCTGCACCTGCTGCAGGCCAGGAGCTTGACGATCAAATTGCGGGTTGTGTCCATTCAGAAAGTGCTCGTGGCGGCTTACGAAGAAATGAGCTTGTTATCTGATGAAAGGGGACATACCGTCAGGTTTGAGATGCCGGAACAAGCTCTTTTTGTGATGGCTGACCCGGAAAAGTTAACCTCGGCTTTTGAGAATATTCTTAATAATGCCATCCGGTTTACCCCGAAAGGTGGTAATCTCAGTATTGGTGTGGCCCAAAAGAACGATGGTATTGTCGCCTGGGTGCGAGATGATGGGATTGGTTTGGCTGCCGACCAATTGAATAAAATTTTTCAGGAATTCTACCAGGTAGAGCCGCACAATACCCGGCGTTTCGGTGGACTTGGCATCGGCCTGACGATCGCCAAAGGTCTGGTCGAAACACAATCCGGGCGTATTTGGGCCGAAAGTGAAGGTCTGGGCCGGGGCACGCGTATCAATGTAAGCATGCCTTCAGCGGGAATTGCGCCGCTCATATCTCCATCCGTGCTTCCAGAGAAATCGCGGTATGAATAAACGCGCGCTTTTTTTCCTGGGATTGATCCTGCTGGTCTCTGGTTTGTTGGGCTTCTTTACACTTACTCGCGGGCATCCCTGGTGGGATGATTTCGCCGGTTATTTGATGCAGGCCAAAAGCATTTTGACGTGGACGATGAACGATTTTATTCTGGATAACACGTTTACCGTTCAAGCTTCGTCCTATCCCCCAGGGCCAGTAGCCTACCCCTGGGGTTTCCCACTGCTACTTGCGCCGGTTTATGCTGTATTTGGGCTGAATCCACTAGCCCTTAAACTGGTCAACCTGGTCTTTTATGCCGGGTTTTTGCTCAGTATGGCTTTTTTGGCGCGCACCCGGCTGGCTGAAGTGGATGCGCTCCTGCTGACTGGTGTTCTGGCTTTTGCTCCAGCCCTGCTTGCCGCGAATGACCTGATTCTGTCAGATATTCCCTTCCTGGCTTTTTCTACTCTCAGCCTGGTGTTGATCGATCGGCTTCCCCGCCAGGGATGGTTGGCGGGCGTTGTTGTTGGCGCAACCATTTTTATGGCGTTTTTCCTGCGGACTAATGGGATTTTGCTGCTTGCGCCACTGCTTACCTGCTTGATGATCTCATCCTGGCCAAACTGGCAGCTGGTGTTGAAAAAAGCCTGTCTGCCAGTTTTGACCTTTGCTATACTGGTGGCGTTGCAGGTGACCTTGTTTCCGGGTGGGCAGAGCTCATATTTCAGCCATTTCTCAATGTTCAGCCCCCAGAGATTGCTGGATAATGTTCTTTACTATCTCTGGTTGCCAGCGTTGATCTTTGACCAGATCCCCGGAGGAATGCTGCTCTACCGCTTTATTTTGGTCTTTGCGCTGTTCAGCCTGTCTCAGCGTTTGCGGCGGGATGCTGCCATGCACACCTACGGCTTGCTGACTGTCCTTCTTTTTATCGTCTGGCCAGAGCGCCAGGGACTGCGTTTTATCTACCCGGTCCTACCGTTTTTGTTTATTGCTGCGTTTGATGGTATGCGCCTGGCTGTCGAGCGCTTGAAAGCAAATTGGCAGGTCCGCGCGCAAGGAGTGGTGGGCGGTTTTTGGGGCCTTCTTGTGATTGTTTCCCTGGGAATAAGCGCTTTTTCGGCATATCAAATTACAGCGGGCGGGCGCGAGATCAATGGACCTTTTGACTTGTACAGCAAGCAGGTGTATGCCTTCATCCGTGAAGAAACCCCGGCTGATAGTATCATTATATTCATGCGCCCTCGCGCACTGCGCCTGTTCACTGATCGGGATGCTTTCATGACTGAGCGCTGTGCTGATTTGGTCAAAGGCACTTACGTCATCATTCACCAAAAAATGGAAGGGAATGGGCAAATTCCACCGGAGCAGGTTACCTCCTGCAACCCGGCGCTCAGGCTGGACGAAGTTTTTCGGAACAAACGTTTTGTTATCTACAAGATCAACAGCTGATCATCATTCTTCCACGTTATCTTCAAGAAACCCTACCGCGCGGCCTTCATCATCGTCCATCACCAGCACCAGGTGCTGCCCAGGGGCATAATCTTGTACGTCCACCAGTCTGAGTGTAGCCAGCAGGTTTTCATCAGTATTAGCACACCATTCTGCCAGGCGGTTACTAGTGGAATAAAAAAAGTCACGTTGAAAGATCACATCCTTGTCATCCAGGTTGATGGCCAGGGGGTAGATATGAGCCTCCATCATATCCTGGAAAAAATGGGTTCCAAAGGATGGTTCCGGGGAAGTGCCGACCTCTTGCCCAGAGAGTTCGATTAAGGCGCGCGTGTTGTAAATATCCGCATAACTCACGTGTACGCCCAGGTCTGGGGTCGAAGTACCCCAGCGGCCCGGTCCGATGCAGATATAGTCCTGATTCTGGAGCGCTGTATTGAGCTGGCCGATGGCCCTCTCCAGTTTGGTGCGGTCGGCCTGGGATGGAAGGCTGAAATAGCCTTCAGGGGTCACAAACAGCACATAGCGGATATATTTGACTGTACCATGAGGCACCATGCGATGGCTCGAGAAAATGATCTTTTCTTCTGGCAGTTCTGCAGGAATTCTGAACGCTTCATCTTCGTCGATGATGTGGCTTTGTGGGCGACATTGAAGTAGGCTGATCATTACTCCTGGTTGTACGGACTGCGGATTGGTGACTTCTACTGTGAATTCGGTATCCACTGGTGAGTCGTACTCCTGTTCCAGTAAACTGAGCGTCTCGCGCATCACTTTGGCAAAGGGAGTGCGTCTCAAGAGCTCATCAAAAGTCACTACCATGTTGTTAACGTCTGCGGTGCTGGTGCGGATAGCGGTCAGGTAGTCGCCTTCGTCAACCTGGACAATATAGCGTAGGGCAGGATAACGAGGGTTAAGCACTGAATCGACTGGTAGGCTGACCAATTCGTTTTTATCGAGATCGATCAGATCCACATACTGTTGTGAATATTGTTTGATCATTTTTGTGGCGGAAGCCGGGTGCAGGAGCGGATGACTGAGGGCCACCAGGCGCGGATGATCGTTGCCGATTGTATCTACTGCGCGTGTGCCCAGCCCCCAGACCAGCCGAAGGAAACCCGCCTCACGTCTAATTTGCGGCGACCAACGATACAGGTTGCGGCTAAAGGCTACACCCGCACCGTGTGGAAGAAAATAGCGCCCATATTGCTCCCCTTGTACCGGTTGAATCAACACTGCGACGCGCTCATCGTAATCCTCCAGACCTTTGTGGTGGCGATAGAGCAAGGCATTCGGATTGAGGGCGCTGGCATAAATACGCGCAATCGCGTTGGTGATGGCGGCCAGGTTTTCTTCAGGTGTACCCTGGTTGGGGCAGAAAAAACTATCATATTTCCCTGCGAAAGAGGTGCCAAAGTTATCTTCAAGCAGACTGGAAGAGCGGCAGATGAACGGTTGTCCATTGAACTCTTCTACGATGATGCGCAAGCGCTCCAGGATATCACGGGGAAATTTCCCCTGGATAAATTCATCTACGATTACTGGAAATTCTGCGCGGATCTGCGCTTCGGGTTTGTATTTCTGATCCGCCCAGTGCACCAGCCCATTGGCAGCCATAAATGTGTAAAAAACATCTGAGGCCAGAAAATGTGATTCAGGCAGGCGTACACAAGCTTTAACCTGAGCAGGCGCAACCTCGCTTAAGATGCGGTAAGCAAGCATCATTCCTGCAGACTTTCCGCCGATTTTGCCATACCCGATCTTATGTTTTCGAATATCTTTCAGGTCAGCCACAGTAAACCAGCGCCGCGCGATCTTGAGATAAGCCAAATGATCGCTGATCATTGTGCGGATGAGTACGACTTTGATTTCTTGCAGACGCGCGTCGAGGTGCTTGCGTTTTTCGGCTGGCAGGCGTTCAATCATCTCGGCTTGTTCAAAGAGCATCTCCTGAGGAGCAAGTTCCGGGTTGAATGTGACCATATTGGGAACTTCCCCGCGTTCCCCGACAGTCTGCCGGACGAGGTTTTCAAATTCTTCGTAGGGCAAATTGTAAGCAAAGTAAAAATCGGTCAGCGCATCGCGGATGCGCTCCCGGCGCAGTTCCCACACATCAAAAGATTCTTCACCAAAGGGGTCGTGCAAGCCTTCACGTATTTGAGAATCGACGGATTTCTTCCAGACTTCTGCTTCAAAACCATCCATCAGAATGATTCCGCGCGAAAACAGCGCACTGCGCATTTTTTCACGGATGCGCGCCGCTAGAATTGGATACTGGGTCAGGGCCAGGTAAATGTTGAGTACGCGGTCGGCAGATGGGTTTGGCAAAGTCATGGGGGTGGGTTCCAGTAATTCAGAATTCGATATCAAAAAGCGCCGGTTAATCAAACCCCGGCGCTTACATGTCTTGATTTCAATTCACAGGCCGCGAGCTTATCCCAAATGCATCGGCATGATGACGTGTAGAAAATCTTCGTCACCGACGGGTCTGACCACACCAGGTGCATTTGCTGCGGATGTTTCAATTGCCACATTCGGCGTTTTTATTACTTCAAGTACCTCACGTAGGAATTTGACGTTGAAGGCGATCAGCAACGGTATACCGTCGACTGTTGCTTCAACGATGGTTTCATTTGAGCCGGTTTCTTCGCTGTGAGCAGAGATTTCCACCTCGCCAGGCTGAAGATCGCCACTGGTCTTGATATTCAAGCGTACCACGTTTGTGCCTTCGCGAGCAAAAATCTCGGCTTGTTTGCAGGCCTTGAGCAGGGATGCGGTCGGCGCCAGCGTGCGCGACTTATATGAACGTGGGATGATCTGTTGGTAATCTGGGAAAGTGCCGTCGATGAGCTGTGAGGTCAGTTCGGCATCTTTGACGCGGAACACAACCTGGCCTCGGCCTTTGGGCATCACCATCTGGATGGTCTGTTCGCCATCCGAAGCGATACGCGCTAATTCCTGCAAGGCGCGAGCCGGGATGATGGCGCTCACCGGTTGGGTTGCGGGAGTCGAAAGAACGGCTTTGCGCACAGAGAGGCGGAAGCCATCTGCGGCGGCCATGGTGACGATGTCTTTATCGACATTTACCAGAACGCCCATCAGTACCGGACGTGATTCATCCGTAGAAGAGGCAAATGCGACCTGCAAGATCATCTCTTTGAAATCGGCCACGTTGAGATGAATTGCGTTTTCAAAATCGGGCACGGGCAGGGGGGGGAATTCCTGCGCATCGATGCCTTTGATATCGTTGGTCGATGCTCCGGATCGTAAGTTGAGAGTCTGGGTGCGCGTGTCCAGGGTCAGGCTGACCTGTGGGTCGGGCATGGTGCTGACTAGATCAGACAGTGTGCGCGCCGGGACGGTGGTGGAGCCTTCTTCCTCAATTTTGGCCCCGATCCAACAGGTGATGCCTAATTCAAGGTTGGTTGCAGAAAGCCGTAAGCGGCCATCGTCAGTGGCAATCAGAATGTTTGCCAGCACTGGCAAGGTGCTGCGCGATGAAACAGCGCGAGAGACGGTGCTCAACCCACGGCTAAGATTTTCTTGCAGTACGGTGACTTTCATCGTGTGCGCTCCTGCTTCCAATACGAAAAAAAACTAGTCAATCTGACCCTATTTTACTTCATTAAATGGATGGGTGTAGGGACTCGTGTTATTCTCTCACCGGGTTTGGAAAGTAATTGGTCATTGCGGATGAAAAATAACTGATCATAAGAAATTAAACGAATCGCTGATTCCATCCGCGCTGTCTTTGATTAAGAAACGAACGATGGAGTGGCAGCCCTTGCTGGTTGCTACTCCACCGACTATAGGAGGACTTTGCGCGAAGCACCCCGGCAATTTCCAGATGCTTACCTTG
This sequence comes from uncultured Anaerolinea sp., assembly GCA_964536185.1. Lineage (GTDB taxonomy): Bacteria > Chloroflexota > Anaerolineae > Anaerolineales > Villigracilaceae > UBA5195. Next base: position 43,264 of record CAZHWV010000002.1, on the reverse strand, counting down.
AACAACCTGGCAAAGGCAGTTACCCAGCCAGATCAAGGGTTGGGGGAACTACCTTTTGTTTGCGAATAAAGATGTAGGCGCCAATGCTGGTCAGGTAAGCTCCATACGCAAGCAGCTCAGATAAAGATGGATTACCGTTGTAGCCTACCAGGGCTTTGAGCAAAAGCCCTACCTCGCTATTGTCGCTTAAAATGCCATTGATATTCCAGACAGGGTCAATCAGCGCTGGAATAATTCCAGCCTCGTTGAATTCATGGACGCCTACCGCAACCATACCGGCAGCAAAGATGATCAGTAGAGTATTTGTTACACTGAAAAAGCTGCGCAAGTTCATTTTTCGTGAGGATGAGAACAATAACCACCCCAGCAGCGCCGCGCCTGTCAATCCGGTCAACGCCCCTATCAGGGTTTGAATTGGGCTGGAAGCCTTTTCGACTGCCAATAGGAACAAAGCCAGTTCAACACCTTCGCGGAAGACTGCCAAAAATGCCAGGGTGAACAAGCCACGGCCAGACTGTCCGCGCAGCGCATTCTGCGTTTTGGCTTCAATCTCATTTTTGAGATTCCTTGTTGATTGTTGCATCCAGAGAATCATCCAGGTCAGGACGCCGGCAGCCAACAGCATGGCTGAGCCTTCGAAAATCATTTCACCTAAACCGACGAATTCCATGCCAAATACAGCCAGAGCCACGGCAATGGCAATGCTCAAACCTGTAGCTGCTGCAAGCCCACTCCAGACAGTCCGATTTAAGTCTGGGCGGTTGAGCTTATGAAGCACGCCCAAAACTATCCCGATAACAAGGGCGGCTTCCAACCCTTCGCGAAGTGATAAAAGAAAACCAGCCAACATATTGACCTCCAAAATTTGGTGGGAGGATGCTTGCGTTCTTGACACCTAAAACAGGCATGATAGAATGAGCAAGGTAGCACGATAAAATTACGTGCGTTAGTATATGCTAATATCTTTAATTAGTCTAGCGCAATATTTCGGAAAAAGGGTAATATATGTCACGTCACATATCTTCAGCGGCTGAAACCCGCCCAACTTATACCGTGGAAGACTATTTGATGAGTATGCACGTGCTGGAACGAGATCATGGCGAGATCGTTGCTGCACGTCTGGCGGAGATTCTGGATGTTGCGCCAGCAACAGTGGCAATGACCTTCAAGCGAATGGAACGCGACCATTGGATCAGCGGTACGGGACGTAAGGCTGTCCACCTGACCGAAACCGGGCGCGCCGCAGCCTATTCTGTTACTCGTCGTCACATGCTGACCGAATGGTTATTGGTGAGTATCCTGAAAGTTCCACTGCCCTTGATCCATGACGAGGCGCATGGTATTGAACATGCCATCTCGCCGCAGTTGGAAGAGCGCATGCGGACCATCCTGGGTGACCCACAAGTTTGTCCCCATGGGAACCCTTTTCCAGGCCGCGAGCAGGTAACCAGCCAGTGGATTCAGCTGACAGATATCCCTGGTGGAGCGCAGGTGATCATCCGGCGGATTCACGAATTTGCCGAGGATAAACCGGAATTATTAAAATTTCTGATTGAAAATGGGATTTTGCCTGGCACGAATGCGCAGGTATTGAACATTTTGCCTTTCAACCAGACGCTCACCGTTCAGGTGGGCGATAAATCCACTACACTGGGATTCCCGACAGCGCGATATATTTTTGTCGAAAGGTCGGAACGGGCATAAGCATTTGATGACTGGTCAGTGGGATCATTTGTTGTGCTGATGGTGCTTACAGGGTCGCTTCGCCGTATGTGAGCAGGTAAAAACTGCGCGGGCGCTCAGCGTTGGATTCATAGATGAAATCAGTGATCAGGTACCCAGCCGAGAAACAGGTTTCGAAGACATCTCGGCTGAACATGCGCCAATCGCGGGCAAGTTCAAAGTCGGCGGCTTTGAGTTTTGAAAAATCAACAGGGATTTCAGCCAACAGAAAGTTACCGTTTGGGATTGCCAGAGGCCCGGATGGCCGGATAAAACCTGCTTTATGGTTAACAGTGTACAGATTTTGAACGTTTGCAGCAGTAAAATCGGCCATAGTCGGCGTGGGGCGGGGATCGGCAGTCATGGAGCCTGCGACGCGCCGGGTATTAACCCACCAATCCACCTGAAAGCGATCGGAGGGGAGTCCTATGTTAAGCCCATCGCGTAAGTCACCATAGTATTGACGAATAAAAGTATTGCAAACTGCGCCGAGGCGCCCGATATTAAGATGTCCGTTGCGACTGAGCAGTGGATCGAAAGTCCAAGTGATGAGCTCAAGACCGTGTTGGCGCACCATCTGCCACTGGGCACGTTTGAGAGCGTAGCCAATGCCAGTATCACGCGCTGAGGGGTGGACTCCCATCTGGTGGGAACAATGCTTGGGACGAAGCCCATGCAGGGTAGAGTAGAGACCGACGAAGCCGAACAACAGTCCCACCATTTGCTCGCCGTCAAAGGCGCCGAAGACCAAACCGCCCTCATTGCCCAGGGTGACCAGCAGGTGGGCTGGAACAATGTCAGTTTCGGGGCCAGGCCAGACGATGCGCTGGAGGTTTTCGACTTGTTCCATTTCTTCAGGGGTAACGAGAATTCGAATTGTGATCATGTTATTTGGATGAAGTGCGCTTAAAGAAGGTTTGCCAGGCCAGGCGGTTCCAATCGACGCCTTTTAGATGTTCAAGCCGATAAGTGAAACGCGCCGGGATAAAGCCAAACAGGCGCGAAATAGAATCCACAGGACAGGTACGATTATAGGCGAAGTAGTCCACCCAAAACGTCGAAAAGGGGAAGCCTGGCAGCAGGCTGCCAAGCATGACTGTCAGGGCGCGCAGGTAAGGTAACCCCAATGGCAGTAACCAGCGGCGTTGGCCAATCGTTGCTTGGATAATTTCGACTGCCTGACGCAGCGGGAAATATTCCGCACCGCCGATATCGAAGGTATGATTCAGTGTTTCGGGTGTATCCAGTGACCAGATCAGGCAGGTGACCAGGTCTTCAACCCACAGCGGCTGGAGCAGTACTTCACCTTCGCGAGGCATGATATATATAGGGAAAAAAGCCAGCATGCGGGCAAGCGCAGTAGTGAAATGATCTTCCGGCCCATAGAGTAATGCGGTTCTCAAAATTGTGTGCGCCACACCGCTGCGCCGGATATGTTCTTCGGCGATGCCTTTGATCTTAAGCAGAGGAAAATACGAAGAGCGTCCGGCGCCCAGGTGGCTGACATAGAAAAAGCGGCGCACACGTGTCTCGGCAGCAGCTCGGGAAAGGTTAAACGTACCGCGTGCGTCAGTCTCCAGGATATTTGCGTGCGCGCCTTCATGTTCCGCCCCAGCCAGGTGATAGACAATATCGACATCTCGCAGGGCAGCGCGTAGGCCGCGCTCATCGTTGAGGCTGGATACGGCTACCTCCACTGGCATGCCGCGAGGTAGATTGGGCGTACGTGGCGAAGGACGGATAAGCGTGCGGACCTGCTGTCCATTAGCTACCAATTGACGGATGAGCGCTCGCCCAACAAAACCAGTTCCACCGGTTACCAGGATCATGAGCCTGATTATAACGTAATGACTATCAAGCCATTATGTCGTGCGGAAACAGGCTTTCTGCCAGCGCCCGGGCTTCTTGAACCAGGTCAATAGCCACAGGAAGTGTGAATTCTTCCGTTACGCGTAAGGTTAAGTATTCTGCTGCCTGGCGCGAACTGCCAGGTAGGTCAGGGAACTGTAATAACTCCTTCAAAAGGTCATAGGCACTGGAACTGAGCACTGGCAGCCCGCGGTTCTGAAAATATTCTCGAACCACAATCCCCGCCGCTCGCCGGGCACAAACACGCGCCTGGCCTTCATTGCCACGCGCGCGAACTTCAAGCGCCTTGTGGATTTCGAATTCAAATTTATTTTTCCAATTCATGCCAACCCTGACTGTTTGCTGTAATTACCATGATCATAAGCCATTTTTCATCTTGGATAAGTATAATACGATTAATTTTCCAAGAAAGGGAATTCGATGAAAAAAGTCCGTAAGGTGATGATAGCTGGTCTGGCGCTGGTTCTAGCTGGACTAAGCTGTAAGACATTGCAAGGAGGGGTTTTGCCAGGTTCGCAAACAGGTGGCGCGCCGGCAACGCAGGCTGCCCCCGTGGCAACAGAGGGTCCTACTCTTATGGCTCCGATTAGCGCCAACCAGCCATTTAAGATCACTGGATCGTTCAAGTCCACCAGCGAGATTGGTGGCGAGTTTTCAGATAATATCCTGTATTCTGAGCGCCAGGTGATTTTGATCGATTTGACCGGGTTTATTACCCGAAACAAGCAGTGGGAAATACCGGTCAATTCGCAAGTGATCGGACATGTAGAGTATAACCCGCAGGATGCCAGTGGTACTTATATACTTTTCCTGCCTGAAATTCCACAAGGCAGCTTGAACGATGTCGATAATAATGGCCAGTCAAATGCAGGTGTGCAGGTCTTTGCTGTCGATTACGAACCAAACATGACAGATGATCCATTCTTAAGCGGAAATGACAGCTTGAGAGGCTGGCCAGGAAACCTGGCGTCGATTAAGACCACCCCAGATAATGAGAGTGAAGTGATTGGCGGCAAGCTGATTGTTTACGCTCCGGATGAGAGCCAAAATTTTCCGAATGATTTTGGGCCGGATGAAAAATTGTTTAGCGCCGACGACCCCGTTTCCAGCTTGCCGGCGGGTTATTCAATTGTGGACCTGGATACTCACCCTTTTACAATCTCACGGCCGGCCGAGGCGAACCTGACCCTCTACGAAGCAGCGGATGCTGGTCCAAAAGATTTTTCAAAAGAGTCATACACGCAGGCCTTCGATCATCTAGTACAGTTTCTACGCACTGATTATGCTTTTAACGGTATTGCAGGCAAACAGCCTGATTGGGATGCGCTGGTTTCCAAAATCCGCCCGCGCGTGGAAAAAGCTGAAAAGGACAAGGATGCTGCTGCTTTTTATGCTGCTGTGCGAGATTTTAGTTATGCCTTTAAGGATGGGCACGTAGGCCTCGATGGAAAGGATTTTTCTGCGCAAGATTTTCAAGCCAATTATGCCGGCAGCCTGGGATTTACTGTTCGGGTTCTGGATAATAAACAGGTACTTGTCAATTCTGTGCTGGCCGGCGCATCCGCTGAAGCTTCCGGGTTGAAAGTGGGCGCGTTGATTACAAAATTTAATGGAAAGCCGGTGCTGGATGAAATCAAGGCACAACCGCTCTTTTTCGGTAACCAGTCTTCTGACCTGAGCATTCTTTACAGTCAGGCGATTGTTCTGACGCGGACCAAACTCGACGGGCAGGCACAGGTAACCTTTATCAATCCTGACGGGCAGGAGAAATCTGTTACCCTGACAGCTATACCTGAAATTGATAGCTTGTTGGCAGAGCTTGGTTACAATCAAAGCGCTGAGCTGGTGCCTGTGGAATTAAGCCTGTTGAATGTGAAGGGAACCGATATCGGATATATAAAAATCAACACCAATATTGATGATCTGAACTTGATCCTGCGTTTGTTTGAGCGTGGATTAAAGAAATTTGATGAAAAAAAAGTTGCCGGGATCATCATTGATCTACGCAGTAACTCCGGTGGAGTGCCTCTTGGACTGGCTGGGTTTTTGACAAACCAGGAAATCCTGCTTGGACAGATGGAGTATTATGATAATACTCAGGGAAAATTTATGACCAGCGGTGAGCGCGATAAAGTCACAGCCAAGCAACCCCAATACCGCTTCGAAAAAATTGCGGTGTTAGTCGGGTTGAATTGCGCCAGCGCTTGTGAACTGGAAGCTTACGCCATGGGTCAACTTCCAGGTGCAGTTGTGGTAGGGCAATATCCCACCGGTGGCATTGAAGCCGAAGTATCAAAAGGACAGGTAAAAATGCCTGAAGATATCAGCATGCAGTTCCCAACTGGGCGGATCGTGAACCTGGATGGTTCGCTATTCCTGGAAGGCGTGGGAGTTCAGCCGACAATCAAGGTAGCGGTCAACGCTGCCAATGTTTTATCCAGTGAGGATGTCATCCTGCAAACAGCGCAGGACGTAATTATTGGAAATTAATCCACTTATGACCGGATGTCATTTGCTACGCAGCACACATAAAAGAGATTCGGCTTGAAATGAGAAAGACGTCTCCAGCAGGGACGTCTTTTTACAGTGCATATCGGCAGGGTCTAATGTAAAATAGAGACAGTGAATATCATCGGAGATGCAACCATGAAAAAGCAGACTGTAATTATTGTGGCTATTTTCCTTGCGCTGCTCAGCGCTTGCAACAATCCAATCGTCATCCCCGCAGATGTAGCAGTTACCCTGCCGCCCAATCAGGATTTTATCCTGAGGGCGACTGCGCCTATCGCGCCAGGTACAATAAATGCTACTCCTCTCTCGTCCGCCACGGTTGTGCCGCCCAGCCCAACACTGACTTTCACACCTACGCAAACACCCACCCGCACTCCTGTGCCCACGCGCAAGTCACCCTATCCGGTTGCCCCGGGAACTCCACTGATTGACATGGGTTTTCAATCTATCGGGTTGGACAATATACCCCTGTTAAAACCGGTTTTCAGTGCTCTCACAGCCAGCCCGCGGCATACCGCTATCAGCGCTGATGGTCAAAAACTATTTCTGAGTACATCAGACGGTACATTTCTGTTTAATCGTCAAGGAGAAATACTAGCCCACTGGCAAAGCATATTTACTGTTGCGATCCCGTGCGAAAGCTGTATTTCTGTTAACCGGGATGGTAGCCGCCTGGCGCTCATTACCCGCAATGCTGGCAATTGGGAAGCACAAGTCTATGATGTACAGGGCGACCAGGCTACACTTTTGCTGGCTCTGCCTGTTGGACCCGTCTTTAAAGGCAGGCATAATGAAGCCAGTATTGCTATCTCGCCGGATAACGTCTACTTGGCCTTTAAGGTCGGAGAAGGTATGCTAAGGGTACTGGATCTTCAGACGAACCTACAAGTGTTCGATTATGACCGCCCTGTAAATGGGATCAGCTTCACGCCTGATGGAACCAATTTTGTGATCCATGCCGGGCAGGAAATGTTGCTTTACAATGTTAATGACTGGAAATCCCCAATAAACTTGCTACTCCCGCGTGAAGATACGCCCTTCGCTTTTTCGCCAAATGGGGAAATGGTGGCGATTGCCATGCCGACCTTGTTGCGGATTTACTCAGTTGAAGCTATTAAGATACTAAAAGAGATCAATATTCCGCCCAGCAACGCCAATGCTCGCCAATGGCAGATTGCCTTCTTAGATGATAGTACCATTTCCGGGTATGCCGTCCGCTGGGATACCTTCCGGACCAGCGCAACGATTGAATCCGGGCAATGGAATATCGAAACCGGGGAAACCCTGCGATTTGATACATCCACCGGCAATTCGCCCGATGCGCTGGCCGCCTTATGGGGCAGCCTTTTAGTCTTGCCGATTGCCCAAGATGACCTGGAAAAGGGTTCTTTTGCATATAACGCTTTTCGCTTTACGAGTGAGGGGATACTGCTAATCAACAGCCCGCATTCTGCTTGTTGGCTCAAGCTGTTCTCGGGTGAATCCACTTGCTTCAAAGATCCCGAACGCCTCCTGTTTGCCGCAGAAGCAAATACTTTTATGGAAGTGCGCGAGGCTGCTACTACAAGCCTGGTTGAGCTGCGTAGTGGAGCAACGGTCATCCAGATAGGGCCATATCGGATCGCGGCTATCAACCGCAACGGAGAATGGGCGCTGATTGATAATAGTACTGGTACCGATTTATATGCCAAAGGGAAGAAATTACCCCAAGAATCGGTAAAGGGCATGCTGCAAGGATTCGCAGAAAATGCAAACCTTATCGTTTTTACCGCGCTTGAAAATGAGAATACCTTCACAATTACTGTGGTGGATAAAACTAGCGGGAACGCAATTTACCAGAAAAACGATAATTTTCTGTATAAGCCTTTGGTAATGACGGCGGATGGTAGGATCTACTATATCCAGAATGAAATGGGAAGAAACCAGACCGTTTTCAACACTATTGACCCGAAGACACTGGACGTCAGTGAGATTACTCGCGTTTCCCTGCCCGCTGAACCGACGGCCATGACGCTTTCTTCCAGCGACTTGTTTGCTATTGGGCAGAAGGATGGCGCTGTCCTGATCATGACGAAGGACGGTACTCAGAGCGTTAGTTTTCAGGCCGCCACCAGTTCAATTGTGAACATTTCCTTTAGTCAGGATGGGCGTTTTCTGGCAGTTGCAAGCGCTGAGGGTGTGCGTATTTTCTCAATCCTACCTGGCGCCAAATAATTGAATAGTTTGAAAATCCAAATTTCGAAAGGCAGTTTTTTATGAATATTTTTGTACCTGGGCGTATCTGTTTGGTAGGCGAACATTCTGATTGGGCGGGCGGCTACCGACGGATCAACGCCCAGATCGAAAAAGGTTATACCCTTATTACCGGCACCGATCAGGGAATCTATGCTGAGGTTTCCGCTCATCCAACTTCGTTGGTGCTTACTACCACATCGCCAGACGGCCGGGGCGATGCGCCGTATGAAATTCCCATGCAGCCAAAAGTGCTCCTTGAAGAAGCCCAAAAAGGTGGCTTTTGGAGCTACATTGCAGGGGTGGCATACCAGGTGTTGGTCAATTACCACGTACGCGGGTTAGTCATCAATAACTACAAGACTGATTTGCCTATCAAAAAAGGGCTCTCATCCAGCGCTGCTATTTGCGTGCTGGCAGCGCGGGCTTTTAATCGAGTCTACGACTTAAAAATGACAACACGCGGCGAAATGGAGCTGGCTTACCAGGGCGAGATCACCACGCCCTCCCGCTGCGGGCGAATGGATCAGGGTTGTGCCTTCGGGAATCGCCCCGTGCTGATGACCTTTGATGGCGACCGGTTGGAAACCAGTGAATTGCAAGTTAACGAACCGATGTACTTCGTTTTGGTCGACCTTCAGGCCAAAAAAGACACCATGGAGATATTGAACCGTCTTAACCATTGTTACCCTTTTGCCGAAAATGAGGTGGAAAAAGGCGTACAGGCATTGCTCGGATCGGTCAATAAGCGCATCGTGCACCAGGCAGCGCAAGCTTTACGCGATTCGGATGTCCAGCAGTTGGGCGCGCTGATGAGCGAAGCCCAGGCATTATTTGACCGTTATGCAACTCCGGCCTGTCCAGAAGAGTTGACCTCTCCCGTCTTGCACAGCTTGCTGGAGTATGCGCCGCTTAGCCCCCACGTTTATGGAGGCAAGGGTGTTGGTTCACAGGGGGATGGCACCGCCCAGTTCATCTGTCGCAGCCAGAAAGACCAGCAAGCTGTTATTGAGATTATCGAGCGCGACTTAAAGATGACTGCCATGCAGATGACCATCACCCCTCAGCAGAAAATTCGCAAAGCAGTCATCCCGGCAGCAGGTTTCGGGACTCGCATGTTCCCGGCAACAAAGGCAACAAAGAAGGAGCTTTTCCCAATCATTGATCGAGATGGCATTGCCAAACCGGCTATTCTGCTTATCGTGGAAGAAGCCATCGAGGCGGGAATTGAAGAGGTTATCATCATTGTACAAGAAGATGATCTGCCAGATTTCCGCTCGTTTTTTTGTGAACAGATCTCGATTGAAAATTACAACAAGCTGCCGCGCCAATTTCAAGAGTATTCACGCCGCCTGTTGGAGATTGGCCAACATATCACCTTTGCCATCCAGACTGCGCAGCAGGGCTTCGGGCATGCTGTTTACTGCGCAGCCGAGGCTGTTGGCGGTGAGCCTTTCTTATTGATGTTGGGCGACCATATCTACCGTTCAAACAACGACACATCCTGCGCCCGCCAGCTTATGGAAGCTTACTTGCAACATGGTCAGAGCATCGTGGGTATGCGCCTGACACCCGAAGCACTGATTGGCAACTTTGGCGCCCTGACCGGTGTTTGGCTGGAGGAAGAAAAGCTGCTCAGTATCAACGAATTTGCAGAAAAGCCCAATCTCGATTATGCCCAAACCAATCTGCGGGTTCCCAGCTTACCCGAAGGCGAGTATCTAACAGTTTTTGGCCAATATATCCTCAAGCCGCAGGTGTTCGATATCTTAAAAGAACACATCGACAATAACGTGCGTGAACGAGGCGAGTTCCAACTTACCTCGGCCCTGGATCGTCTGCGGCAAGAAGATGGTTTTCTTGGATTGGTCATTGATGGCAAGCGTTTTGATATTGGCCTGCCAGATTACTATCTGGAAACATTACAAGCTTTCCGGCTGGGATGAATGGATTAAGCCAGGTTATGAAAACGCAGTCGCATCTACTTGGAATAATTGCAAACAGGAGACAGAATGAACAAATTTCTTGAACGACTCAGCGCTGGTGAAGTGTTTGTTGCAGATGGAGCAACTGGAACCAATCTGCAAAAAATGGGCCTCAAGCCAGGTACCGCGCCCGAGGATCTGTTGATCGATAACCCCGAGATTTTGCTTCAGCTTGCCAGCCGCTTCGTGGCGGCTGGTTCAAATATCATTCTGACCTGCACCTTTGGTGGCACGCGCTTGCGCATGCAAGAGTCAAAATATGTGGAGCGCTGCGTGGAAATCAATATTCGCGCAGTAGAACTGGCGCGCAAGGCAGCCTCAGCGCGCGAAGGTGTGCTGGTTGCCGGGTCGATGGGACCAACTGGCGCATTGCTGAAACCGCTTGGGCCGCTTACCCCGGAGCAGGCCTTTGACACGTATGCTGAACAAGCCAAAGCTTTGGCGGATGGCGGCGTGGATCTGCTGATCATTGAAACCATGTTTGCTATGGACGAAGCCGGCGCAGCTTTTGATGCAGCCCGTTCAGTGACAGATCTGCCTATCGTGGTTTCATTTAGTTATGACCGTGGTGTGCGCACAATGATGGGTCTCAAACCGGCGCAGGCCATGAAAGCTTTCCAAGAAAAAGGCGCGGCTGCGGTTGGGGCAAACTGCGGGACCAGCCTTGAAAATATGGAAAAGATCATCCAGGAATATGCGGCCACGGCACCAGGATTTCCCATCTGGGCCAAACCCAATGCCGGGATGCCGCGCACGGATGAAAATAACAATGCCATCTATGATGTAACCCCGGAACAAATGGGCGCAGCGGCTCTGCGCAATATCGCCGCTGGAGCGCGCATTGTCGGCGGCTGCTGCGGTTCATCTCCCGAACATGTAGCCGGAATCGCCAGCGCGGTAAAAAGCGGTCAATAACTGAAGACCGGGCATGGATATGGCATTTAACATTTGCCTGTGAACGCATCCGTAGGCCAGAATGAGCTTAGTCGGGATATACTATTAGAAAAATGATTCGAAAGGAAATGAAGTTATGTTAATTGTCGAGATCAAAGATGGAGAAACGAAAGTTGCTGAATTGGCGGCTGCAGAAAAGGTTTTTAAAACCGGCTCAAGAGGCTTTTTTGGGATGGGAAAGATCCAGATTGGGGAGAAACGCTATCAGGTGCAAGTACAGATGGTAGAGATCGGGTCGAAACCCAAGACGGAAGGCGAAGACTAAAACTTACCTGAGCACTTGAGACTAATAGAGGCGAGATGGTATGAGGAAATCATCGATTCTTATTACAGCGATATGCTTGTTGGCTGCAATAACAGCATGTTCGCTTTTTGCGCCTGCGCGAACTGATAACAACGACACCAATGAAATCTCAACGAGTGTTGTCGCAACGCTTTCTGCAATCCCTGCTATGGCCTCCCCAACTATTGCGCCTGTTCTGGCGCTCACCCCAAGTGCAATTAGACCTTCCGCGGATGTGGACCGTTCTGATTTTCAATCAGTAGCCCAGTGGATTTCGTTTTCCTTTGGTCAAGCTCAACCCGATATGATTTCTGATGTTATCGGGCAAAACGGTGTCCAGTTTTGGAGCTATGCAACGGGCGCAGATTTTCTGGGCTACAACAATGCTGAATTTATCATTACGGAATTACGCAAGGGATTGACGAATACTTCTCCTCAATGCCTGGGATATAACCCTGATTTTGGAACACAACCGGATAAAGCCATCATTTTTTATAAAGACATTAACTTTGATTGGTCGAATCTAGGTTTTGAAGAAAATAAGAGCGACATAGTGGGCTTCCAGTTTTTCCGGATGGAACAAGGCTGGGAACTGGTCTATATAACGCCGATACCGGTTGAATTTTGGCCCGAGTTGAGAGAACCATTAATTGAATGTCCATGACAGGCGCATTCTTTCTTTCGTTGCATTATGACTTTCTTGTTGAGATTGCTGCCGGGGAAATTTGAGTTATCACAAAAGCGAGTGAATTAATGGTCTTCGTGAAACCGGAGCGTAATGATGAATTCCCCAAGCGTCATCAATAAGCCTCAAAATTCCACAGAGAAGAACTTCAATGTCTCCCACTCAATAGGTTGCTGCGTGGGGCAATCCTTGGGCTGCGGATTTTCTTTCCTGGCAAGCTGGGTGGCTGCCTGGATATTATCAGCGATACTGGCCCCGTATTTTGATCAGGGGCAGGCAGGTAATACCACAGCCGGGGTGCTGCTCGCCGGGTTTAACTGCGTCGGTAGCTTGATCATGGGAGCCGCGCTATCCTTCCTGACCGGTCGTCTATTCCCGATCTTTAAGAAAAGGGCGAGGTAATATTATGAAACAACGCATAATAAGCCTGCTTTTTGGTTGGGGATTGCTGCTGGGTTTGTTGGTGCTGGCCGGCTGGTTGGTGCAGCCAGCCCAGGCGGAAAGCGCATATCAGAATTCTGCTTGTGTTGAAATATTAACAGATGCGGCCAATCGCGCGGGCATTGTTGCAGAGGATACCGAATGGTACAGTGATAAAAGCGGCCCAGAGTGGGATTGTTATGTGCATTATGGTTGGGGAATAGTTTGGGGGGCGCAGTTTAGAATCCAGGCAATTGGCTGGACCGGGGTGCCATTTTCTTGTACTGATGAATATTGTGAGGAAACTACTTTCCATGGCTACCCGGCCATACTAGAAAAGCAAGCCTGCAGCCGGAACGTTAGTTGGTATGTGATCCGCGGAGGTGTTGGATATCTTTTTACCGCGCAAAAATCAAATACTTGTGAAAATGTCCAACCGAGCGAAGTGATGGCATTTGCGGAGGCGCTGTGGTCTGCGGCAGAGCCTGCTTTGCCAGGTGATGAATCGCAAGGCTCTGTGACGCCAATCCCCGCAGGCCAACCTGGCGAGGATGCGCCAATTGTCCCAGCAGAGCCGACCGGTAGCGATCCGGCTGGAAGCCTGGGGCCGCTGGCGACAAACCCGTTGATACCCCTGGCTGGCGCGCTGATAGGTAGCGTGATTGGCTGGTTGGTGTCTGTGGCGGTGACTTCGGGGAACGTGTTTAAATCCCTGGTTTTGCCTGCGTTCAGACCAGCTCAACCCGCGCCAATCGATGTCAGCCCGAAACCGGCAATCTCGCCTGCTGATATTTCCCAAAGCGGGAGCGAACACTTGTGGGATCTGAGCACGAACCTGGTCGGGTCCAGCTCCACGGTGATTGGCGCGCTGAGTGAATTCTTTGATTTCAAGGAAGATACCAAAACACTGCAAAAACTGCATACCTCATTACGGGCATGGCAAAATAATCCAACGAAGGGCGCTGCAGAGGCGTATTTGAAAAATCTACGGAATGTGACCAATGTCAGGTTGGCAAACGCAAGCAAGGCTCTCGGTAATGCTGCGAATGTGTTGGATGGTGTCGATGCGCTGGCAAAAGGCCTGGAAAAAGCCTCCGAGCGGGGCTATATTGGTTCAGATAAAGTTCTGGCAGTGGGCGCGGAAGTAACCAAAAAAGCGCTGAACTATGCCCTGACAAAGAACCCGGTGGCAGGGCTGGTAAATTCAGCCTTGGGTGGGGTCACAGAAATGGTTTACGGCAAAGATGGCCGGATCGATATTGGCTCGATCATTGATAAGGGCGCGGATGCCTGGGATACTACGACCCAGGAATATGCTGGTTACACTGGGGGGGATTGGTTCGCACCCAAGAATGCCGATTTCGGGGATGTACTCGCGAAAGATCCGGAACTCCAACGAAAAGACCAATACTTGCATGGGGTGCGCCAGGTCAAAAAGCTGGTGGATCAAGGGAAAATTACACTCCAAGAAGGTGGCGCGCGCATCCGCAGTTTACGTGACACTATTTTGGGAGGCGAGTGATGCCAGCCTATCTGTTGACCCATTTTGAAACCTGGGCTTTAGCGAGCTTGCTGCACATCCCAGTCCAGCCCGGCTCAGCGCTGAGCGACTGGTTCGGCGCGGGTGATTTACCTGAATCCGCAGAGCTGGTTGGAGAAGGCCTGGCAACCCTGGAAGGTAATGGATACTATTTTCCGGGCAAAGCGCAGCTGATCCAGCCCGAATTGGTTAAGTCTTTGGCGTTGGCAGCGGTTAACCCGGCTGAGATTACTGTCATCTTGCGCCGGAATGGTCATGCCGCCCTGACTCGCTTTGCCCAGGCGGGCAAGAGTGTGGCGCAGATTGGCCTGGATGAAGAACATCTGTGCCTGCATCCCGTCTCTGGGCTGACCGGGCTGGCGGAGAAGATCATCCCAGATTGGTTCACGGTGAAGAAGGCTGAAGGCCGGCAGGTTGAACTGCCCTTGAGCGCTTTCATGCTCTTTCAGCAGGCTTGCGCACTGGCAGATTTAAGTGGCGCTGAATCAAACTTTGCAGCGCAGCAGTTTTCCAAAGGCAAACTACTGGAACAAAGCAATCGATTGAATGGTTGGGTCGATATTCTCCATGCCGGATGGCCAGGAGATGCACCTGCATTTGACCAGCAGCATCTCGAGGTAGCTTTGAGGCTGTTGATTTCCAAAGGATATCTCCAAGAACTGGCAGCGGACAAAATCGAGATTGGAATGACAGGCCAGGCATTGGCGACCACATTTTCGGACCCGGATATGTGCGCGCTGATTGTTTCTTTGAAAACAAGGCAAGGTGGTTTCCCAAAAACAGGTGTTTTTCTGTCTGGGGGCGAGCGCCTGTTCTTGCTCGAAGCGAAGCCGGGTGTTTTTGTGATCCGGCAGCTTGCCAATTACGAGGCGGGTATTGCCTGGGCGAGGGATTTATTGATTGAAGGCAGCCTGGCGCGTTTTGTTGATTTTATTGTTGCACCGGAAAAATAAATAATCAAAACTGCCGCCCGTGTTTTTGCAGGGCGGCAGTTTTGATTATGGATTATCATGGAATTATCCCAGGACCAACAAGTCAAATGGAGCGAGCAGCATTTCAGCCTGGCCTTTGGCAGGCAGCTTGCTGGAACCATACAGGCGTTTGCGGGTATTGGCCTTCTCCAGCACATGTGCCGGGACGTTCTGCGGGATCTCTGAGAAATTTGCAAAGATCAGCAGGCGTTGGCCAGCATGCGTACGGATATAGCTCAGAACATGCTCGTTCTCGGTCTGAAGCATTTCCAACTCGCTGCCCGCAAAAGCCGAGAACTTTTTTCGAAGGGCAATTAATTTCTGCAAGCCCTGGAAAATTTTCCCTGGAATGGCTTCAGGATCGTTACGCTGGCGATAGCGTTCCCAGTCTGCACGTGGGCGGTGGACCCAGCGGCTGTCACGGGCGTGGGCGGGATCGTCGCGATAGGAGTAATCGTTCAGGGTGGCAATTTCATCGCCAAGATACAACAAAGGGATGCCGCCGATGGTCATAATGATGCCGTGGATAAGCAAAATTCGGCGAGTAGCGAGTTCTACTTCAAGCGGGCCTTCCTCGCTAAGCGCTTTTTCCAGACCGGCCAACGAAGCGCAAGTGCCGCTGATGCGGCAGTCGCCGGTCTTGGGGTTCTCCTGAAATGGCAAGCCGCGCGCAAAACTACCGGGGAAACGCCCGAGATAAAAATTATTCAAGAAGCGGCGGTGGTCGCCACCCCGGATGCCCAAATGAGCGGCGTCATCATCGGAAAACGTCCAGCCGATATCATCATGACAGCGGATGTAATTAATCCAGGCAGTGTCTGGATCGATGCGCGCGCGGGTGGTGAGCGCCTGTGTCAGCAGGTTTACCTGGCGGGTGGCCAATGAGCTCCACAAGAGCGCCATCAAGAGCGGATTGTAGGAAAGTTGGCATTCGGCAGGATTGATATATTTGACGACATCGTCCGGATGGACAATAGCTTCAGATTTAAATAGCAAGGCCGGGGCGGCAATGCGCGCAGCGGCGTTAAAAGCACGAATGAGGCTATGTGCACCTGGCAGGTTTTCGCAACTGGTACCTAGTTGCTTGCAGATAAAAGCCACAGCATCCAAGCGCAGCACTTCCACGCCCTGATTGGCGAGGAAAAGCATTTCTTCGACCATGCGGTTAAAGACAGCTGGATTGGAATAGTTTAAATCCCACTGGTAGCTGTGGAAAGTCGTCCAGACCCAGCCTCCCTGTCCGGGCGCCTCGTTTTGAGTGAGTGGCTGAAGCTGAATTTCCGGGAAGTAGGTAAATGCACCGGGGTGCTCGTCAGGAAAAATCTCACGCAGGCTGCGCTCATAAGCATCGGGCATGCTGCGGTTTGGGTAGATATAGTACATTTCCTGAAACTCAGGCTGGCCTGCCCTGGCGAGTTGTGCCCATTGATGCTCATCTGACGTATGGTTGAAGACCAGGTCCACCACCAGGCTGATTCCTGCGGCGCGCAGCTCGCGCGCCAGGGAAGTCAACTGGGTCATGCTGCCCAGCGGTGGGTGCAGCTCACGATAACTGCTGACCGCATAGCCGCCGTCATTTTCACCAGGAGGGGCTTTGAAAAGAGGCATCAGGTGTAGATAAGTGAGCCCAAGTTCTTTGAAGTAGGGGATTTTGGAACGCACGCCTTCAATATCATCTGCGAACAGGTCAACGTAAATGACACCGCCCACCAGCTTGTTGGACTGGAACCAGAGAGGTTCGGCCTCGCGTATTGCATCCAGCGCGCGCAAGTCAGCAGGACGCTCGAACCAGGCCCGGGCCAGGCTGGAGAGTAAATCTTCCAGATGGAAGAAAAAGTCGTAGTGATCTCCATAGATCTCAAGATACAGTTTGAATAACGCCGGGAAGCGTGATGCAAGCCGCAGCCTGAACTGCTGCCAGCCCTGCGGGTCATTTGCAATGGGAGCTGAAAGACTGACCCCAAGGCGCGCCAAAATGCGGTCAAGGCTGCGGTTAGTTTCGATATCAATAGATTTGATTGGGTTCATAGCATTAAGCTGAATGGTAGACCTGTTGCGCCAGGGCAATTGCGCCCAACACGCCTGCGCGCCCACCCAGGGCAGGCAGAACGATGTAATCAGCTATATGCTGGTTGATTTGCTGCGACTGCACATAGCTGTTCAGGATTGCCAGGACTTTTTGGTGGATCAGGGGTAACATGTGCGCTTGCTGGGTCACGCCCCCGCCGACAACGATCTTTTGCGGCGAGAGGGTAAAGATAAAATTTGCCAGTGCCAGGGCGATATAATGCGCTTCGAGATCCCAGGCAGGGTGATAGGCGGGCAGAGTTTCAGCTTTTTGGCCCCAGCGTTTTTCCATAGCTGGCCCAGCGGCCAGCCCCTCAAAGCAATCTGCGTGGAAAGGGCAGGCCCCGGGGAAGGGATCGCTGGCGAGATCGTGCGGGATGTGGATGTGGCCCATTTCAGGATGGAGCAAGCCATGCAGCAGTTGGCCATTGACCAGCGCCCCTCCGCCAATACCGGTGCCGATAGTGATATAGAGCACAGGGTCACAGCCAAAAGCTGCGCCCCAGCGCGCTTCTGCCAGCGCCGCGCCGTTTACATCGGTATCAAAGCCGACTGGCAGGTTCAAGGCAGTACGCAGCGGGCCGACGACATCAGAATTGGACCAACCTGGCTTGGGGGTAGGCAGGATGGTGCCGAAAGACGGCGAAGCGGGGTCAGGGTCAATAGGCCCAAAGCAGGCCACGCCTAAAGCAGAGAGCGGACCGATTTCTGCGGCCTGCTGCTGGAAAAAATTGATTGCCAGCGCCAGGGTTTCAGCCGGGGTAGTGGTGGGAAAGCGTGTTTCGGCGCGGATATCGTCCGGCCCGGTGCCCACGGCGCAAACAAACTTAGTTCCGCCGCCTTCAATACCACCAAAAAGAGCAGGGTTTGATTGCATGTTAATCCTGTTTAAGGAGCCAAAGATATTGATAGGGTTGAAGTGTGATGGGTTGGGTAAATTCGAAATAGTTGCCAGTAAAGACGTTTTTGTAGGTGCAAGAAAGTGTCTTTGAGGAAAGTGCAACTTGCGGAGTATCGCTCAGGTTGTTGAGCACCAGCCAAGTTTCGCCCTTAAAAAGGCGGAGGTAGGCAGCTATGGAGCTGGTGCCAACATCTACCCATGTGAAATTGCCCCAACCGAAGACCTGAGAAGATTTGCGCAGGGTGATCATGCGCTGAATGCTATGAAATAAGGAGTCTGAAACTGTGAGCTGGGAGGCTACATTGACCAGGGTGGAGCCGAAGGTTTCATCCTGGATGACGGGTTCGTAAAGCTGCTGCGCCGGCGCAGTTGAAAAACCGGCATTTTCGCCGCTGGTCCACTGCATGGGGGTGCGAACGCCATCACGATCTGGCAGCCAGATATTATCACCCATGCCAATCTCATCACCATAATAGAGAAATGGCGAGCCGGGAAAGGTGAACAGCAAGGAGTTGACCAGTTCAATTTTACGACGGTCATTATCCAGTAGAGGCGCCAGGCGACGACGAATACCCATATTCAAGCGCATGCGCGCATCTGGGGCATACTGCTCCCACATCCATAGACGCTCTTCCTCGGTAACCATTTCCAGGGTCAGTTCATCGTGGCAGCGCAGGAAAATACCCCACTGGCAAGCTTCAGGAAGGGATGGGGTACGCTCCAGAATCCATTCCAGCGAGCTACGGTTGTGTTGACGAAGAGCCATGAAAATGCGCGGCATCAATGGAAAATGGAAGTTCATGTGCATCTCGTCGCTATCCCCAAAGTAGGGGCGCACATCTTCGGGCCATTGATTGGCTTCAGAGAGCAAGAGTGTGCCGGGAGCGTAAGCATCCACAAAGGCGCGTAAGCGTTTCAGAAAAGCGTGGGTTTCGGGCAAGTTTTCACAATTTGTGCCGTCGCGTTCAAAAAGATAAGGTGGGGCATCCACGCGGATGCCATCGACAGCCTGGTCAAGCCAGAACTGAACAGAGCGCAGCATGGCCTGCTGCACAGCAGGATTATCGTAATTCAGATCCGGCTGATGGTGGAAAAAACGGTGCCAGAAATAAGACTTGCGTAGGGGATCGTAGGTCCAATTAGACTTCTCTGAATCGGTAAAAATGATGCGCGCGTCTTTATAAAGGTCATCAGTCTCACTCCAAACATAATAATCTCGATAAAGAGCATGTTCAGGGTGGCTCGGGTCGCGCGAGGCCTGGAACCAGGGGTGTTGGTCAGATGTGTGATTGGGTACCAACTCCACTACGATCTTTAATTCACGCGCATGAGCCCCATTGACAAGAGTATGAAAATCATCCAGGGTCCCGTACATAGGATGGATACTGCAATAATCGCTGATATCGTAACCGCCATCGCGCATGGGCGATGGAGTAAAGGGCAGGAACCAGAGGGCTGTGACCCCGAGCTCCTTCAAATATCCGAGCCGGGCAGTTACGCCCGGCAAATCGCCGATGCCATCGCCGTTTGAATCAGAATATGAACGCACAGGGAGTTCATAAAATATCGCACTTTTGTACCAGAGCGGATCGTTCATAAAAGCCTTTATCATCCAAGATTTTTTATTCAGGGCAACCGCCAGGAAAGCCCCCCAGATTTCTTTCCTGGCGGCAGAGCTGGGCTGAAATGGGTTTTATCCCAGGTGCAAACGGGAACATGCCAGCTCAGATAGAGACTGAGGCGAGGCTGTGCCTGGGATCATGAAAGATTTGCATCTGTTTAGCCCTTGACTGAACCAGCCATGAGTCCGCGCACAAAATAGCGCTGTAAAGCAAAGAACACAGCCAATGGTAAAAGCATGCTGATGAAGGCGCCTGATGTTAGCAAATGCCAATCCTGTCCTTTTTCACCAACGATGGCAGCCAGCGCACTGGTGATGACACGATTCTGGTCACCCAGAAAGACCAATGCAACCAGATAATCATTCCAGACCCACAGGAACTGGAAGATAGCAAAGGAGGCCAGCGCTGGGACTGAAAGCGGCAGGATCAAATTGGTAAAGATGGTGAAATGTGAA
The DNA here is from genome assembly GCA_964536185.1 of uncultured Anaerolinea sp. GTDB lineage: Bacteria > Chloroflexota > Anaerolineae > Anaerolineales > Villigracilaceae > UBA5195. The sequence continues at coordinate 23,047 of CAZHWV010000002.1, read as the reverse complement.
GCGCCATCGATAAAAGCTGCTTCGAGAATATCACGTGGCAATTCGCTGATATAGGTGAAGAGCAGGTAAATGGCAAGCGGCAAGCCAAAGCCAGTATGTGCCAGCCAGATGGCGAGAAAAGTCCCATTCAAGCCAAGTTTGGTATAGTCTTGAAGGATTGGCACGAGCGCAATTTGCAATGGCACCACCAGCAAGGCAACCACGATGGTGAACAATGGTTTGCGTCCAGGGAAATTCATCCAGGAAAAGCCATAAGCAGCGAAAGCGGCGATTAAGATCGGGATGATCGTCGCTGGAACGGCAACGGCCACCGAGTTCAGGAAAGCCCCGCCCAGGTCGTTGCCTTTGCGCACGATTTCCTGACCCTGGGCATCCTTGAAGCGAAATTCCTGTCCCTGCAGGACGTTGGTATAGTTTTCCAGGGTTAGGTTGGTATCAAACCACCGCCACTGCTGGTTTTCCACATAAACCAGACGCGTGCGTTTGTTGCCAAACCAGGTTAATTGGCGGCCATCGGGCATGGTAACACCTGCGCGCCATTCTTCGAAGGTGTGAGAGACGCCTTCAATTGCAATTGGACCGTTCACGTCCACGCTGGGATCAACCTTTATTTCGCCAACCTTGACGTAAGCCTTGTGAGGAAAAACGGTCCACCAGCCGGAGGTAAAAATATCCTGGCTGTTGCGGAAAGAAGTCACGAAGACGCCAAAGGTCGGAACAATCCAGATCAGGCAGATCAGGATCAGGGTTCCGTTGACCAGCAGGCTGGAAATCAGTTTCTGTTGCTTCATGCCGGGTTTTTGGGGAGCCATTAGAAAGCCTTCCTTTCCTGGAACTGCCGCAGGTTGTAAAGCATGACCGGGATGACCGCTACAAGCAGGATAATGGCGATGGCCGAAGCGCGCCCGGCATTTCCATAAGTGAAGCGCTGGAGATAAAATTCGTTGGCAATTACATCGGTGCCGTTATTGCCACCGGTCATTACCCGGACGATATCAAACAGTTTCAAGCTAAAAATCACGATCGTAGTTGTGACCGTGAGCAAGGTACCCTGAATGGATGGAATGATAATTTGGAAGAAAACCTGAAACTCATTCGCACCATCTACACGAGAAGCTTCGAGCACTTCAGATGAAATGCCCTTGATGGCGGACGAAATAACTACCATCGCAAAACCTGTTTGCAACCAAACCATGATCACAATCAGCAAGAAGTTATTCCAGGGTGGCTGCTGCAACCACGGCTGGGTTTGACCACCAAAGGCGCTTACAATCGCATTCAGCAAACCAATTTCCTGAATGCCTGAGCCTTCGCCTTTATAGGTATAAATAAACTTCCAGACGACGCCTGCGCCGACAAACGAGATGGCCATTGGCATGAATATAATTGCTTTATAGACCGACTCGAACCGGCTGCGGTCAGCCAGAACCGCAATCACAAGCCCCAAACTAACGCAGAAAAATGTGCCAAAGACCATCCAGAGCAGGTTATTGCGAAAAGCCTCCAGCATAACCCGGTCTGTAAACGCAAAAATATAGTTATCAAAACCAACAAAGCCTGTCCCGGTCGCGCCTTGAAAACTAAGCCAAAGGGTGCGCAGGGCAGGAATAGCCAGAAACCAGGCCAGAATCGCAAGCCCGGGACCAACAAATACAAAAGGCTGAAGCCGCTGGGTCCAATCTTTCGGCAGACGCTCCACAAACCAATTGGATACGGCATACAGCAGGGCCACACCACCCACGCCCCATAAAATAGCCACCAGAACGATCACAATTCTTGGGGACTGGCTGTCACGCAGGAAGGTAAATCCCTGCCAAAGTACAATAAAAGTGACTACCGGGACAATAAGTGAAACAAACACTCGTCCTAGGCCAGCAGTCAGCCAGTTGAGCGGACCACCGGAACCTTTAGGCGTGACTGTTTTTTGCATATCGCCTTCCTCCTGTTAATAAACCAATACCGGGATTGAAGTGAGACTTCGGAAGTCTCAACAAACGCGTTGGCGGCTTCCGAAGTCTCTTTTATTGGATAACTTTTATTTCGGCCAGGATGCGTCGATTTGTTTGAGGGCGGTCGTTTCGTCGATCGAGCCGCTGACGTAATCGGTCATCGACTTCCAGAAGGAGCCAGCGCCAACAGCGCCGGGCATCAGGTCGGAACCATCAAATCGGAAGGTGGTTGCGCCCTGGATGATCTCAGCCACTTTCTTGGTAACCGGATCGCCGTACCAATCCAGGCTGGAGTCTTTGTGCGGGGAAATCGCGCCACCGGCCTGCACCCAACCCTTGACGGAGTCGCCGGTCGAGAAGTATTGGATCACAGCGCGGACTTCGGGGCGGTCGCTGAACATTGCATAGATGTCGCCAGCGCCAAGGACGGGTTTGCCGTACTGGGGATCAATCGGAGGCAGATAGAAGAAGTCGTAATCCACGCCCGGCTTGAGACCTTCGGGGAAGAAGGAGGTGATGAAGTTACCCTGGCGATGGAGCCAGCATTTGGGCGGATCCTGGAACATCGGCTTGGGGGCATCGCCAAAAGCGGTGGTGGTAATGGCTTTGCGTCCGCCGTAGACGTAATTATCGTTGAACCAGATCGCGGTCACGTACTTCATGGCGTTCTTGACTTCGGGGGAGTCGAACTTCAGTTCGCCCTTGACCCACTTGTCGTAGTTCTCAGTCGAAGTCGTGCGCAGCATGACATCTTCAACCCAGTCGGTCATCGCCCAGCCGGTAGCAGCGCCGGATTCGATCCCGATGCACCAGGGAGTGTCGCCATCGGTGGCGATCTGGTCGGTCAGCGCCATCATTTCGTCCCAGGTCTGCGGAACGGTGTAACCAGCGGCGTCAAAGGCTTTCTTCGGGTACCAGACCAGGGACTTGCCGTTTGCGCGGCCCCAGACACCAGCCATGATTGGGCCATCTTTGCCCTGCATGGTGCCCATGTCAAGCCAGGACTGGATGTAGTTCTGTTTCAGCCAGGCGGGATCGATCACTTTATTCAGGTCGATGACTTTGCCTTCGGCGACGAAATTCGCCAGCAAACCGGGCTGCGGGAAGTCGACGATATCGGGAGCGCTGCCGCCTTCGACGGCGATGCGGATCGAGGCTTCGAATTCCTTCGAACCCGAGTAGACAATGTCGATGCCGGTTGCATCTTCAAAAGCTTTCACCGATTGGTCAAATTTGACCGCATCATTGTCGGTGAACGGGCCAGACATGGTCACCTTGGTGCCCTTGAATTTGCCGGCATAAGCATCTTTCAATTCTTGTCCGGCAGGTGGGATTGTCGCTCCGCCAGAACCAGTTGACGGAGCCACTGTCGCAGCCGGAGCGGCCGGGGGGGCTTCGGTGGCTGGGGTGGCCGGGGTGCCGCAAGCGGCCAAAAGCATGGCAGCCAGGATGAGCAGGCTGGCGATGGACCATAAAACACGTAGGGGTTTCATATTTCTCCTCTTGAAATTTCGTTCCGATTCGATTTTTCGCGGTACATAAGGTAATTTTTCTCTTGACGAAGCATATCCTTAGGAATTTTATCTCTTGACGAAGCACCTCCTTCTGAAAAAGAAATTTACCAACAAGGGGAAGATGACTGCCTTCTACAAGTACCGGCAGGAATTTCGAATGATCAATTCCGTAGGCAAGACCAGGTTTTTCACTGGAATGTTCTGCCCACCCAGGATTTGCATCAGCATTGTACATGCCTGATTCCCAAGAGCTTGGGCTGGCAGGTGCACAGTAGTGAGCGGCGGGTCGGCATATTTTGACCAGGCAATATCATCAAACCCAACCAGGGAAATGTCATCAGGGACACGACGTCCCCGGTCACGCAGCGCCGCTTTGGCGCCAATCAAAACCGCGTCACTGGCAATAAATCCGGCTGTAAATGGGAAACCTGAAGATAAGAGCGCATCCATTTGGGTGTGACCGCTTTCGGGTTCAAAATCGCCAAAGCGGACCAGTTCCTCGAGATAGGGAATTCCGGCCTTTTCCAGCGCATCACGATAACCCATCAAACGATCGGCTGAAGCGCTGTACGAGACGGGGGCATTGGTAATACAAGCAATTTGGCGATGGCCCAGGCTGATCAAGTAATCCACCGCCTGGCGGGCGGCCAGACGATTATCAACATCCACAGAATAGAACTCACTCCCCGGTAATTGCCCCATCAAGACTGTGGGAAAACCATCTTTTTCAAGATTGACCAAGGCTATATCGTCCACCCGTGGGCCAGAGAGAACGATTCCATCAATTCGTTTGGCCCGCACCAGATCGTGATAGGCCTTTTCTTGATGTTCCGGCTCAATGATATCGATCAATAAAAGTAAATTGTTCGCGCGGATCACTTCCAGCATTCCATCCAGAACCTGAGGCAAAAATGGGTCTGTGGCGATATGGTGCGGCTGACGAGTAAAGACCAGGCCAATCAGCTGAGTCCGGCGATTGACCAACGCTTGCGCCATAGCATTCGGGACGTATCCCAACTCGGCGGCAGCCTCAAAAACCCGCTGGCGTGTTTCCGGACTGATCTTGATGTTGTGGACGCCATTTAAAACCAACGAGACTGTGGTTCTGGAAACTCCCACATGTTTAGCAACGTCTTCGCTGGTTACTCGTCGATTGGCCACAAGCTGTTCCTGAGGTTTTCAAAGCTGAGTGGATACTACTAACAGGTGTTACTAAAACCTGTTAGTAGTATAACAAATCATAGATGGGGAGTCAGCTAAGAAAGAATTTCCATGAAAGCACTTTCATATTTTAGCATGTTTGAATTCAAGAGTCAACTATCTCTTTTTAGCTCTTATTTAAGCTGTGGCGCGTTGGATCAAAGCCAAGGGGATGTGAACGTGTTGGGGCGGGCGGGCCGGATCGGCAAGGTGTGCCAGCAAAATTTCAACCGCCAAACGGCCGGATTCATCCAGGTGCTGGCGAATAGTGGTCAAATCGGCATATTCGGCAAAATCGATATCATCAAAACCGATAACGGCCAGTTGACCAGGAATTTTGAAACCCAGTTCGCCAGCCACTTTCAAAACGCTGAGTGCTTGAACATCGGCTGCCGCAAAAATGGCAGTTGGGGGCTCGGGCAGACGCAATAACTCACGTGCTGCCTGCATGGCATGGGTTTGTGTGTTCTCAATCAGGCGCAAATAAGCCTCAGGAACCTCAACTCCAGCATTTTGCATGGCCTGAAGAAATCCCTTGAGGCGCATGCCAGCCGGGTGGAGTTCAAAATCATGCGGTTCTTTATCTCCCACAAACCCAATCCGGCGATGGCCTTTCTGGAGGAGATAGGTGGCCGCCATCTGCCCACCCTGAAAATCGTCAATTTCGATGCAGTTCAGGCCAGGGTGGGAAAATTCGATTAACACCGTTTGAATCCTGTGCTCGATCAGACGTTGCACCGCTTTTTCGTGAATCGGCAAAGACATGACAATCAAGCCGTCCAGGTTGCCAGTAAAAGGAATCGAAGACAAATAGCCATCCAACCGATCAGACGAATCGACACTGTAAATCACCAACTCATAATTGGAGACCGCCAGGGCCGAGGCAACCCCACGAAGACGCTGAACAAATGATGGAGCTGTAAAAAAAGGCGTGATGACACCCACGCGATTGGTTTTGCTCAAAGCGCGGGCTCGGGCATCGGCCTTGGGGACAAAACCCAGGGCATCAATCGCCTCCAAAACTTTTTGGCGTGTTTCAGGGTTGACCATATCTGATGCATTTAAAACCCGTGAAATGGTTGAAATGCTAATCCCAGATCGCTCGGCAACGTCATAAATGGTCGGTTTTTTCTGGTTGGACATGATATTTTCCGCGAAAGCAAGTATGAAAGCACTTTCAGTTTAACATATATGCTGGCTGATCGTCAATAAAATATTTGTGCCACCTTGAGGCCGTTCAGAAAGCTCATTTCATCGAATTCATGCCCGCATTGCGGATAATTGTTCAGTTCACATTTGTATATAGGCGGTGTTGTTCGGTATAATCCACTCGGGGTTCTCACCTTCTGTTCCTTGTTTAATAACCAAACTGCAGTATGCCATAAGGACCCCCTTTCTCAAGTATTAAGGTGACTTTTGCGCTATTTCGTAAAATCATCACCAAAGACGAGATGTTCAGGTTTTGGGGCGGGATGCTCACGGGCATTGCATGCATGACCTGCATACCAATCCATTTCTGGGATTATTTTGGCAAGCATGATACAGGCTCCTTTCTCATCCCAAGATTTATCTAATTTGGCCGATAATGTTTCTGATATTATCTGCAGTTTTCGATTCGACCCGGATGTCCACCTCGTCTACATTAACCGGGCGATTGTGTTATTGAGTTTATACGACCAGGAAGAGTTTTACAGCGATCCAGGCCTTTTTTTACGGATAATTTTTCCTGAAGACAAGCCTATTGTTGAAGCAATGCTGCGCGAGGAGCATCCACAGCAAGCTGAATTCCGGATATGCCGCAGGAATGGGGTTGTCTTTCAAGTGCAAGGATTTTTTAACGATATATATCAATCGGAAAGCCATCAATTGATTGAGATACATGCTATCTTGAGGGCGATTCCGGAAAAAGAAAGGCGCCGGTCTTACGATTTGAACTCCAGTGATGTGGATCAGCGTATGCGACGCTATGTAGAAGAATTGAAAGTCATCAGTGATATTGGGCGTACGCTCGGCGAAAGCCTGAACAGGGCCGAAATATTTAGGCGTTTGGGTCAGGCAGTCCATCGACTTTTCCCGGATGTTCATGCGCAATATATTTCCAATTACCACCCCGAAATCGAACAAATTACCTGTGTTTATGCTGTGCTCAATGGAGCTGAGCTAAACGTGGATGAATTTCCAGCGGTTGCTCTGGACCACTCGCCGAAGGCGACCCAGAGCCAGGCCATTCTCCAGCGCGAACCGTTCATCATTGATGATCTTGTGGCGCACCGTGGTGGCGCTCAAAATATAGGTCAGCTGGTGGGTTCGGGTCAGATGCCGCGCTCGGCTCTGTATGTGCCGATGTTATCCAATAATAATGTGCTGGGGGTGGTGCAGGTTCAATCTACTGAGTTAAACCGGTTTAACGATGAAGACGCCCGGCTTTTGGCTGTGGTGGCTAACGCAGCTGCCACGGTGCTGCAGAATGCTCGAGTTCACCGCGAATTGATCGACGCTTATGATCAAACCCTGGAAGGCTGGGGTTTTGCAGTTGATTTGCGCGACAAGGAAACAGAAGGCCACAGCCTGCGCGTGGCGACACTGACCCGCCGGATGGCCATTTGCCTGGGTATTCAGGGTGATGCTCTGACGGATATGTGGAGAGGGGCGCTGCTGCATGATGTTGGCAAATTGGGTGTTCCTGATTCTGTGCTCTTAAAACCCGGAGTGCTTGACTCGGATGAATGGGAGCAAATGCGCATGCACCCACAGCTCGCTTATGACATGCTTCAATCAATCAGTTTTTTGAAAGGCGCATTGGATATTCCGTATGCGCATCATGAATGGTGGGACGGCAGCGGTTATCCGCGGGGACTGCAGCGCGAACAGATACCTCTATCTGCAAGAATTTTTGCTTATGTAGATGTTTGGGATGCGGTCACATCGAACAGGCTTTATCGCAAGGCCTGGAGCCGTGAGAAGGCCATCGAGCATATCCAGAGTTGCACTGGTACGCATCTCGATCCGCACTTGCATGATGCTTTCTTGCAGGTGATCGCAGAAAAATAAGGTGAGTTGCACCCGGTTGCAAGTGTGTGTCAGTAAATACACACATGCTATTTTCCCTTGAATCACGCGACCTTCTCCACTATACTATTTTAAGGTGTTATTGTTCGCCATCGGAGTTGGTCTGATTTATCACTGGACCTGTTGAATTTTCCATGGCGAGCGCAACCAGGTTGGATAAGTTTAAAAAAAACAAACACCAGGAAAGGTAAGATACCATGTCAGAGGGCAGCATTGATGAAATCCGACAGACCTTCATAACCTATCTGGATACCTATTTTGTTGAAAGAAATTTAAAGGCTACCCTTGAAACCTTCAGACCTGATATCACGGGGTTTGGAACCGGGGTTGATGAGATTGCCCATGGGTTGGGGGAATTTAGAACGCTGTATACCCGGGATTTGTCTGAAGCCCCCAATCCAGTTTACTATCAAATTGATTACCTTGATATCAAAGCGTATGCTGAGTCAGGTATTGCAAGCTGCCAGTTAAATATTCAGACGGAAATCCTCAACCAGGAATTGAAAATAAACCAATTAAGATTGAGCATGTTTTTTATTAGGGCTGATGGCGAATGGCAGATAGCGCATATGCATATATCGCTACCAACCCAGGCGCACGCGGAAGATGAGGCATACCCTGTGAAAGAATTGGAAGAGCGTAATAAAGTGCTGCAAAGACTGGTTGATGAGAGGACAGAAAAATTAAATCAGGCCATCCACGAAATTAGCATCCTGGCTATGACGGACAAACTCACTGGAATATATAATCGTTTAAAGATCGATGAATGTTTAAATTTCGAGTTGCAAAGATCCATCAGGTATGGCAATAAATTGTGTTTGATTATGATCGATATTGATTATTTCAAGCATGTCAATGATGAATATGGACATCTAACCGGTGACCAAGTGCTTGCTGACTTTGCCAACCTGATTTCCAGCAGGATCCGCAAAACTGATTTTCTTGGGCGCTGGGGTGGAGAGGAATTTCTGATCATTTGCCCTGAAACCGACATGGGTAGTGCTATCCAAATGGCTGAAACTATCCGCTCCATGGTTCAGACCCACGAATTTTTACCTGCGGGATCTTTAACCGCCAGTTTTGGTGTTTCTCCTTGTATACCCAACGACGACCGTGATGCGCTTATATCTCGTGCTGACACAGCACTCTACGATGCAAAAAGGAATGGGCGCAACCGAGTGGTCGCATTGTAATAATAAGCAAAAATTAAAAGGAAATACCTATGAAAAATGGAAATAATCGTCGCTTGAACCTGGCCCTCGTTCTGATCTTGCTGGTGTCTCTTCTGGCTGCTTGTGACGCGGAAAGCGAGACGCCCGGCCCTGTGGAAACGAGCATCCCAGCCGCCCCGGCAGAAAACCCCGAGCCGACTTCGCAATCATCCAGCAGCTCAGCGGTTCCCAGCAAAGCAGGTCAAGCGGGCAGCTGGCTGGTCATGCTTTACCAAAATGGGGATGATGAAGTCCTGGAAGAAGATACCTTTATCGATTTAAATGAAGCCGAAATTGTTGGTTCGACTGAGCAGGTAACCATTGTGTCGCAGATAGATCGCTACGATGGCGGCTTCGATGGCGATGGGGATTGGACGACGGCCAAGCGCTTCCTGGTAACCAAGGATAATGATCTCAGCGCCATCCATTCAAACGAATTAGAGGATCTGGGCGAAATCGACAGCGGCAATCCCCAGACTTTGATCGATTTTGCGACCTGGGCGATTGGCGCCTACCCGGCGGAACATTATGTTTTGATCCTGGGCGATCACGGCGCTGGCTGGAACGGCGGTTGGTATGATGAAGATCCGGTGGAGGGCAGCTTCTTCCGCATGCAGGATATTGACGATGCCCTGGGCGGGATCATTGCAGAAACCAGTATTGGCGCTTTTGAACTGGTCGGTTTTGATGCCTGCCTGATGGGACAGTTGGAGGTGATGAGCGCGATTGCGCCTCACGCCAAATATGCCGTAGCTTCAGAGGAGACCGAACCTGCCATCGGTTGGGCATACGCCAGTTTTTTGAAGGCGTTAAATAAAAACCCGGCGATGACTGGCAAAGAACTGGGCAAAGCCATTGTGGATAGTTATATTGAACAGGATTTTCGAATTACTGATGAGGATGCGCGCTTCGTTTACGCTGAAGGTGACTACAGCGCGAAGTCGGTGGCCGCGGATTTAATGGTAGACACCACCCTTTCCGCGATTGATCTGGGCGCATTGAAGAACTTGAACGCCGCTCTCAATGATCTGGCCCTGGCCCTGACCAATATCGATCAGAGCCAGGTGGCGGAAGCGCGGGCCTATGCCCAGTCTTATACCAGCGTGTTTGATGAAAAAATGCCACCAACCTATATCGACCTGGGGCATTTTGTCGATCTATTGCTGGAGAGTGTGGATGATCCGGATGTGACCAGGGCTGCCACGCAGGTGCAGACAGCCTTGAAAGCAGCTGTCACGTCCGAAATGCATGGCAAAGAGAGACCCGGATCGAGTGGTTTATCCATCTATTTCCCAAATTCCAAACTGTATAAGACCACCTTCGGTAAGAAAGCTGACTACCAATACAGCGCGTACGTCGGGCGATTTGCCAGTGCTTCTTTGTGGGATGATTTCCTGACCTTTCACTATACTGATAAAGCCTTTACTGCCACGGATGCAGATCTGGCAGTTTTGAACCCGGCCGCATCTACGCAGAGTGATTTCTCGCAAGCCGTGGATGAAGCCGCTCCAGAGACGGGCGTTGAAGTTGCCGCCCCCGGTGACGGTGAAATTTCGATCAAACCGATCAAGGCATCTGCGCTAAAGATTGGCCCGGAAGGCAGCATCAAGATGACTACCGAGATTACGGGCACAAACGTTGCATATGTCTACTACTATGTCAGTTATTATGATCAGGAATACGGTTCTTACCTGACCGCCGATATGGGTTTTATCAGTGCCGAAACGACAAAGGAAATCGGCGGCATTTATTATCCGGATTGGGGTACCGATCCGGTTATCCCGATTGAGTTCACATGGGAGCCAACGCTATACTATATGAGCGATGGAAAAGAAGCCAATGACCAGTTTGCATTTTTTGAGCCAGAAACTTATGGCGTAGATGAAAGCTCAAACACCTATACGGTGCGCGGCGTATATACGTTTGTCAAAAGTGACGCGCAGATCGATGCCGTGATCCGCTTTAATGGGGATGGCGAGATGCAAAACGTTTTCAGCTTCAATGGCCAGGATGGCGCGGGTGCGCCGCGCGAGATCACTCCGCAGAAGGGGGATACTTTTACCATCACAGAGGAATGGTTGGAATTCGATACGAACCCGGATGGCGAATTTGTAGATTACGATGGCGGAACGATGACTTTTGGAAAGAAGGGTTTTGAAATGGTTCCTTACTATGCCTTTTCAGGCGATTACACAATCGGGTTTATCGTCGAGGACCTGAATGGGAACAGGACGGTAGATCTCATCGAAGTAACGGTTACCGAGTAGGAGAGCGAAGTATGGATATCATGCGGACATTTGAGCATAATGGCAGAGCTTTGAAGGTCGCTGCCTACGAGCCTGAGACAACAACCACGCCATCTGGTTTGGGAACCAACGTGATTGCGCCAGGAACTGGGAAATTTGAAATCGGCACGCTGAGTCTCTCCGCCGAAAAAATTGCGCCGGGCGAATCGCTGACGCTTTGTGCGCAGATAACCGGGGAAAATATCGCCTTTATCTATAGCGAGATTCTGATTTATGACAGGGAGCTGGGTCATTCTTATGGGCCAGTGGCGCAGGAATATGTTCTTTCCGGGAAGAATGGAGAAGTGCAAGGCGTGGTTTACCCGGTCTGGGAGGCTGAGATCAATCTTGCGCTTAATATCAGCCCCAGCCTGCGCATCCTGAGCGATGGCGTCGATTCTGCATTTGCTTTTATGCGACCGGAAGGCTATGGTCAGGCAGGTTACCAGTTGGATGGTCTTTTTAGCAGGGCAGGCAGCGATAGCCGGCGCCGCGCGCGCCTGAAATTTGGCAGTGCGGGCGAGGTCACAAGTATGCTGGTCTACAAAGAAAGAGGCGGGCATTCAGCGCCGCACGCTCTGACAATCAGCTTGGGGGACCAGTTCAGCCCATTCGTGCAGATCCTGACCTGCACCAGCAGTGAGAAGCCTGTCTGGCAGGTCACCCGCGGAATTTCCACGGCGTTAACCTGGCGGGAGGCAGGGTTTCGCTGGGCGGCAGAAACGCCCATGCCGGGTGAATACCTGCTCGGATTGGTGGTTCAAGACCTGGACGGCGCGCGAACACGTCAATATACGACCTTTACGCTGGCAGGTTAGAAAACTGGGAATGCTGGCGGCAGGAAACAGCACACGAAATTTATTCGTTAACAATAAGGCCATCTCGAAGTGTAACAACCCGTCGGGCAAACTTAATTACGCGTAGATCGTGAGTGGCAAACACAAAAGTGACGCCGGTTTCTTTGTTCAGGCGAGTCATAATTTCCATGATCTGCTCACCATTGGCCGTGTCAAGGTTGGCAGTCGGTTCGTCGGCCAGGACCAGGGCTGGTTTGGTGGCCAGGGCGCGAGCGATGGCGACACGCTGCTGCTGTCCGCCGCTCATCTGGTTGGGGCGATTGTTGGCGCGGTCAGCCAGGTCGACGGCTTTGAGCAACTCTTCCACGCGGGCTTTGCGCTCGGCGGCTCGTTGACCATTCAGGAGCAGCGGCATCTCTATGTTTTCATAGGCTGTCAGCGTTGGGATCAGGGCAAAGAACTGGAAAATGAAGCCAATGTGACCTTTGCGCATGTCGGCGCGCTGGTTACGATTCAAGGTCGTGACATCTTTTCCGTCTACGAATACGCGACCAGTGGTGGGTTGATCAAGGCAGCCGATCATTTGCAGCAGGGTGGTCTTTCCAGAACCGGAAGGCCCGACCAGTGCGGTAAATTCACCCTTTTCGATGCTCAAATTGACGCCGCGCAGGGCGCTCGTTTCGACCTGTCCGACTTTGTAGACACGCGTGATGTTTTCGATTTTTACGACTTCCATGAGATTATCTCCTTGACCTATCCTCTACCCCCTTCCCGGGTAGGGGGATAGGTGAGTTTTTATTTTTCAGCCCGCAGCGCGGCGACCGGCTCCATGCGGGACGCCGTGATTGCCGGGTAAAGCCCAGACAGAATCGTGACTACAAAAGTCATAACGGCCACGTTGACGGTATTATCGAGGGTCAATTTGGCATGAATTGTGTCGGTAATTAATATGCCGGTCAGCCCCATGTTGCCAACATAGAATCCGTTAATGTTGAACAGGTAAACAGCCAGCAAGCCAAGCAGCAATCCCATGACCACGCCGCCAACCGCCAACAGGGATGATTCGGCCAGGAACAAACCCAAAATCCGGCTGCCACGCATTCCGATAGCCGAGAGGATGCCAATCTCGCGTGTGCGTTCGTAAACCGACATGATCAATGTGTTGATGATGACTGAAGCGGTGATGGCGAGGATGATCATGTAAAAGATCCCGATGTAACTTTGAGCCATTGCCTCCCACTCCACAAACAAGGCATTCAAATCTCTCCAGGTCTTGATTTGCATGTCCGCAGAAACACTGAGCGCGGGTACAACCAGATCAGTCAGCGATGTATCGTTGAGCAGGACAAAAATCGTGCTGGCATGATTCTCCGTCTGTGTCAGCGCTTGCGCTTTTGCCAGCGGTAGGAAAATCGTGGCGCTATCGAAACCATAGGTGTTGGTGGTGTAGATGCCCTTCACGATGAAGGTTTGTTCCTGCACATTGCCATTCGCGGTATTGAGCGAAAGGCTAACATTGTCACCGACTTTCAAATTCAATTTCTCCGCCATCGGTTTTCCGATCAATACTGCATCACGGTCATCAGGGCTGAGATAATTTCCGCTGATGATGCCTTCGTGGTATGGATCGCTGGCAGGTGAGAGCGGGTCAATGCCGGTGATTCTCGCGCCTGCGGATTGAGTCCCGGACGAAAGGAATCCGCTCGCGTACAGACGCGGCGTGGCGGCTTTGACCTGGTCGAACGCGGCGATCTGGCTGGCGACCTGGTCCGGGTTGGCGACCAAATCCTCCCATTTGAGACTCGATTTGTTTTCGTTGTAAGTCGCTGCGCGGATTTGAATATGTCCGCTCGAAAGCCGGATGGCAGACTCGATGGCGCTGCCCATCTCACCAGCAATGACAGACGACATTAGCATCAGCAGCGAAAGTCCAATGCCCACCGCCAGCGCGGAAAAGAAGCTGCGGCGGCGGTTACGGCCTAAATCGCGAAAAGCCATTTTTAAAATTAGCATCATGGCTCACCTCATACAAAATGGAGGGCTTCGGCAGGTTCGCGTTGCCCGGCTTCAAAGGCGGGGATTAGCGCCGCCAATGCAGAGACGATCAAGATTGTGGAGGCGCGCATGAACAACTTCTCGACACCCCAGGTGGGATAGGCGCGGCTTTGCATCAAGGCCATATAACTCGCGGCGCTGGACAAATTACCAAAGTCCAGGCCAACTTTCATCAAGTAACCGTTGATTGCCAGCCCAAAGACAATGCCTACCGCGATGCCGACCAATCCGATCATAATTCCCTCAAGCATGAACAACAGGGAAATTTGATGCGGTTTGAGTCCCAATGCGCCGAGCACGCCGATCTCGCGCGTGCGTTCATACACGGCCATCAGCAAAAGATTGAGAATGCCAACACCCGCAATGGCGATGATGATGACGCTGAAGATGTTCATCACGCCGCTTTTGGTGTTGATTGCGGAGGCAAGGTCAGGATAATTCGCCTCGAATGATTCGATTTCATAGTCAGACGGCAAGGCGGATTTCATGCTGCTGATAACATTGCCTTCTTGACCGAGATGCTGGAGAAAGACTGCTACTTCAGTGGAACCTGCCACTTCGTAAAGCGCTCGTGCTTCGCCAAGCGAGATGTAAACGTTTTGTTTCTCGATATCCGCCATGCCAAGATCGAAAATACCGACGATGGTCATCGTGCGCTGACGAATTTGATCATGCTGGGAGCTTCCCACCATCGTAATCCGGTCGCCCACTTTGACGCCCATCGCATCAGCCAGGCCTTTGCCAATCAGGATATTGTCCAAATCGTCGCTGGCAAGGTTGCGTCCCTCCTTGACATTCTGCCCGATGATATTTACCTTCAATTCTTTTTCTGGCTCGACACCGGTAATTCCCACTGCAAACGCGCCCTCGCGGCTGGTAACAAGCCCTCCAGTGGTGATACGCTGCGTGGCAGCCAGCGTCAGGGGGTTGGCCTCGGCGGCTTTGACCACCGCTTGCGGATCAGCCAGCGGGAAAAGAGGATTTGAACCCGCCTCGGCACGATAACCTTGTGCGTGGACTTGAATGTTGCCACCCAGCACCTTCACGGCATTGCCGTAAATAGCGTCGGTGAAGCCGTTCATCAAGCCATCGTAAAAAATCATCAACGCCAATGTTAATGACATGGCCAGGACGATGATGACTGTGCGGCGTTTATGCCGCCAGATGTTGCGCCATGCTAGACGCAGGTAAAAGATCATTGTTGCTCCTTTCAGAACTCGCTACTCAACCCATATCCGGATTGACGCAGCGTCCATTAACTCGATTGAACCGGCGGATGCGCCTAAAACACGCTCCAGAGCGTTTCTATAAGCAGAAACGGCTCCATCCATAATGCGAAATTTTTCTTCGGTACTCAGGGTGATGGCTTCCTTGTCGTGTCCCAGGATCACCTCGCCAAATTTATCGCCCAGCGCCGTGATCAAATGCAGGCTGATTTCGGTCGCCTCGTCTGGAAACTCTGTCGAGAGTGTGCGTTCTTCGATGCCCTGCCGAACCACGCGCGCAAACGCTGGAGCAACCCATTTGAGCATCTTGGCAAACACTTTCTGACGGATGATGGCGTTATCGTCCGAATACCACACCCGCAGCAGAGCCAGCATGAAATCTTTCTGCGTGGCCTTCCACTGGAGAGCGCTGCTGAAATAATTCCTTAACTTTTCCAGCGCCGTCATGGATGGGTCATCCATCAGCGGAAGAAACCGCGCTTTGGCTTCTTCGCCAATCCGGTTAATCAGTGCTTCGAGCAAGGCGGGTTTGGAGTCGAAATAATGATAAAAAGCCCCCTTTGAGATTTTCAACGCATCCAGAATATCCTGGATGGACATCTGCTCGTAGCCCTGGGTGTACACCAACTGACGAGCCACATCCAAAATTTCATTACGCCGGGCGGTATAGTCTTCTTCTTTGACAATTCTTGCCATATCTCTTCTCTTTTATAAACCGACTGTCGGTTTATTTATCCTTGAAGATTATATGACTCTTGCGGGTAAAAGTCAATAATGAGCCTGGAGGGAGGCTTACAATATCTTTGTCAGGATCAGGGTGACAAGACCCATCGCCAGGCCAATCGCAAGACCATAAGGAATGGTCTTGCGCAGGACTTCACCATCGTGGCCTTGCAGGTTCACCGTGCTGAGGCCAACAATGATTTTGGCTGGGGCGATCATACTCCCCAGGGCTCCCCCGGTTGTTTGGGCAGATACAATGATCCCAGGGGAAAGTTTTAAGATTAACGCGATCCCTTCCTGCAAGGATGCGAATAGGACGTTTGAATTGTTATTGCTTCCTGTGGCAAATGCTCCCAGCATTCCAATCAATGGCGAAATCAGGGGAAAAGCGCCATAAAAAACATTGCTCAGCAGCCTTGCGAGTAATAGATTCATCCCGGTATGATCCATCAAGGTCGAAAGGCCAACCATCGCCAGGATGCCCACGATGGCCGGAAGAGCAGCGCTGAATGTAAGGGCTGCTATTTTCCAGAGGTTGGTCGATTTATAGAGTTTGGCTTTATTGTTCATTAGAAAACTTAACAGGGCTACCAAAATAATCGTTGTTCCTGGATGGATCAGGGGCTGGTAAGTTTGATTGTGTTTCGCAGCCGTTACAAAGCCATCCATAGTCTGTACTGCAGGAAACGAGACCATCCAGACTACTTTTGCCAATGCCTGCCGGATCGGAATAATCAGGTTGATAGTCGCCATGATCAGCGCCAGGGAGCCATAACTGAGTAGCGCTGAAACGAGTGGACCAGATAATTTTGGAAGTATCCTTGTGCTGTTGACCACCGGCTTCTGATGGAACCAGATTCGATTGATAAAAATCCCACCCAGCACCCCTGCCAAACCAGCCAGAAAACTTGCCAGGGCAGGCAATTGAGAAACAGCACAAAAATACTGGATCCAGCCCATTAATGCAGCCAAAACAATCACCACAGGCCAGTGATCCAGGCGTTTAAATAGCTTTGCCACAGCCAGACCGCAAAACAGGCAGGCAATTCCAAGCATAATGGTGACAGTACTGGCCAAATCAGCCGGGTTTTCTTTCACCAGGGCAGTCAGAGTCTGAAAAACCACGCCCATATCGCCAAAAGTCACCGACCAGGCGTGACCAATGGCAACCGAGGCTACCGCCAAAATGGGATCGACGCCCAGTCCAACCAACATGGGTGAAACAATTGCCACAGGTAAACCAAATCCGGCCAGGCCTTCCAACATGGCGCTGAAAGCCCAGGCGATGACGATTAAAAGCAACCCGCGATCAGTGATCAGATTTTCCAGAGCCTGCGCAACCGCCTGGATACCACCCGCGTGGTTGACAATGTTGTATAGGAACAAGGCTGGTAAGAAAACAGCAATTACAAACAGGCTGAGCAGAATCCCCTTGGCCTGAGACACCCAAAGCACATCCAGGGATAACCCAAACACTTGGGATGCAACCAGAATGCCAGTCAACAATCCAATCGGCCCAGCATATTGACCTCCAACCCTAAAGGCTGTCATAATGATCAGGACGATCAGGATGGGCGCTGCGGCCAATAAATAACGGGTCGCATCATTCTGCGCGATATTATTGATTACAATCAGAATCAACAGAGGAAAAAACACGTACAGTAATATTCGCCCGGGCTTATTGGTCATCTTAGCTCTCCATCGAATGATTTTAACCGATGATTTCTGCCCGCTGGTTACATTGCAAATTTTGATGGAATTAAGGAGTTAACCGTGTTCGCACAATCTAAAAAACAGGTTGCCCTGGGAATGCTGATGTTATGGATGGCTGGCTGCGGACCAGCCGCCGTGACTGTGCAGCCCAGCCTCTCGCCGCCCACACCTTCGACACTACCCACACTTTCGACATCGCCAACGATCGAAAATTGGGATGATCGCCAGGTATTTCGCGCTGGATTGATTAAAGAAGAACAAGAAATTCTCGAACAATTACCGGGAGCAAGCATTTACCACTTGGAGGTGCAAATCGCCGACGATTTTACCTCCCTGCAAGGACAGGAACGCGTGCGCTACACCAACCAGGAGGATAAAACACTCGACAGCATCTACTTTCAATTGTTTCCCAATATGGAAGGCGGTAAATCCAGGGTAACCACAGTGACAGTCAATGGCCAGGAGATCCAACCCATCTATGAGGATGATAGCAGCAGCGTGCGTGTGCCCATGATCACACCACTGCAGCCTGGCCAACGCGCTATTGTCCAGATGGATTTCCAAATCGAAGTCCCAACTGAAGTCGGTGGTAATTATGGTCTGTTTGGCTATCTTAATAACATTCTGGTGCTGGATGGATTTTATCCGGCCATCCCGGTTTATGACGAAAAAGGTTGGCATAAAGGCAATTTACAACCTAACTCTGATACGACTTTCCAGGATGCCAGTTTTTATGTAGTGCGCGTGACAGCCCCCAAGGCATTGAAGCTGATTGCATCCGGGCTTGAAGTGGATAGTAGCCAACAAGATCAATATCAGGTGGTGACCTTTGCGGCCGGGCCCGCGCGCGATTTTTACATGGCTGGCAGCGAAGACTTTGCTGTAATCAGCGAAACAATTGGCGAGACCCAAATCAACAGTTATGCCTTTACTAACAGCGACAAAGGTTCGCAGTTGGCGCTGCGCACAGCAGTTGATGCCATTCAATCCTACAATCAGCGCCTGGGTTTGTATCCCTACACCGAGTTCGACATTGTCAGCACACCGATGCAAGGCGCAACTGGCATTGAATACCCCGGGATGACCGGCATCAACTATGCTGTCTATAATCTCACCGCGATGATCAATGGGCTGCCCTCGCCGGTCATGCTCGAAGCCACGGTTGCACACGAGATGGGACACCAGTGGTTTTACAATGTAGTTGGCAATGATCAGAGCAATGAGCCCTGGATCGATGAAGCGCTGACCCAATACGTGACTGGATTGTATTTTCTCGATGTATATGGCGAACAAGGCTGGGAGAGTTATCGCGACTCGTGGCTGAGCCGTTGGGAACGGGTTGATAAAGAACTAATTCCAATCGGGCTGCCGGCTAGAAACTACCAGGGAATAGAATACGGCGCGATTATCTATGGACGAGGACCCTTGTTTTTGGACTCGCTGGCGCAAAAAATGGGGCAGACCGTTTTTGATCAATTCCTGCGCAAATATTACCAATCGCACAGGTGGGGTATCGGCACAGCAGCATCCTTCAAGCAATTGGCCGAAAAAGATTGTCAATGTGACTTAACTGCCTTGTTCGATGAATGGGTCAATCAAAAATGAAGCCGTTTCTAGCCTGGCAATGATGCGCCAGGCGCACAGGGTCAACCAACGGGAGGGTTCTTTCTTCTGCCCAAACTCCCAATCCTTCCAGGCTGTCCAGACCGATTCAAGTGAGAAACGCCCTTGCTGATCCATTTTGCTTTTCAGGATTGCGAGCATATCGAGCAAGCGCGCGTCTGTTCTGAGCCAGGGAAAGCGTGATAACACATCCAGCACATGGATAAGGTCATACCATACGAAAGGCACCTTAAGCTTGCGGAAATCTTTGCCCGCGTAGAACATATATGGATGGCGGCTCAGGCTTTCATGCCACAACGAAAGCAGGACATCTGCGCCCACATGGCAGGCATGGCTGTTGCGCCATTCAGGCAGTTCTGATAGCGCCTTAAGCATCGCCAGGCTCGCATAAGGACAGGGATCATCTTTTCGCCCTGGGCCACGAAACGAGCCGAGTTCTTTTGAAACCACACACGGCCAACCACTGTCGCGGACCAACCCAGCCAGATATTTGACGGCTGCCTGAACTGCTGGATCGGAATTCAGGCCAAGCTTGACCAAAGCATACACAATCAGCGGAGCGTCACACAAAGCCCAGGCCCATAATTCCTGGCCTGGCCCCCCAAAATGTGTTGGAATATTCATGGGCAGTTGAAATGGTCCTTCGTCCGAAATGTGGTTCAAAATACGCTCAACGATCTGGGCTATCTGGGGATCGTCTGCGTTGACTCCCAGGTCGGCAAGGAAGGTTAGCTTATGAAATGGCTGGCTGGCGCTTTTATGGCTGGATATGACGGTTCCTGGCCATCCAGATAGCTCGCTGATCAGATCTTGTACCTGCTGATCTATGAGCATAGACTTGCGAGCGGCAACAACTTGCGAGTCCTGGTTGGATTGTCCCAACAAGTCGAGCCGGGTCCGATATTCGATCCAGGGCTGGCCAGCCAGCAACCAATCAATAGGAATTTGCATCGTTTTTCTCCAAAATAATGATCTTGCGCGGGATTGACGATTGAATTATAACCATCCGAAAGGCAGTTAAAGCCGCGAAAGGGATTATTGGTGATGCCAAAGAACTATTAATTTAACCATAAATGCGCGGCACGCGCTGATGGATCAAAGTGGTGAAATCCACCTGTGATCCCTGATAAACGGCAGCCAGGTCATGCACCCAGATGGATTCGTTGCCCTGCTGACCGATGATGACCACTTCTTCGCCCATTGGATAAGCATGAGGCAGGCGCACCATTAATTGATCCAGGCACAGGCGGCCCACTACAGGGCACTTCTGCCCGCCGATAATGATCTGGTTACCTGGTGTACAGCGCAACCCATCCCCATAGCCAACAGGCACGACACCGATCCATTCTTCACTTGATGTTGTATAGGTTTGTCCATAGCCCACAGTCCATCCGGCTGGCAAACGACGGCAGGAAGCCAGCTTTGCCTTCCAACTTAAGGCCGGACGATAAGATTCCGGTAATGGCCGGTCGATCCGAATGCGCAACCCCAGGACCACATTGCCAATCCGGACCATATCATAGCGGGTCTGAGGTAGATAAAACGCAGCTGCGGAATTCGCAAGATGTACCCAACGTGGACGCATTCCGATTTCTTGCAGGCAAGTCACAGCCATTTGAAATCGCTTAAGCTGTATTTCGTTCGCAATATGCGCTTCTTCGGCGAGTGCCAGGTGGCTGTATAAACCATCCAAGATAATCATCCCAGATGTCTGCGCCTGGCGCACCAGAGGCAAAAGTTCATCCGTAAAAACGCCAAGGCGCCCCATGCCCGTATCAACCTTCAAATGTACTCGCACCGACTTTCCTACAGCATGCGCACGCGCTGAAAAAAGCTTCAGGCTTTCGGGGCTGTGCAGGGTAAGTGTGACGTTGCTGGCGATGGCTTCATCCACTTCTTCGTCCACGACCATGCCAAGAACCAGTATCGGCGATTGTATGCCATTCTGCCGCAAACTGCGCGCCTCGCAAAAGCGCGCTACACCCAACCATTGAGCGCCACCCGAAATGGCAGCCCGGGCAACCTGCACGGCTCCGTGTCCATATGCATCGCCTTTGACAATTGCCATAAGCGGCGTACTCGTGTCACGGATGATGTTGGCGCAGTTATTGGTGATCGCGGATAGATTAATTTCGATCCAGGTGGGATAGGCAGTCTTTGAATTTATCATCAGATTAAAAAACATCAGGGCGACTTTTTGAGTCGCCCTGATGTTAAGTTGATTTAGTAATCCATTCCGCCGCCCGGAGGCATGGCCGGAGCCTTGTCCTTCTCGGGAACGTCGGTGATCAGGACGTCAGTGGTCAGGATCATGGCAGCGATGGAAGCGGCATTTTCAAGCGCGCCACGCACAACCTTGACCGGGTCAATGACACCGTCTTTGATCATGTCTGCATATTCACCAGTGAGCACGTTGTAGCCAATGTTCTTGTTTTTCTTGGCAGTGGCCTGGCGACGAACGCCGTCGATAATGACGGAGCCATCCTGGCCAGCATTGGAAGCCAGTTTGCGAATTGGGGCTTCGAGAGCCTTGCGGACGATGTTGACACCCATCTGGGCATCTTCACTGTCAAGCTTCAGGCCATCGAGTACGCTCGCGGCATTGATCAGGGAAATTTCGCCGCCGGCAACGATGCCTTCTTCCACGGCCGCGCGGGCAGCAGAGAGAGCATCTTCAACGCGGTGTTTCTTTTCCTTGAGTTCGGTCTCGGTTGCAGCGCCAACACGGATGATGGCAACGCCGCCGGAGAGCTTGGCCAGGCGTTCCTGGAGCTTTTCCTTGTCGTAGTCGCTGGTGCTCTTGTCGATTTCGATGCGGATCTGGTCAATGCGGCCCTTGATTGCGGCAGCGTCGCCCTTGCCACCGATGACGGTGGTGTTGTCTTTATCAGCAGAAACCTTCTCGGCGCGGCCAAGATCAGCCAGGGTAGCGGTCTCGAGCTTGCGGCCAGTCTCTTCCGAGATCACGGTGCCGCCAGTCAGGATAGCCAGGTCTTGAAGCATGGCCTTGCGACGATCGCCGAAGCCCGGGGCTTTGACAGCCAGCACATTGAGCATGCCGCGAAGTTTGTTCAGAACCAGGGTGGCCAGGGCTTCGCCATCAATATCTTCAGCAATGATGACTAATTCGCGCTTGCCGATCTGGACAAGTTTCTCGAGGATTGGGACGATATCCTGGGCGGCCGAGATCTTCTTCTCGTTGATCAGGATGTAAGCGTCAGAAATGACAGATTCCATGTGCTCGGCATCAGTGACAAAGTAGGCCGAAATGTAACCGCGGTCAAACTGCATACCTTCGACATATTCGGTCTCAAACAGCATTGATTTCGATTCTTCAACAGTGATGACGCCGTCTTTGCCAACTTTGTCCATAACATCAGCAATAAGGTTGCCAATTTCAACGTCTGCGGCAGAATTGGTGGCGACAGAGGCGATTTCTTCACGGGTGTCGATGCTGACAGCGCTCTTGCGCAGTTGAGCTACGATCTCATCAGCAGCTTTTTCGATGCCGCGTTTGAGCAGCATGGCATTGTAGCCAGCGGCCAGGGCTTTGAGGCCTTCGGTCACGATGGCATGCGCCAAAACGGTGCTGGTGGTGGTGCCGTCACCGGCGATGTCATTGGTTTTCTGAGCGGCTTCTTTGAGAAGCTGGGCGCCCATGTTTTCAAACGGGTCTTCCAAT
>CAZHWV010000001.1:26557-118870 GCA_964536185.1 uncultured Anaerolinea sp. | reverse complement strand
AAATGGTCATTACAGCGGTTGCACAACGTATTTTTGAACCGGAGATATCTTCTGAGGAATTTGCAACCGTTCTGGATCAAGAACATGAATTGCAGGATCTGGATCAGGTCCAGCAAGTCTATGATGGGCAGAAAGCTATTTTCCTGGTTGTGCTGGATGATGGTAGGGTTGTTGGTACCGGAGCGCTCAGACCACATAACAAGCAGACCGCTGAATTGAAACGTATGTGGCTATTAGAAGAGTATCACGGAAAGGGATTTGGCTACCAGGTGGTCATGCGCCTGTTTGAATTTGCCCGGCAGGTCGGTTACAAGCGCATCTGCTTGCAGACCAGCCTCCAACAGAAACGCGCGATTGCCTTTTACAAACAAATCGGGTTTGAGGAAATTCCGTTTTACTCCGAGCGGCTCTACGACGATGATATTTCAATGGGGATCACACTGAATGAGTAAATTTGTTTGGAGTAATATCCTCTAAATACTATGCCTATCACTTCGGTTAATTCGTTTTTGGATCATCAAAAGTTGAGCAGCTTTGCCGCCGAGTTACTGGCGCAGACAGCGCGCGCCGCCGTTTCTGATCGCGGTAGTTTTATGATCGCTCTATCGGGAGGGGGCACACCCAAACAGTTATACCACTTGCTGGCTGAATCTCCCTACTGTGAGTCCCTGCCCTGGGAGCGAATGATGTTTTTCTGGGGCGATGAACGCTGTGTGTCGCCAGATGATCCCGAAAGCTGTTATCACCAGACCTACTCAACCTGGCTTGCGCACGTGCCGGTGCCGGCACAAAACATTTATCGCATCATAGGCGAACTTGGCCCACAGGCCGCAGCCGCTGATTATGCTCGCCAGTTAAAATCGGTCGCGGAATCAGGGTTAGATTGGCCACGCTTTGATTTTGTTCTGCTTGGTCTGGGCATGGACGGGCATACTGCTGCGCTCTTCCCTGATTCCCCCGAAACCAAGGGGGTGGCAACGCAGGCGGTTACAGCAAATTATGAGGATCGCCCCGCCCAGCGGGTGACCCTGACCCCGGATGTATTTAACGCAGCTCGCAACGTGGTTTTCCTGGCTAGCGGGCAGGCAAAGGCCGCAGCCCTATCTGCGACAATTACCGGCCCGCGCGCACTGCTGAAACTCCCAGCGCAGAGGATCCGCCCGCAAGATGGCCACCTGTGGTGGTTGGTGGATGAAGACGCCGCAAGCCTGCTGCCGGAACACATCGATGGTCTTTTTCTTCAACGCTAACCATCATGGGACTACCTTCCTTTTTTTCTGTGGAGTTTTGCGCCAGAAGAGGATGCAAAACTCCACTTGCGAAAAAACCGACCGTTATGCTGCAGATTTGAAAGTTTTTCCAGCTTGCCACGGATGGAGAAACAAATGATGTGATTGTAAAAAAGGTATGAAAATCATTAGAGGAGAAAAGGATGAATATTGGAATGATCGGACTCGGGAAAATGGGCGCGAATATGGTTACCCGCCTATTAAACGATGGACATCGCGTGGTAGTCTTCGATGTCAGCGAAGATGCCATCAGGGCAGCGGAAAAAATTGGCGCAGTTGGAACGCGCACCCTGGAGACTATGATCACTAATTTAACAGCTCCGCGCGTGGTCTGGGTGATGGTACCATCAGGCATGATCACCGATGACACTATCCTGGAATTGGCAACGCGCTTATCCAAAGGTGACATCATCATCGATGGTGGAAACTCCAACTACAAAGACTCCATCCGGCGCGCAGCCGAGGTAGCAAAAAAAGGCCTCCACTTTCTGGACGTGGGTACCAGCGGCGGGATTTGGGGTCTGAAAGAGGGCTACAGCCTGATGATCGGTGGCGAGGCAGCGGTGGTAGAAATAGTCCGGCCTGTTTTTGAAACGCTTGCTCCCGGTAAAAATGAAGGCTGGGGGCATGTCGGCGCTCACGGCGCGGGACATTTCACAAAGATGATCCACAATGGGATTGAATATGGCCTGATGCAAGCTTATGCTGAAGGTTTCGAGATCATGAAAGCTAAGAAAGATTTCGGTCTCGACCTGGCGCAGATCGCCCACATCTGGCAGAAGGGCAGCGTGGTGCGCTCCTGGCTGCTTGATCTTACCGCCAGCGCGCTTGACCAGGATAGCGAACTGAGCGAGATCAAAGGCTGGGTAGCGGATAGCGGTGAAGGACGCTGGACGGTGGCAGAAGCTATGGATTTGGATGTGCCCGCCCCAGTGATCACCTTATCACTTCAGGCCCGATTTATCAGCCGGCAAGAAGAAAGCTTTGCCGCGAAAATTTTGGCCGCCATGCGAATTCAGTTTGGCGGACATGCTGTCAAAAGGGCAGAATAATGGAGCCCAATTGCAAAAACACGTCAATCATCATTTTCGGCGCTTCGGGCGACCTGACCTGGCGCAAGCTCATCCCAGCACTGTATAACAATTTTAAAAAGGGACGCCTCATTAACTGCGCGAATATCGTTGGATTTGCGCGGCGGCCATATACCGACGAAACTTTCCGGGGTTATTTGCGAGAGGGTGTTTCACAGGTCAGCCCTGTGACCTTCGATAACTCCACCTGGGATGAATTCGCTGGTCGGCTACACTATTTTCAGGGCAATCTCGAACATGGCGAGGATTTTCCGGTTTTGAATGGATTTCTGGGAAAACTGGAAAATGGGCCTGCAAACCGCCTGTATTATTTGGCCACTTCGCCAGAGTATTATGCGCCGGTCGCAGGTTATCTTGGCGCAGCTGATATGGCCAGATCGCTGGACAGCCTGGGCGGGTGGCGGCGCATCATCATCGAGAAACCCTTCGGAGTAGACCTGGTCTCTGCGCAGGAATTGAATCATGCATTGCAGGCTGTCTTCACCGAAAGCCAGATCTATCGTATTGACCATTATCTGGGCAAGGAAACTTCGCAAAACGTAATCTTCTTTCGCTTTGCAAACACCATCTTTGAGCCGGTTTGGAACCGGCGTTACGTTGATAACATTCAAATCACGGTCGCAGAAGACCTGGATGTGGGTCATCGCGCCGGGTATTATGATAGCGCGGGCGTGGTGCGCGACATGTTCCAAAACCATATTTTACAGTTGTTGGCCTTGGTGGCCATGGAACCACCCTCATCTTTTAATGCTGATTCCATCCGCAATGAGAAAGCCAAGGTGCTTGAAAGCATTCGCCCGCTGGCGTTAAACAACACAGTCCGCGGCCAGTACAGTGGTTACAGCAACGCTGTTGGCGTGGCGCCCGGTTCGCAAACGCCAACTTTCGCCGCATTCAAATTGTATATCGATAACTGGCGTTGGAAAGGTGTACCCTTCTACATACGTTCTGGTAAGGCGCTGAATCGTAAGGTTTCAGAGATCATCGTCGAATTCCAGCGCCCGCCACATCTGATGTTCCACCTGCCATCGGATGCTGACTTCACCCCCAATATACTTTCTCTATCTATCCAGCCAAATGAAGGTATCCACCTGCGCTTTGAAGCCAAACTGCCTGATTCTGACCAGGATATGCGCTCGGTCAATATGGATTTTCTTTACCATTCATCTTTTGTTGGCGCTTTACTGCCAGACGCCTACGAGCGCCTGCTTCTGGAGTCGATCGAAGGAGATGCCTCGCTATTTACCCGTTCGGATGCGATCGAGGCATCCTGGAGGCTGATCGATCCGGTGCTGGAAGGTTGGGAACAGCCCGACTCACCCGAATTGGTTATTTACAAGCCTGGGACATGGGGTCCGCGCTCGGCTGATGAACTGCTGGCTCGCGATAAACGCAAATGGCGCACAGTGACCCAGGATATCAATCACATCAAGACCTAAAATTAAGTTATGATTAAAGCCATGCAGTGAGACAAGAATGCAGTGATTGGTCATTCAGAAGCAAAGGTGACGACATGCCTGGAAGAAAACAAAGTCTGGTGGTTCGACCAACCGCCCTGAGACTGGCGGGGAGCACATTGGTGCTGGCTACGCTGGCCTGTGGGTTATTTACACGCACAACCCCTCCGGCTATTGCAGAAGACCAAGTTATTCAGAACTCCGCCCAGACCGAAGAAGCGCTTTTCAAAGCGCCGCTCGAAACCAGCACTCCCGTCCATGCCAGCCTGGATGATGTCCAAGTTGACTATGTGTATACAAGCGGTGTCGTCACGGCGCTCTATCATCTGTACGGAAGCATATTGGACAATTTTGTTGATATTACGATCACCAATAACAGCGCAGATGCACTCACTTTTCTCATCCAGAGCGAGGTCGAAGGCTATACCACACAGGCAGCAGATACAATCAATGTGGCAGCAGGTGAAATCCTGGAAATCCATCAGAACCCCCGTCTACTGGCCGAATCTGTTGACCGATTAAATTCAGAGAGACCCGGAAATTTTCACATCCGGGTGGTAAGCATCCAGGATGGAAATGAAAAACTGCTATTGGATGAGACCAGGCAAATCCTGTTGTATTCCCGGCGCGATTTTGTTTGGCTGGCGGGTTTCGAGTGGCAGGAGGAATTTGAGCTATGGGCAGCCTGGGTAACCCCCACCGACCCGCAGGTGGAAGCCCTGATCCGCGCCGCCGCAGATTATACCGAAACCGGTACAATGTGGAGCGGCTATGGAGGAACGGCCAACGATGAGGATGGTAAAGTCTGGGATCGCCTGCAGGCTATCTGGCGAGCGGAACAGGAGCAGTATCACGTCACCTATATCAGTACCATGATCGCCTTTGGACCCAATACTGTCCAACGCATCCGCCTGCCAAATGAGGTACTGGAGCAGGCCAGTGGAAATTGCATTGAATTGGCTATGCTATTCAATGCAACAGCTGAAGCCCTGGGGCTTGAATCAGCCATCATCCGCATCCCCGGGCACGCTTATACGGCGATCCGGATGGACGAAGAAAACGCAAATTATTATTTTATCGAAACCACCATGATCGGGCAGAATTCTTTCGAAGAGGCCGTGAATTTCGGCGCTCAGGAATGGGAAGATGCCAAACCACATTTTGATGCGAAAGATGAAGGCTATGCCTGGATTAACATCCCTGACATGCGCGCCAAAGGGATTCTTCCGATCCCGTGGAAGTGAAACTACACCAGGAAACGGCAACAAAGGCGTAAGGTTTTCAATTGCACCAGCCAGCCAATTCCGACCAGTGTGACAATTCGTCAATTCCAGTGAATCATTTTTTTAAACTCTCGTCACAAACCAAAGAAAAGGAGTCCTAATGACCGACCTCTCGCGGAAAGAAGTTATCCAAATCCTGGCAATCACGCAACAAGCCCGGCTCGCCGGCGTTGACCTATCCGGACTGGATCTGAGCGGCTTGAATTTTGCCGGAGCCGATCTTATCCGGGCAAATTTATCTGGCGCCAACCTGACGAATGCGTACATGCGGCACGCCCAATTGGAAGAAGCCAATTTACAAGATGCAATTTTCGTCAACGCCAACCTCAAGGAAGCAAACTTGAAAGGCTGCCTGATCAAAGGGGCCAATTTGAGCGAGGCCAACTTGACGGACACCAATCTCTTTGGTGTGGAGCTTAATCCAACCCAAAAAAAACAAGCCAAAGGCCTGCTAATATAACCATTGCCGGGAGAAATTTTTATGCAAGCTGACGATTTCATCGAGGCCAACCGGATCATGTGGAACGAAACGGCGGACATCCATGCGCAAGGCTATGTGTCGAGCCTTCAGGAGCGGGTCAAGGCGACTGGTTTCAGCACCTTTGATGATGTCGAAAAACGCATCTTCGCGCAGATTGGATTGAAAGGGAAAGCGGTGATACAACTCGGCTGTAATAACGGACGTGAGCTAATTTCCGTTAAAAAAGCGGGAGCCGGCAGATGTATCGGGGTCGACATTAGTGACAAATTTATCGCCCAAGGACGTCAACTTGCCAGGCTAGGCGAGGTCGATGTAGAGTTTTTACGTTTGAATGTTTATGACATCCCCGACGACCTTGATGGACAATTTGATCTTGTTTATATTACGATCGGTGTCTTGGGTTGGCTCCCGAATTTAGATTTATTCTTTGAGACCGTTTCAGACCTGCTTGGTCCTGGTGGACAGCTTTTCATTTATGAAATGCACCCAATTTTAAATATGTTCGAGGCTGCCAAAGGGCTCATCGTCGAGTCGTCCTATTTCCAGAGTGAACCCTTTGTAGATGAGGATTCCCCAGACTATCTTGACCCAACGCAAGTAGTCAAAGCTGTTTCGTATTGGTTTCCGCACAAACTTTCAGATGTAATCGGTAATTGTCTTAAACACGGGTTGAGCCTGACACATTTTGAAGAATATGGGCACGACATATCAGCAGTGTATGCCGCCTTTGAACACTTTGAAAAGAAACCGCCGCTGAGTTATTCGCTGATCGCACGGAAAACTGACTGATTAAATATTCCAGACGCTTGGGCCGTTATTTTACCCAAGCGATCCAATTTGATGACAGTTGCTAGTTTACCTTCATCGAAAGATACAAAACAGAAGCAAATAAACCAGAGCTGGGGGGAAATAATTTTTCGAATCGTTCAGTCCTTTTATTAAACTTCTATTAATAAATCGCATTTTGCTTTGCAATTTATTTACAAATACTGTACAATATCTGTACAAATCAAATTCAGGCAATTATTACCGATAGCGCTCAGGAATGTGACACAGTTTTGTATAGCCTGACCCAGCGATGAGGCTTTATTCGCTGGAAAGCCGCCAGCAAAGAGGAAAATATAACCATGTTCGCTCAATTAACGAAACAACAATACTTGAACATCGAAACCTTTCGCAAGAACGGCGTGGGTGTCAAGACTCCGGTCTGGTTCGTACAAGATCAAGAGACTCTCTTCGTTCAAACCGTGGCTGATTCAGGCAAGGTCAAGCGTATTCGCAATAACGGACAGGTCAACATCGCGCCTTGCAAAGCGGATGGCGCTTTACTCGGCGAGTGGTTCCCGGCTACTGCGCGTGAAGTCAAGAATAGTGAAATTAACCGGAAAGTCAATAGCCTGCTGGATAAGAAATACGGTCTGATGAAAAAGATGTTTGCCCTGGCTTCGGCTGTGCAAGGCCAAAAATATACCGTGGTGGAAGTTAAACTAACCTGAATTATGAATACAGAATCATGCAAAATTGCGACAACTGACTTGTTTTCCCGGAAGTTTGCCATTCTGACCCGGATCACCTTTGGGTTGGCTGTACTGAACCTTGCTGGCGCTTTTTCCCTGCGCAAGTTCGCAATTAACCTGGAGCCTGCGCGATGAAGGGTCGCATTGGGCGAATCATGCTGGCTATTGTTGCCAGTTTGCTACTTGTAGTAATGGTGGGGCCGTTTTTCGTCCCGGTGCCTGCCCTGGAGGCAACGCGTCCTTCACAGGAGTTGGCCGACCCTGACAGCCAGTTCATCGAAATCAACGGATTGAGAGTCCACGTCAAAACCCTGGGGCAAGGTCAGCCGGTTTTTGTGCTTCTGCATGGCTTTGGAGCCAGCCTATATTCCTGGAATTCAGTCATGAATCCGCTCAGCCAGCTGGGCACAGTCATCGCCTTCGATCGCCCAGCTTTTGGTCTGACTGAACGACCGCTCACCTGGCAAGGGCAGAACCCTTACAGCTCCGAGGCCCAGGTCGAACTGGTAATCGGTTTGCTCGACCACTTCGGCGTGAAGCAGGCCATTTTGGTCGGTAACTCGGCGGGCGGGACAATTGCCATGCAGGCCAGCCTTGAGCACCCAGAGCGGGTTACAGCGCTGATTCTGGTTGACCCGGCGGTCTACAATGGCGGCGGCGCGCCCGAATGGGTGCGCCCGTTACTCAATACACCACAAATGCATCATCTTGGGCCGCTCGTGGCGCGAGAGATTCAGACACGCGGGCCTGAACTGCTCAATATGGCCTGGCATGACCCAGCTCAAATTCCCGCGGAGACCATTCAGCTGTACAAGAAACCATTCCAGGTCGAAAATTGGGACAAAGCCCTCTGGGAATTAACCGTGGCAAGCCGGGCATCCAACCTGGTCAGCCGCCTGCAAGCGTTAATCCTGCCCGTACTAGTCATCAGCGGCGACGATGACCGTATCGTCCCAACCCAGGAAAGCATCCGGCTGGCGAACGAACTACCTAACGCACAACTAGCCGTCATCGCCAACGCCGGTCATGTCCCGCACGAAGAACGTCCCACAGCCTTCATGGAGGCGATGACAAGTTTTTTGAATACTCTAAGCCCATAAGGATGGATGCCATGCCGCAAGTATTGATTAACGCCCCAGCCCCCGATTTCAGCCTGGCTGATTTCAATGGTCAGCCGGTTCACTTGTCAGATTTTCGCGAGAAATCGCATGTATTACTTATTTTCAACCGTGGCTTCACCTGACCATTCTGCCAGAGGCACATGGCGCAGTTGCGCCAAGACTATCAGGAATTCGTTAACAGGCAAGCCCAGGTCATCGTCGTTGGACCCGAAGATGCCAGAGCTTTTAAGATGTATTGGAACCAACATAAACTGCCCTTCATCGGCCTGCCCGACGCGCACGCCAGCGTGCTCAAACTGTACGGGCAGGAAGTCAACTTGTTCAAGCTGGGGCGCATGCCCGCCCAGGTAATCGTGGATAGGACTGGTGTGGCACGCTTCACCCACTATGGGCATTCGATGGCTGATATTCCAGCGAACAGCGAGGTGCTGGCGTTGCTCGATCAAATGAACGCAGAAATCCAGTTTTAGCTGGAAAAATGGAGCCGATAAATTGAACATCTGGATGATTTTGAAAATTATTGCCGCCCTGGGAACTACCGCAACAGGTGTATTGGCTTTTGTCAAACCCGGAGCAGCCTATGGTTTCATCGGTTTGAATCCGAATGGAGTGCGTGGCGTCTCAGAGATCCGCGCAATTTTCGGTGGTCTATTCATCGGGCTGGGTCTCGCACCTTTGTTCCTGGGAGCTTCTGCTTATCAAATGTTGGGGATTGGATACCTGGCAATTGCTGCAGCACGCGCCTGCTCTATGCTGTGGGATAAATCCTACGCACAGTCGAACAGCATCAGTCTGGTTATTGAAATTGTTTTTGGCGCACTCCTGGTCATTTAGGATGGTCTAGCATGCCAATTCGTATTGTTACCGACAGCACCTGTGATTTACCCGCCGAGATTATTGGCAGGTATGGAATCTCAGTCGTGCCACTCTATATCAACGTGGGCAATCAGGGCTTTCTGGATGGCATTGACATGACCCGCGAAGAATTCTACACAAAACTGCCGGACTTTCCAGTTCACCCAACGACAGCTGTGCCATCACCACAAAAATTCCACGCCATATATGACGCTCTCACTGACGAAGGTGCAACCGGGGTATTGTCCATCCACATCTCGTCCGCCTTGAGCGCTGTCGTGGATGTGGCAAAGGTGGCAGCACATGAAACAAGCTCAGTTCCGGTCACCGTACTCGATTCCCGGCAACTCAGCCTGGGAACCGGCTTCCTGGTCGAGACAGCCGCCAAAATGGCAGCAGCAGGCCAGACTGTCGAGGCAATCCTTGCCGCACTCAATGCCCAGATCAAACGCAGCCATGTTTTTGCAGCTCTCGATACATTGGAGTTTTTGAAACGCAGTGGGCGGATGAACCAGTTTGTAGCCAATGTGGGTGCGCTACTACAGATCAAACCAATATTAACCATGTACGATGGCGATCCCGGCAATGAGCGAGTGCGTACGCGCGAACGCGCCACCCATCGTTTGCTCGAGATGCTGCGCAGTGTTGGCAACCTTGAACGCGTCGCCATTCTGCACACGCACGCGCCTGAGCGCGTGGCCGAGCTGCGCGCGCAATTCACGTCCTTGCTACCCGGTAGCGAAATTCTGGCGGCAGATATCACACCTGTCATCGGCGCGCACATCGGTCCAGGGGCATACGGGTTTGCCGTGATTGGCGCAAAGGGATAATTCCTTACACCAGAAGAGTATGGTGACCTTCTTATCAATCTACATCCGCCTGGGTTGCGTCGTTATGGGGCTGATGACTTAGTTATGGCTGTTCAGCCTGGCTTTTCTTGATAGTCGACGACACAGTTGCGGCCGTTATGCTTGGCGCGGTATAAGGCCGCATCGGCATTTCTGAGCAAATCGCCAACACCCGACATCTGATCCGTAATAGTCGCCACGCCAACACTGATGGTGATGGATATGCTCAAATCCTGACCAGGTGTCACGAAAGGTGTATTGGCGATGATCTGGCGCACCCGTTCAGCCGACAGAATTGCCTCTTCCAAGGATGTATTGGGTAAAAGCGCGGCAAATTCCTCGCCGCCCATGCGTCCCAACAGATCAATTTCGCGCAGGCTGGATTTCGTCACCGCCGCGACCTGCTGGAGGGCCAAATCCCCGGCTTCGTGACCGTAGCTATCATTGACCTTTTTGAACTCGTCAATATCGAGCATTAAAAGCGCCAGGGGCCGATTGTTGCGATGGGAGCGTTTGAACTCTTCCTCGCCACGCTGCATAAAATAACGCCGGTTATATAAATTCGTCAGGAAATCGGTCAGCGCCAGCTTTTCCAACTCGAGGTTCAATAAGCGAATCTGTTCCTCGGCTGCTCTACGCTCGGAAATATCTTCTTGCACGCCGACGAAGTGGGTGATACTACCTTGCAGATCAGTGATGGCAGAAATTGAAGCGGATTCCCAATAGAGTTCGCCATTCTTCTTGCGGTTTAGCAATTCTCCGCGCCATTCTTTGCCGGCCAAAATGGTCTGCCAGAGTTCAGCATAGACTTCTGGATGGGTCTGCCCAGATTTCAATATACGCGGTGTCTGATCGCGCACTTCTTCCGGGCTGTATCCAGACAGGGCAATGAATTTTGGATTGACATATTCGATCTTCCCATCCCGATCGGTAATGATGATCGAGGCCGGGCTGTGCTCCACCGCGCGTGAGAGTTTACGCAATTGGTCTTCAGCTTGCTTGCGCTCGGTAATATCGATGGTGTAACCTGCCAGCAGGATTTTATCAGCCTGGACAATCGGGAACTTGGTCGTGGCGTAGTAATGGCCGTTCAATTCCTCATCCAGGGTGACCACTTCGCCATTCGAAACAACAGCCCAATCATCGGCGGTGATCTTCGTGGCAAATTCAGGCGGAAACAGATCCGCCATGGTCTTGCCGACCATATCCCGACCCGAAATACCGATCATCTCCTTATAATTTTCACTGGCTAGCAACACGCGACATTCGCCGGGAGTCACTGCCTTGATGTAGGCATAATAGGGTGAGTGACGCAAAAACTGCGACAACATCGCTTCGCTTTCGCGAAGCGAATCTTCGGCATGCTTGCGCTCAGTGATGTCGGTGAGAAAACCTTCATAGTATAGAATATTCCCCAGCTCATCTTTTACGACGCGAGCAGTGGTCTGCGTCCAAATCATACTATGATCCTTGCGATAGTTTTTGCTAATATATCCCGAAACTTCGCCCCGCTCAGCCAAAATACGTTGAAATCCCCGACGATCATCAGAGTTCACATAAATCTGGCGACTGATATCGGTAATACTGGCCGTCATTTCTTCAGGCGAGGCATATCCAAAGACGCGTGCCATAAACGAGTTGACCCTGCTGAACTGACCTTGCAACGTGGATTGAAATATGGCGACTGTTGCATTATCGAAAATATCACGGTAGCCGGCTTCAGCAATCCGCAGCGCCGCTTCCATCTGTTTGCGCTCGGTAATATCCGTTACAACCGCCAGCCAGCCAATGGTTTCATCTTTTGAGTTTTCCAATGCGGATAAATTAACCCAAACATCGAACAGTTCACCATTTTTACGAATGAACTTCAATTCAAACCCCGCTTGCGGAGCTTTTCCCCGCATCGTCAATTGGAATGCGTCGTTAATATTCTCAATTTCATTGGGCGGCCAGTACTCAAAGGGCGCTGATTTCCCGACCAACTCTTCTGACGTCCAGCCGACCATTTTGGAGAAATGCGGGTTTACAGCAATTTGGTTGCCTGCCATGTCAATGGCCGCAATGCCCGCCTGCATCGAATTTTCTATGGCTGTCCTGAAATTAAATGCATCCTTTAAGGCATCCTCAGCCTGTCTGCGCTCGCTGATATCAGAAATTATGACCGCTACCTGTTCTGGCTGCGGAGAATAAACAACAACTTCAAAATATTGTCCCAGTTCTTTGACATAGCTTTCATACTGAAGCGGCTCACCCGTCATGGCTACCTGACCATATTTATTGATCTGGTCACTTTCCACGTTTGGCAAGATTTCGAGTACAGTTTTCCCAATAATATTTTCTCGTTTTAGCCCAGTCAACCTTTCATAGCTTTCATTTACTTCAAGAAACCGATAATCGACAGGTTTCCCGGCTTGATCCATAATAATTTCATGCACTGCAACCCCCTGGCGCATTTGGGTAACCAGGCGATGTTTTCCTTCGCTTACCCGCAGAGACTCCACGGAAGCTTGCTTTTCTTCGAGCAATTTTATTTTAATCAATGCCAGGCTGATCTGTTTTGCTCCAGATCCCAGAAATGCAATGTCATCCTGTGTCCATTGTCTTTTGTCCAAGATTTGATTCAGAGTAAATACATAGTATCCATGTTCATCAAAGGCAAAGGGATACCAGATTAAACTTTTAATCTTCATTTGCTCGTGCAGGATTTTTCCAGACCCGTCCTGGATAAAATACTGATTGACTGCATTGAAATGGCTTTCAAGGTAGTTTTTAGTTTTCCTTATTTCTGTAAGGGAACTTAAAAACATATCCAGCGGATAGACGTCTTTTGTTGGTGTAATATCCGGCTGGTCCTGTTTTAACCATTCACACAAACCAGAAATGAGATTCTTCTTGAAGGATACATCGTAAATTAAAGCGCGATCCAGCTGCAGCGTTTCAGCAATAATCCGGTTCGACCTTTCTAATATATCTTCAGAATTATCGTTGGAAATAATGACTTGCGCAATTTCGTTTAATGCTGTCGAAAAGGCTAACTGCCTATCGCGGTGGGCTTGGGCCAGTTTACGCTCGGTGACGTCACGGGAAATACCGATGACGCTTTTAACACTTCCATCGACAGCAAACTCCGGGCTTAATATCAAGTTAAGGTGTAGAGTGCCTTGCGCCAATTCCACAGCAAATTCGACCGTTGAACGCTGTCCAGTAGCGAAAACCTTCTGGATGTTCTGCTCCCACAATTCACACAGATGGTCGGGGAAACCCATTTCGCGGTGGGTCTTACCAATATATTGCTCCACCGGCAAGCCAGAGGCTTCGATCGCAATCCGATTCGCATAAGTATGCCTGAAATTCTTATCATAGCGCATGAAATGGTCAGAAGATGACTCTGCAATGGCGCGGAGCTGCTCCTCCTTCTCACGCAGCGCCTGCACGGCTTGTTGGATGCGCAACGTTCCACGCACACGCGCCAGCAATTCAGCGTTCGTCACCGGGCGGGTAATATAACCATCCGCGCCACCTTCGAGTCCTTCCACCTGACTCTGCGAGTCAATGCGCTCGCTGGACAGCAAAATCACAAAGCATCCCGCGAGGATTGGGTCAGTTTTAATTTGACGACAAACTTCAACACCGCTGATGTCAGGCAGATTCACATCCAGCAAGGTGAGATCAGGCCTTTGATCGCGAACCATTTGCAAACAGGTTAGACCGTCACCAGCCTGGCTGAGACGAAAGCCAGCCTGATTCAACACGCGCACTGTTGCTCGTTGTAAAATGAGGTCATCATCAACAATGAGAATTAACGGCGTTTCATCCATCTCTTTTCCTCCTGGCTGCTAAATATATCTAACCCGCGCGCATCAAAGTGAAAAACGCCTCGTTAAACTGCGGGGCGAAATGGGTGCCGGATTGCTGGCGAATATATTTGATGTTCGTGCATCGATTTTGACATGGACCATTTTTTTCACCCTAATGTAATTAGCAGAAACCGGACAACTTATTGATACGACCCTTTGATGAGCTGGACGATCCATGCATGAACAATTCTCTGCTTTAGTTTGACCCGAGAATTTTCAACAGAGAATTTAGATTTCATTTTACTACGATATTACTGTATTCACGGTGCCCAAAAACGGGGTGGTCAATTCCGATTGTGTTTTAATGCACATATCTGTATACTTATTATTAATGAGGCCTGACCTAAACATATCTAGCGCGCGCCCCAAGCAGAACCTGGCCTGCAACACAGGGGCGAGGTTCTGCCCGACCAACCAATTTTGATGCGATGAGGAGATAAGCATGAAACATAATCACCTGACCCCGCTATTAATATTTGTAGCTCTTATCCTGGCCAGTATGGCCTGCAACTTTGGGGGGACGCCTGCGGCAACAGCGGTACCTGAGTCCAGCAAAGTCGCCGCCCCAACAGCTCTTCCAGCCGCAATAGCCTCTCCGACGACAGCCTCTTCGGCGGCAAAACTCGGCGAAGAAAAGCTCATCGCAGACCAGGGGTTTTCATTTCAAGTAATACCCGATTATCAGTTTGACACAACCATGGGTGTGCAAATGCTGGCGCCCAATGCCAGCCCGGATACTGGCCCGGCTTTCATGCTGGTCGGCGGGCTGGCTGCCGAGGGCACAAGCGCTGAATCACTGATCGCCACCCTCCAAAGTGCCGAAATTGAAGTCAGCGCTGCAAAACCCGTCAGCGTAAATGGCATCGCGGGATTATCGGCCGAGATTAAACGGCCGACAGGCAATCTCGCCGGGCGGGTGGTTGCCGTCATGGTCACACCAAATCAGCAGTTCAGCATGTTCGCCCTTGCGCCAAAAGCCCAGTGGGATCAAGAAATCGCCCAGCTTTTCGAGGCAGTGCTGGGATCGGTTAAATTCATTGAGATGACGGCTCAGCCCGAAGCGACAGCGGAGGCCAACCAGCCGCCCACTGCGGAGGCCAATGCCACCCCTCCGCCAGGTTTCTTATGGCGCGCGGGTGGAGCGAGCGGCTTCGACGAAAACGTTTTTGTCACACTGGCTGGAATGGATGCCAGCCCGGAGAATTTAATCTACGTGGCCGATGGCATGCGTGGCGTATGGGTACTTGACCCAGAGGGAAAAGTGCAGGCGACAATCAATGATGCTGATATGAGACAGCCCGCGGATGTGCAGGTTGGCCCGGATGGCAATATCTACGTGGCCGCCTGGAGCTCACATGACGTGTTTGTCTTCTCGCCGGACGGCAAGCTGTTACGCCATTTCGGCCAGGAAGGCAAGGGGGATGGCCAATTCGGGCAGTTTAGCCCGACTGAGCTGGCGGTTGGGCCGGATGGTCGCATCTATGTGTACGATGAAAATAAAGACAATGCGGATAAGAATGTTTACCGCATCCAGATTTTTAACGCCCAGGGCAAGTGGATCAAGACTTTTCCCGCCAAAGACAGCTGGGCTGCGCCGGATGGCATGGAATTTGGCCCGGATGGCATTCTCTACACGGTCAGCTTTATCGACCGCGAGATCACCAAGTACGACGCCGAGGGCAAACTGCTCGGCACACTAAAAACCGACACATTGAGCGAATATGTCGGCGCCCAGGATTTGGACATCGACTCCGCCGGGAATTTCTATGTGGCCATGTGGGACTATGGGGTGCTCAAACTTGACCCGCAGGGCAATGTGACGACTAAGTGGGGTGTTTCCGCTGGCGAAGGGATCGACAAACAATCCTGGCCGGAAGGCAGCGCTTACCGCCCGTCGGGGGTGGCTGCCCTGCGAGATGGCTCACGAGTTGCCTTCTCGGATAGCTCCGCATACTACTCCTATGTCACCGGGTTTACCTTCTCCGCCGGCGGCGGCGACGACGGCAGTACTGCTCAGGGTGGGAAGCGCCAATGGGCTACCTCGGCAACCGCCAGCTCAGAGTATGGCAGCACCAGTTGGGCGGCGAAGGCGGCTACTGGCGCACCGGACGTCTCGACTTGTGGCGATAATGGCAATGCCTGGGCTTCACAGGGAACAGACACCGTCGAATGGTTGGAGCTGGGCTACGAAAATGCGGTGATTCCCGGACAGGTCAATATCTACCAGACCTACAATCCGGGCCAGATCGTCAAAGTTGAACTGCTCGATAACAATGGAAAATATCACGAAATCTATTCTGCCCAAGCTGCCAAGTCAGGCCAGTGCCCGGCCACACTTGAGATCCAGGTCCAAAACGCAGACTACAAGGCCGTCGCAGTCAAGATCACAGTCGATCAATCCGTTCTGAAGAGTTGGGCTGAAATTGACGCGGTCGAATTGGTAAGTGTCGCTGTGAATGGCTTGGCTGCTCCGGCGGATGATTTGATTGGGGTTGGCAATTGACAGCCGCTATCAAATCATCCGCACCAAAATCATTCATATTTCGACTAAAATCCATGCATGCTTATCTTAAACGCCATCGCCAGTGATTTGCCCAACTTTGAGCAGGCCGTAAGCGAACTGCGCGCCTACAAACCGCTTTATGTCAAAATAAAGCTGATCTACGGCTGTAACCTGAAGTGCGAAATGTGCAATCACTGGCGCGAGACACGCGAACCACCGCTTCCAATCGAGCGTGTCAAAGAAATTCTGGGCGAACTGGCCAGCCTGGGCTGCCAGAAAGTCCATTTCAGTGGTGGGGAGAGTATGCTGCGAGCGCAAACCCCTGAGCTGGTAGCCCACGCTGCCAGCCTGGGTATACGTCCGGTGATGACCACTAATGGCACCCTGATCGATAAAGTTAAGGCCAGGCAACTGGTTGAAGCTGGCCTGCGCGGGGTGAATATCTCGATTGATTCGCCGGAGCGCAAGGCGCATGACCGCATTCGCGGGGCTCGCGGCGCATGGAAAGCCGCCTGCCGAGCTGTCGAACACTTCCGGCGGTATGCGCCTAAGGGAAAAATCACGATCCGGATCAATACTATAGTTGGCCGCTCAAACTACGATAGTCTGGCAGCCATGCCTGACCTGGCTCACAGCCTCGGCGCAGATGCTCTCAATTTAATAGCGATTGATGATCACTGCGCTGAGGTTCTTTCACTCCGAAAATCCGATTTACTGCGCTACAATAGCGAAATTGGCCCACAAATTGCTGAACGCGCCATGGCGCTGGGGCTTTTCCATGACCCAAGTGAAGCCTTTATCTTCGGGCAAAGTGTAGCCGAGCTTCAATCCGCCAGACGCGGGCAATATGCCTTAAGCTGGTACAACCGCCATCCCTGCCACATCCCGTGGGTTCACAGCCTGATCGATTACAATGGCCTGGTCTACGTCTGCTGCATGACTCGCGAGCAAATTCCCGCGCTGGGCGACCTGAAACAATCCACTTTCAGCGAAATCTGGAATGGGCCGGGCTATGCCAACATCCGCGCGCAGATGCACCCACCCAAACTAGCCAGCTGCCAACGCTGCGACGATTTTCTGCTTGAAAACCGCCAACTGGCTCAACTCAGGTCGGAGAACGCATCGTTGTCCTGATCAAGCGTGCTCACCGCCCCAAATAAGAGCAAGTCTTCGGCAGTAAACATCTGCGCGGTTTGCGACATCATCACAGGTTGTTCCAAGCCCTGTTGGCAAGCATAGCATAACAAGCCGCCTGCCTGCAGCTGCATATGCTCCTCGCAATACCCGCGGCCACATTTGGCGCAATGCCCCAGCGCCGGGTTTTCACAGCGATGGGGTGCTAAAAATCCGATCACCATTTCACACTTTTGCGCCATTGCCACTCCTTATGAAAATTGCACTTCTGACCGAAAAGTTTCCACCCGACCCTGGCGGCCTGGCCGTCTCGGTCAAACGGCTGGCAGGCTTGCTATCCAGCGCCGGACATGTTGTTCATCTATTCACGCTTTCAAGGATAACCAGGCAGCCAACTCAACAGGGTGACAATTTCATTTTACATCAAATCGCGCCGCGCAAACACAGCGAAGATACCCTTTCAGACTGGTTCGATTCAATTGTCCACGCCCACGCCAGTTACGGCTTCGACCTGATACACGGTTATTTCCTGCCGCAAGCCGGTTTCCTGGCTGCATTTGCCGCAAATTACCTTGGCCTGCCTTCGGTGGTCAGCGCGCGCGGCAACGACCTGGACCGGGCAATTTTCGAGAGCCAAAAAGCTGCCCATATCTTTTACGCGCTCCAAAACGCGAGCAGGATTACGACCAACACAATGGATTTGGCGCGCAAAGCCCAGGCTTTAGCCCCCGGGCGCGAGGTGACCATCATCCCGAATGGGGTTGCTGCAGACCAGTTTAAGCCCGGGCCTGCCTCGCAGGAACTGCGCCAGTCTCTCGGACTCGACAGCGCCACAGTCGTTGGATTCTCTGGCGAACTGCGCGCGAAAAAGGGCCTGAACGTGCTCCTGCTGGCTTTCCGCGAATTGGCGCTGACGCGCAAAGCAAGCCTGCTGCTGGTCGGCGGGGTCCGCCCAGGGGATGACACTGATACATTGCGGGTGTTCGAAAAGCAGAATCCCGGTCTGAGCATTTGCACGGTTCCAGCAGTTCCCCTGGCCGAAATGCCAGCTTACTACCGGCTGATGGATGTCCTGGTTTGCCCCTCCGTGCACGATGGCCTGCCAAACGCGGTGCTCGAGGCCATGGCCAGCGGTCTGCCCGTCATCGGTACGGATGTGGGCGGTATCCCGGAGGCAATTGTGAACGGCGAAAGCGGCCTGCTCATTTCTCCCGGCGATGTTCAAGCTTTAACCCAAGCAATCGATGAGCTGGTGGCAGACCCTGTTCTACGCGCGCGGCTCGGCCAGCAGGCCCGCTCGCGCATTCAGCAAAAATTTGCCCTCCAGCAAGAGCTGGAGGGCAACCTGGATGTGTATCAACAGATTTTAGCGGACGCCGCTACATCAATCCCCGATAGACCTGCAACAACTTCTTCTGAGCTGCATGCCAGGTAAATTTATCACGGGCTCGTTGGCTTGCATTCGCAGCGATTTTTTCAGCCAGGGATGGGTTTTCCAGCAAGACCAGCACCTGTGCAGCCAGGTCAGTGAAATCACCAGGATTGAACAACAGGGCGTCGATGTCTTCGCGGACCAATTCACGCACAACCGGCAGGTTGGAGGCCACGATTGGGCGGGCGCAGGCCATGTATTCGATGATCTTGATCGGGCAGCAGCCCTGGGTAACGTTGCGGTCATTCAATGCCAGCGGAGCCAGACATACATCCGCGCTGGCAATAATATCTGCAACCTGATGATGTGGCACGGCTCCCTCGAGGCTGACGTGTTCGTCCAGCCCCAGTTTGCGGATTTGCTTGGCGAGGATTTTACGCTGGCGGCTGCGCCCTCTGCCCACGATGCGCAAATGAGCTGGGCGCTGTTGAATGATCTGCGGCATGGCCTTGATAATGATTTCCAGGCCTTGCCAGTCGGCCAGGGTTCCAATGTAGAGCAGGGTTGGAATCCGCTGGTTGTCGCGTGCGGGTAAAGGCGTCGGGTAAAAGTCATCCGGGCTGCCGCCGTTAGGGATGACGGTAATCTTGTGTTTTTCAACACCCAGGCTGACCAGAAATTGACGGGTGACATCCGACGGGCAGATGACAGCGTCGCTGAGTTCCAGCGCCTCAAGCTCCATTTGGCGGACCTTGGTCAGAAGCCCGCTATCGCGCAGGCCAGGATAGTGATATTTCAATTCCACCGAGACCAGACCGTTGACTTCAAAAATAGTTTTGAAACCAAACCTGGCCTTATTCTGCGCTAATGGTAGTCCGCTCCAGGCGGAACGGTAATGAACGAAGTCAAAAGCTGGCGAAACGGTGGCAAGTTCCAGTGCGGCTTGCCCGAAAGCCAGCGCCTGGGTCAGGAAATTTCCCCCACTTATTGGGGGAACCCGGCGAACGCGGACTCCTTCCCATACATCTTCGACCGGCAAAATACCGTCGCCGGGTGTCAGCAATTCAACTTCATCACCATTATTGACAAGCCCACGTAAAAAGTAGACAATGTGAGTAGTCGCCCCTTTGGGGCTTGGAAAAGTATCAAATGCAGAGTAAAAAACGCGAGCCATAGCTGGATTATAAACGAAGGAGCCCATGAGCTACGCACCTATCTACATCACGCTCGGAGATCGACCGAAATCCATCCTGCAAAGTGTGGATGACCTGAATGCCCGCAAACAGCTAGCCGATGATGTTTATAAACAACGCAGGTGGATCCCGTGGGCGCTTTTTATAAGTGGCTTTTCGTTTCTGTGTATTGATATGGCAATTCTGGCGCTAGGCTATCCGTTTTTTGGCCTGACTTGCGTCATGGGTGTCTGCTGGCTAGCAGCGATTGTCATGGGGATTAATCTCAGGAAAGCGCGTATGCCTGATTTTCACCCGGATTTAAAGACGGCCTATGCTGTCATCCAGACCCTGCGCGATGATCTTTTGCCCAAATCAGTATTCCTGGGGCATATCGACCTGACAGGTTCAGAACGAGCAGATAAGGTTTCTCGTGAGCAAGAGGACCAGCTTGGGCGAAAAACCAGGTTATACAGTGATGAATGGCTGCGGTTGAAGGCCAAGCTATTTGATGGTAATGTGCTGCGCGTTTCAGCCATTCACAAAATCAAAAAGCGCGATTCATACCTGGGGCGTGGGCGCAGCGGTAAGAGCAAAATGAAACCTGCAAAACTCAAAGGGGATTTTCAGGAGTTGAATGTTCGCATTGCAGTCAACCCGGAGATGTATGAGATTGTCCCATCTCCCGCTGTGCAGGTAGGCGCGTCGATTGGATCGTATTTGGTTCAAGTCGTCGATACGAACGGGGGCATGGTAACGCTCGGCTGTGCAACATCCAAAGCACAAAATACTGCGAATGATATTCTGGCAGTTTTACAGGCCAGTTACAGCCTGCTCAAACGAAAGAGGTGATCTTGATGAAACCCGCGATTATTTTTGCAATTCTATTAAGCGTCATGGTGATGATTGTTGCGACCATTATTACGATACTTGGCCTGAGCCAGGGCGCAAAAATTGGTTCTGAGACGACCTTGAGCCTGCCTTATCGCGGAGTTGCGCAGAGCCTAAAAATCATCGACCTGACCGGGGATGGCGTGAACGATCTTTTTTTGCAAACTGAAAGCCAGATGATTGTTTTTGACAAGAACCAGCAGGCTGTCATTGACCAGACCTATGCTGCCCCTCTGGCAACTACCATGGGCGATATCGATGGGAACGGGCGCGAAGATATTCTGGCGTTTTATGGCCCAGCGGGAAATGCGCAAGTCTCGCTGTTCTTGAATGGTAAATTTGCCAGTGAGGTGCGCATTGACAATATTTTGGATGCATCCCGGGCTGCGATCATCCCCTTCAAGGCAAAAAGACTGGGCGTTTTGGGCGACACAAATGGAAACCTGGTGGCGCTCGACGCTAGCGGGAAAGTCAACTGGCAAGTCACGCTTTCGAGCGGAGATTATATTCGTGGGCTGGATGATGCTCGCGTGGATGGGGAGGTTTTCCTGGCGGCGGCAAATCATGACGGAACAGTTGGTTTGTTCGACAGCAACGGCCAGCAGCTTTGGACATATCAACTGAATGGAGCGCTGCGCCGCCTGCGATCCTTCGACTTGAACGGAGATGGCACCAGTGAAATCCTGATTGGCGGCGATGGTGGCGAATTGGTAGTGCTGAATGCTGCGAACGGAAAACCTGTTTTTACAAAAACGCTCGGACAGACCATCACCGAAATTCGCGAAGCGGAATTGAACGGCGAACCGACTACGCGGGAAATTGTGGTTGGCGGAAAAACCAACGGTGTGTGGGCCATCGATTTCGGCGGTGATGCGCTCTGGTCCGGATCAGCCAGCGATCGGGTGAACCAAATCGGAGTACTGGATGTGGATGGCAACGGGACA
Source organism: uncultured Anaerolinea sp. (assembly GCA_964536185.1). Classification (GTDB taxonomy): domain Bacteria; phylum Chloroflexota; class Anaerolineae; order Anaerolineales; family Villigracilaceae; genus UBA5195. The sequence continues at coordinate 97,055 of CAZHWV010000001.1, read as the reverse complement.
GAAGATGTTCTGATTGGCTCTGAAGCTGGGAAACTTATCCTGTTCAAGGCGGATAGCGGCTCAAGCGATCGAATCCAGACTTTTGAGGGGGCGGTTGAGCGCATGGATGTCGGGAATTTCAGCAGCTCCGGACAGGTAGCAGTTGCCTCAGCTGGGAATGTCAAACTGCTCGCGGTTGAATATACCCCGTTGGGATTTATGCGCTTCGTACCCGTAGGGGTGGGGTTTTTCGTTTGTTTGGTCATATTTCTAGCCGCTGGTTTTATCGCCAGCATCCCTGTCAAGCCTGATTTACGCATCAGCGTAAGCGAACAAAGCCGCGAAGCCCTGACTGCCCAGCGCCGCATGCTCAAGGAAAGCATCGCTGATGTGGAACGACTGCGAAATTTGGGCGAGGTCACTCCCGAAGCCTACCTGGGACGGCTAAAGGACCTGCGCCGCCAACTGGCTGAAAATGAAACATCCATGCTCAAAGCCGGGTACAAAGTTGCAATTGAAACCCAAGCCTGCCCGAATTGTGGCGGAACACTGTTGCTGGGCATGGATAAGTGCGAATATTGCGGACAGGTTGTGCTACACTAAAGGCTGATAATAGAATTGTAAGATGAGCAGAAAGACTGCATGACGCGTTGGATCGAACCCATTCAAGCCGAGGAACTGGCACCCCTGCCTGGCCTACACCCATTGGTCGGGCAGGTTTTGATTAAAAAAGGATTTACAGATCCCGACTCAGCCCGCGCCTTTATCGACCCGCATACCTACAGCCCAACACCAGCCCTGGATTTACCAGGGCTTTCCTGCGCTGTTGACAAAGTGATCGAGAGCATCCAGTCTGCTGACCCCATCTGCGTGTGGGGCGATTTTGATGTGGATGGTCAGACATCGACGACAGTTCTCGTTGAAAGCCTGCAGGCTATGGGTGCTAATGTCAGTTACCATATACCCATACGCCAGAATGAATCGCATGGCGTCAACATCGAAAACCTGGCGCGCGTTATCGCCCAGGGCGCAAAACTGGTTATCACTTGCGATACGGGGGTCAGCGCAATTGACGAGGTCGAATACGCCCGGGCGCGCGGCGTGGAGATGGTCATTACCGATCATCACGACCTGCCAGCAGAATTACCCCAGGCAGCCGCGCTGGTTAACCCCAAAATGCTTCCTGAAAGCCATCCGCTGGCCACGCTGGCCGGCGTCGGTGTGGCTTATAAATTGGCAGAGGAATTACTTTCCCGCCTGCGGCCGGCCAATTTTCAAGCCGCCAGACTGCTCGACCTGGTCGCCCTGGGCCTGGTTGCCGACCTGGCAGTCTTACGCGGCGATTCGCGCTACCTGGTGCAAACAGGGCTGGAACACCTACGCTCAACTCAGCGCCTCGGACTGAAAACAATGATGGAACTGGCCGAACTCTCGGCAGCTCATCTAACCGAGGAACATATCGGCTTTGGTCTCGGCCCAAGGTTAAACGCAATAGGGCGACTCGGCGACGCCAATCCGGTTGTGGAACTGCTGACAACCCGCGATCCAATTCGCGCCCGCGTACTGGCTCAACAACTGGAAGGCTTAAACGTAAAGCGCAAATTGCTTTGCGACCAGGTGTATCAGGCCGCAGATGCACAGCTACACGCAAACCCTGAATTGCTAAGCCAATCTGTCATCGTTCTGGCGCACCCACAATGGCCCGGCGGAATAGTTGGTATTGTCGCCAGCCGAATCGTAGAACGCTATCATAAACCGGCAATTTTATTAACCGCGCCAGCCGGCCAACCAGTGCGTGGTTCTGCCCGTTCGATTGAGGGACTCAATATTACGGCTGCCATCGCAGCACAAAAAGAGATATTACTCTCCTTTGGTGGCCACCCCATGGCCGCCGGGCTGGCACTTGAAGCAGACAAGCTACCGGAATTCCGGCGCAGACTGGCGAAAACCGTACAAGAAATGCTCGGAGAATTTGGCAAAAACGAAGGACGGCTGCAAATTGATGGCTGGCTACCCCTGGAGGAGGCCAACCTGGAACTGGCCGAACAACTGGAGAGTCTGGCACCTTTTGGGCCAGGAAACGCGAAACTGAGCCTGGCAAGCCACAACCTGACAATCAAATCATCCGCAAAGCTGGGAAAAAACAAGGAACATCTCAAACTGACGGTCGCGGATGAATACGGAACTACCAGGCAAATCTTATGGTGGGATGGTGGCAGTGAGGAAGCTCCAACCGGGAATTTTGACCTGGCTTTCTCGCTGCGAGCCAGCGATTGGCATGGAGAGCGACAGGCGCAATTGGAATTTGTGGACTTTCGCCCGCTGGAAACTGCACAGGTGGAAGTGCGCAGCCAGGCGCGCGAAGTGCTGGATTTTCGTGGAAAGGAAAACCCGCTGGAACTCCTGAAAGTGGAATTTCAGGAGGGTGATGTAATTTGCTGGGCAGAAGCAGAAGCGAAAAAACAGGTAAGCGGGATCGGGCGCAGCAATCTCATCCCAGCAAAAAAACTGATCATCTGGACAACGCCGCCAGGGCGCCAGGAACTCTTAGATGCGTTGGAAAAAGTAAAACCCGAACAAGTCATCGTTTTTGCTATCGACCCTGGCGCAGATGAACCGAGGCAATTCTTGAAGCGACTGGCCGGCCTGCTGAAATTCACCTTGAAAACAAAAGCTGGAAAGACAACTTTATGCGAACTGGCTGTGGCCACGGCTCAGAAAGAAAGCACCGTCCGGCTGGGTCTGGTATGTTTGTCGCAACAAGGACAGTTAACTGCGGAGATACTGCGCGATGGTCAAATCAACCTGACCGCCAATGGGAGTGTAGATAGCGTGGCAGCCGAAGAAACAGCCTCCCAACTTGCAGACAACCTGAATGAAAGCCGGGCTTACCGTAAGCACTTCCAGAAACAAACAAAATTGGATCTATAGGAAACAGCTATCAATAAATAAAATAGGATTTGGAAAAAATGGAAAAAATCCCCGAACATGGTTCTTGTTTCGTCTGCGGGACACAAAACCCGCACAGTGTTGGTGTCACCTGGTATCGAAACGAGGACGGCAGCATTCACGCCGAGATGGTTTTCACGGCTGCGCACCAGGGTCCACCGGCCCATGCGCATGGCGGAGCATCCGCAGCAGTGCTGGACGAAGCCATGGGCGCAGCAGTCTGGGGCGCAGGCTACAGGGTGGTGGCGGTAAACCTGGAAATCAATTATTTAAAACCCGTGCCACTGGGACAAAATATCGTCATCCAGGCGCGGGTCGGTGAAGTGCAACCCAGAAAAATTCTAACGACGAGCGAAATGCGGCTACCAGATGGTAGTGTGGCCGTGACCGGGCGGGGAATTTATGTAGAAGCACCCCATATATTTAAAAACATTCGCCTGGGATAAAACCCGGGAGGCTCATGCTTCAGCATTTTCAACCCCTACAGTAGAAATGTGCGCGAAACGAGCCCGGGTCAGGGCGACCAGATCATTTGGAGAAAGGGCAACGTTCAAACCCCGCTGACCACCGGAAACATTGATTTCAGCAAAATTTTGCGCGGATAGGTCAATGACCACTTGAAAGCCTTTATTGATCAGGGCTAACGGCGAGATGCCCCCCGCCTGCAGGCCTGTCAACTGTTCGGCCTCTTTTTCGGAGGGAAGGCTGACTTTTTTCTCTCCTAGCGCAGCAGCCATTAACTTAAGATCCACCTGCCCAGGACCGGGGATGACCGCCAAAATCGGTTTCCCGGGTTTTGGCCGAATCACAACGATGGTTTTAAAAACCTGTTCCGAAGGAATACCCAAAAACCGCGCAGTTTCCAACGCCCCGAGCTTTTCAATGGGCGTCTCAAAGGCGGTATATTTGATTTTTTTAGCATCCAATAAGCGGGTAATGTTGTTAATGGCAGTCATAGATTGATTATAAAACAGGGTAGAGACGTTGCAACGTCTCTACCCTGTTTTGAAGCGCGGCTTTATTTTTTGGACCAGATCGCGAGTTCAAGGGTAACGCGGTCAAAATAACTGCCATCTGGCAGAGTACCTTGGCCATACTGCATATCCGACACAGTAGCAATCATCTGCAATGTCTGAGTTTCGAGAACAATTTGCTTCTGGGGCTCGAAGGCTACAAGCTCGCCTTTGGCTTCCAGCTTGGATCGGAAACCAGCATCATTGAAAGCATGCGGGCTCATCAATACCTTGGTAACTGTTTGAATATCATTTTTGTCGAACATCCAAACTTCAAAGGCTGTCACTTTTTTGGGATCCCCGACACCAATGGTTTCCGAAATACCGACACCACATTCACCCAGGAATTCACCAGAGGGCGAGTCAATACTGAACGAGTCATCGAATAAGTCATCACCAATAACATAGGTAGTCACATAGTGGGCGACCGGCGGAGATTCGCCTTTTGCTACATAGTCAGTCATTTCTGTCGAGCGGGCAATATCGGCAGCCTGTTGGGCAGGAGTAATTTGGCCACTACGCCGTCCACCACGGAAAAGGTAAAAGACCGCAGCCAATACCCCGCCAACAGCCAGAAGCGCGCCAATGATAATGGCTACACTGACAGCTAAATTAGACGAGCTGGCAGCCGGAGGCAGTTGCGCAGTCGAATTTAACGCTTTTGTACGGATTAACAATTGCTCGTATTGAGCGACAAAGTTAGGGTCCAATTTCCCAGGATTGGCTTTGACGGTCTGAAATAATCCAGCACCGTTTCCACCCAGGTCAGCAAACCGCTTGAGGGCTAGATTCTCATCTCCATTAACGCGATAAGAGTCAATGGACATGCGTAAATATTCATCCTGCAGATCTGACCGCAAGAGATTCGCGGGAGCATCATACCATTCCACCGGCATAATACCCCAGCCCAACGCCAAGCCAAGGACCAGCCCAAGAACAAGGGCTAAAACACCAACGATAACGGGTCTCTTCAACATGTCTGAGAAATTCATCTTGCGCTCCTATCACAGAACGTACGTTTTATCTATTATACAAGAATTTTCGGACTGGCGATAATCTTTCTAGACCAAAATGATCAATCTGCCGCGTCTAACTCGATTTTTTCCAGTAAAAACGTCTCCGAACAGTTCAAGCAGGTTACTTCGCGCTTATTGGCGATTACCAACATACCCTTGCAGTTCGGGCAAGGCTGAACCAAAGGGCGTTTCCAGGATGTAAATTCACAATTGGGGTAGTTAGCGCAACCAAAAAACGCACGACCTTTTCGAGTTTTTCGTTCAACAATATCGCCATGATCCTTTGGACATTCAACACCGATTTTTTCGAGCCAGGGTTCTGTATGACGGCAATCAGGGAAACCGGCACAAGAAATGAATTTACCATACCGGCCAAAACGAATGACCAGGTCTTTTCCACACTCCGGACAGGCTCGCCCAATTGGCTCAGGGCCTGATTTTGTGACTGGCATCTCAGCCTGGGCTTTTTGGACTTTGATAGAGAAGGGTTGATAAAATGCATCCATCACCCCAACCCAATCTATCTGGCCATCGGCAATCTTATCGAGGTCATTCTCCATGGTGACAGTAAAATTCATATCAACAATTTCAGGGAAATACTGAACCATCATCTCGTTGACAAGCACGCCAGTTTCGGTTGGCTCCAGGCGTTTATCTACGCGGATGACATAACCTCGCTCCTGGATGGTCGACATAATCGGCGCGTAAGTTGATGGGCGACCAATGCCATGCGCTTCCAAGGCCTGCACAAGGGATGCTTCCGAAAAACGGGGCGGCGGCTGGGTATAGTGCTGCTCAGGGATCAAGCGAATAAGTTCCTGATTCTGGCCTTCGGCTATATCCACCGGGATGCGCACGTTTTCTTCACCTTCGCCTTCAATCGGTTTGGCATCTTCGTCACGGGTTTCTTCGTAAACGACCAAAAAACCGGGGAATTTGACCGCAGAGCCGGAGGCACGGAAGACATACTCATGCTCAGAAATACCGGTTACTTCAACAGAAAGTGTGTCATAGATCGCCGATTCCATCTGCGAAGAGACAAATCGCTGCCAAATAAGTTGGTAAAGCTTGAACATCGCAGGGTCAAGATACGATTTTACTTTTTCCGGGTCGCGCAAAACTGACGTGGGCCGGATCGCCTCATGCGCTTCTTGGGCACCTACTGCGCGGGTTTTATATTCAGGCGCCTGAGCAGGTAAAAAGTCATTACCATAGCGACCTGCGATGTACTGACGGGCTTCATCTCGGGCAAGATCTGAAATATTGGTTGAATCGGTACGCATGTAGGTGATCAAACCAGTTGCGCCGCCATCGCCCACATCTTTACCTTCGTAAAGACCTTGCGCCAAAGCCATCGTCCGCTTTGCTGTGAATCCCAACCGCCGGGAGGCTTCTTGCTGGAGCGTAGAGGTGATGAACGGGGCGGCAGGTTTACGCCTGCGTTCACCGCGTTTCACCTTGGTCACGCTGTAAGCCGTTTTCTCCAGATCCGCAAGAAGTGGGTGTACATCTGTTTCAGTATTTAATTCAAAATCTTTATCGTCAATGCGCGAGAGCCTGGCTACAAACGCAGACTTCGCCTTGGCACCCTTCGGTTTAAATTCTGCCGCAATTGTCCAATATTCCTGGGAAATAAATTCATTAATTTCTGCTTCGCGTTCCACGATCAGGCGTAAGGCCACTGACTGCACACGTCCAGCAGAAAGCCGGCCGCGCACTTTTTCCCATAAAATGGGGCTGATCGAATAGCCCACAAGACGATCCAACACTCGCCTGGCTTGCTGGGCATTTACCAGATTCATATCAATTGGGCGGGAGTGGCTAAAAGCCTCTTTAATAGCTGGAGCAGTAATTTCATGAAAAGTAACCCGGTTTGTACGGCTTGGGTCAATTTCCAGCGCTTCAGAAAGATGCCAAGAAATAGCCTCTCCTTCACGGTCAGGATCGGTTGCCAGGAACACCTCGGCGTGAGTTTTTGCCAGCAGCTTGAGTTCCTTGACCACGGGTTTTTTCTCGTTTGGGACCCGATATTTGGGCGCAAAGCCATGCTCAACATCAACTGAAAGCTGGGAGCGTAACAAATCGCGAACATGACCAACAGAGGCTCGCACCGTATAGCCTTTTCCAAGAAAACGCCCGACAGTCTTGGCTTTGGCTGGCGATTCAACGATAACCAACTTCCCAGAGCGCTTTGGCTCGGGCTTTTCAACTTTGGGAGCGACCATCCCGGCATGCGCTTCGGTCCGCCCGGTGCGATATAGCGCTGTGCCACATACCAGGCAGATCCCACGCGTAACCGGGGCGCCAGATTTATTAAACATCGCCACCGACTCATTCATCTCACGTTTTGTCTTACACTTCATACAATAAGCTTCCATCAAACCTCCATTTTAGTAAGCCCGCTTTTTGCTAACAGACTATGAAAAAAGTTGGAAAAGCAGGCCGACATTATTTCTAAAGAAATCGTTCCTGGTGATGTTTTTTAAGATGGGCTACTACATCACGGACTTTTTGCGATTGATCAGATTTACAAATAAGCAAAACATCGCCGGCATCCACTACAACCAAATTATCGACACCAATGGTGACAACCAGGCGATCACTGCCATGCGTAGCGTAAATCAACGTGTTGTGCGATTCAAGCGCCAGATGCTGACCATTGACGCCGATGTTCCCATTCATATCAGGTAATAATACTTCAAAAAGTGAATCCCATGAGCCTACATCGCTCCAGCCCAGGCCACCTGCCGGGAGCACGGCTACTCTTTCGGCTTTTTCCATCACACCGTAATCAATTGTTTCAATCGATAATTCCAGCCAGACGGATTCGATGGTTGCTGTAGCTCGCAGAGAATCCAAATCGGCTCTAATTTTGTCCAAGGCCGTAGAAAGCACAGGCATCTGGCGTTGAAACTCGCTCAGTATCCTTTCCGTCGTCCAGACAAACATACCACTATTCCATGAATGACCGCCGAAGCGCAGCATTTGTTGGGCGGTGGCATCGTCTGGTTTTTCTTTAAATCGGAGCACATTATAAGTTGGGTATTTAAAATTGCCTACGACGGGCGTTCCCTGTTGAATATAACCGTACGCCGTGGATGGGTAAGTTGGGGTGATACCCAGCGTAACCAGGTAACCAGTCTTGGCTACATCCACAGCAGCACGCAAGAGATAATCGAACAGATCGCGGTTTCGAATAAAGTGATCGGATGGTAGGACAACCATGACCGCAAGTGGGTCGCGCTGGTGCAGAACCGTAGCAGCTAAGCCGACTACAGAGGCTGTGCCGCGCGGTGCTGGTTCGATCAGGTAATTTTCGAGCGGTATTTGTGGAGCCTGCTGCTGCATTTCCTCGGCCTGCCCGGTCACGGTGACTACCAGGATTCGTTCGGGTGGAAAAATCCCTTCAAGGCGTTGGACAGTACCTTGAAACAGGGTCTCTTCCCCGATAAGCGGCAGGAGCTGTTTTGGTCGTTCCATTCGAGATATTGGCCAAAGACGTGTTCCGCCGCCGCCAGCCATGATGACTGCATAAGTGTGATCCATAAAATCCCTTTATTTTTGACTCCGCTGCACAGAAGCCTAATTTTTCACACAAGGCGCCTGGGCCAAGTAGGATAATCCCGATCGCTGGATAACATCCCGATGCCACTCCAGGATGAGAAGTGAACGACTTTCCGCAATGGCCTCAACTAACCTTTCCATCAAGTTGGTATTCAGCAGCTTCTTCCCGCACCGCCACATAGTTCATGCCACCCACTTGCCTGACCATCCCTTTAAGTTCCATCATGGTCAGCGCAGCAGATATTTTTTCGACTGGTAAATTCAAACGGGCGCGTATTTCATCGACATGCACCGGTTCTATACTTAAAAATTCGAGTACGGCTGCTTCGGTAGCATCTGAAGGTACCGCGCGGCGAATTTCACGCCGTTCAACGTTGCGAGTCAAATCGAGCGCTTCAAGTACGTCAGTGGGTTGCAGTAAAATTCTGGCGCCATTGGCGATCAACCGATTGGTGCCTTTGCTTTGCGGAGCATAAACATAGCCCGGAAAAGCAAAAACTTCACGGCCCTGGTTTACAGCAAATTCCGCCGTAATAAGCGCGCCGCTGATCTCCCCCGCCTCTACGACGACAACAGCCATCGACAATCCGCTGATGATACGGTTACGCGGTGGGAAATTAGCACCTTCGGGTGGCGTACCGGGCGCATAATCGCTGATGACAGCCCCATGCTGTCTGATCTTTTCGGCCATCTGGATGTGTTCAGGCGGATAGATTCTATCCACTCCCGAGCCAAGTACGGCCAGAGTCCTGCCTCCAGCTTTCAATGCAGCGTTATGAGCCACTGCATCCACCCCACGCGCCAGCCCGCTGACAATCGTCACACCATTTTGAGCAAGGACTGTTGCCAACTCTTCAGTCACCTGGCGACCATAAGACGTGACCGCGCGAGTACCAACTATGCCAACTGCCCAGGCGTCTTCTGCGGTTACTTCACCGCGTAGAAAAAGCACAGGTGGAGGTTGATCTATTTCTTTCAGGTTAGCAGGGTAATTAACATCATCCCAGGTGAGGATTGTAATATTGTTTTTCTCTACCCGATCCATATATTGATCAAGATTGACGCTGTCCCTAACTTGAACCACGCGCGCAGCCAATTTTGGACCAATCCCAGCGGTCACCAGCTCAGAGAGGGATGCATTCCAGGCTGTCTTTGCATCACCAAAGTGATCCAGTAGAGCCTGCAAGCGCACTGCTCCAACACCATTGACCAAGGTAAAACCAACCCAATAGCGTTTATCTTCCATTGTTTTTTGATTTCAGGTCAACTCGAATAATTTACAGTTGTCTACTCAGCGCTATCATCGTTGTCAATCAGACCTGGAAGTAAGTGAACGCGCATGGTCTTATTCTCTAAATCCACATCCAAAAGGACTTGCTTGATGGCCGGGATCAGGATTCCGCGAACTGGGCGGTCATCATTGCTGACAACATAGACATCATTTGCACCGGTTTCAATGATTTCGGTGATCACACCCAGGATCACACCAGATTCATCGACCACTTTCAGACCCAACACCTGGTGATGATAATATTCACCTTCTGGTAATGGTGGGCGATCTTCAGCCAGGACATAAACAGTCTGGGCTCGATATTTCGCGACTTGTTCTGCTGTGGAAATCCCTTCAAAACCAACAATCAAGCCATCATTATGTGGGCGACGGCGGGTAATTTTTAGAGGCTGCTTCTTATCCCCAACATGGAGATATGTACCAGGTTTCAGCCGCTCAGGAAAATCAGTCATCACATCCAACAAAATATCCCCGCGTATGCCATGGGACCGGCGCAAGGTACCAACTGCCAGATAGACGACAGGCTCGCCAGCAGAGGGCGAGCCTGGGTTGCCAGAATTGACTGGCGTTTTCGAAGTTGACATTAAGGCTCCAGCACGTCGAGCGTGACCTGTTGTCCTTCTCGCTCTGCAGCAACTCGCAAGAGCACACGGATGGCATTGGCCACACGTCCACCTTTCCCGATCACACGTCCCATGTCATCCTTGGAGACTTTCAGTTCCAACCGCACGCGGTTGCCCTGACGCGACTGGGAAACTTCGACTTGATCAGAATTCTCAACCAGCGCCTTTGCGATAAATTCAGTGAGGGCTTTCATTTGCTCCTCTGGTACCGGATATTATCCGGCACAAATTAAACCAACCTGGCACACGAATTTTTAAAAAACTGAGCACCAGGTTGGTCGGTAAATTAATTCTTAAGGGTGTTGGCAGGGGCAGCGCGCTTTAGTTCAGCGGCTTTGCCTTCTGCAACCAGGGTTTCAACCGCCTCGCCCTGTTTGAGGCGAGTAAAGCGATCAGTGGTGCCGGTTGTCTTAAACAACTGGGCCACCGATTCTGTGGGTTTGGCGCCATGGCTCATCCAATCAAAGACACGAGCTTCGTCGATGGTCAGGGTGCCAGGTTCAGTGCGGGGGTTATAGAAACCAACAATCTCAAGGAAACGCCCATCGCGGGGTTTTTCTGAGTCTTGAATAACAATACGGTAGCTTGGTTGGTTTTTGAGGCCAACACGACGTAAACGAATGCGAACCATGGAATTTACTTACTCCTTATTTTGGTTTGATTTGATGAGTATGACTGAGGCCACAGGTTGTGTCCGAGGTACATACCCTCCGATGGTTGGCGTCAGTCAGCGAGAGGGAAAGGGAGCACGAAAGGAAATGCACCCTACCAGGCTGAATTGCCCGAATAACTATTCTACCTGAAAAACCACATTATATGAAGGGAATTTAACCGAATAGTTTCGGCAAACCTTTTAACCCCGTCTTTTGCAGCATTTTCATCATCTTTTGCGTTTCACGGAATTGCTTAATCAAACGATTCACATTCTGGACTTCATATCCTGACCCAAGGGCTATGCGGCGGCGGCGCGATGCATTGAGAATATCAGGGTCACGGCGCTCCTGGCGCGTCATCGAGTTTATGATGGCTTCCATTTGACTGAAGTTCTTTTCTACGTCGCGCGGATCGACAGATTTGGCTGCCTGACCCAATTGGCCGGGCAACATTTCCAAGATCTGGCTGAGTGGTCCCATTTTGCGCACCTGGCGCATCTGATCGAGCCAATCTTCCAGATCCATCTGGCCTTTCATCATCTTTTCGGCTTGTTTCTGTGCAGTCTGAGAATCAAATGCAGCTTCAGCCTTCTCAATCAAGCCAATTACATCGCCCATGCCCAAAATACGGGATGACATGCGGGCTGGGTCGTAGGTTTCAAGAGCATCCAGCTTTTCACCAGTGCCCAGGTACTTAATCGGCACACCGGTGACAGAACGAATGGAGATCGCCGCCCCACCACGCGCGTCACCATCCATTTTGGTCAAAATCAAACCTGTGATCGCCACCGTATCGCGGAAGCCTTCAGCAACATGTAAAGCTTCCTGGCCAATCATCGCATCGACAACGAGCAAGACCTCCACAGGTTGGATTTTCTTCTCGATAGCCTTCAACTCGGTCATCAAGGCATCATCAAGTTGAGAACGGCCGGCCGTATCGACGATCATAACGGAATAGCCACCTTTTTGAGCCTGGTCCAAGGCAAAAGCGGCCAGTTCGGGCGGTTTTTTGTTCAGGTCCGCAATCACCGGCACATCCACGCGCTCACCCAATTGCTGCAATTGTTGGACGGCAGCCGGGCGGTATGGGTCACCAGCCACGAGCATTACGCGTTCCCCCTTGGAGCGCAGAAGCCTGGCAAGTTTCCCTGCGTGGGTGGTCTTACCAGAACCCTGTAAACCAACCATCAAAATAACACGCGGTTTTACACCAGTCAGGTTGAGAGGGGCGGGCTCGCCCAGGGTCGCGATCAACTCTTCATTGACAATCTTGATAATCTGCTGACCAGGATTGAGCGCCTTGGAGACTTCTGCACCAACAGCGCGTTCACGGACGCTGGCAATAAAACTTTTGACCACACTGTAGTGGACATCAGCCTCGAGTAGAGCCAGACGCACTTCGCGCATGGCCACATCCACATCAGCTTCGGAAAGCTTTCCGCGCCGGCGAAGGTTATCAAATACTTGGGTAAGGCGATTGGTCAGGTTTTCAAACATAGCGGGCAGATTGTAGCGTGTTTGGTGATGGTGGTCAATGGATTTTGGATTTCTTTTGGATTTCAGATTGAGGTTGTTTAAACAGAAGCCCAATGAGCTTTTGCAGCAATGCATTATGATATGATTACTAATACCTTTGCCGTGTGAGGTCCCATGCAAGCCCTCGAATTTTCAATTCTGAATGACTCATTCACCCTGTACCGTTTGAAATCCGGCGCGGATATTCCAAAAGTTGTCTTGGCCAGCCCTTTCTACAGCTTGACCCGGACAGAAGATGAATTATCCATCCTTGTGCCTGAGGCAGTCAAACTCGCAACGGAAAAATCCGAACCAGGCTGGAGCGCACTTAAAGTGGCTGGACCTCTCGATTTTTCGCTGACTGGCATTTTGGCCGGCATTACCTCCACACTGGCACAGGCGAGCATCAGCATTTTTGCCATCTCCACCTTCGACACCGACTATATTCTCGTCAAAAGCGATCAATTAACGACCGCCAAAGCAGCCCTGACGGCCGCTGGACATCAGTTTAGACCCTGATGAAACACGTTTCGCTGCTCTTTATCGTCTGGACTATGCAAGGGTTGGCTGCCTTTGTCTGGTTATCGAGCCTGCCGACCGATACCGAACAGGGCTTGATCTTCGGTTTTTCTACTTCCCGCCTGGTCCTGATCGGCATCTCCAGCACGCTCACCAGCATATCCGCGGCTCTGCTCTGGTTTTCCTATCGCCCGGGTTTCTGCCTTGCCACCAGGTTGCACAAACCCCTTTACGTGCTTTCCTTAATTACCAGCTTGTCCGCCCCAACAGTCATCATCATTCTGTACGGGCTCGGGGAGACCACTGGCTATATATACAAAGCCTATGCCGGACGACTTGCACCATTGGCTGCCTGGTTTGCGCTATCCGCGCTCGAATTAGCACTATTCCTGGCTTTTGAAAACCGCGACAGAACCACTGGCCAAACCGAAACAAAATTATTCTTGCGTTACACACTCTTGGTATTAATCGCGCTTGCTACTATCGTGGCATTTATTGCTACCACCAAACTGGGCATTACACGCTATAACGACGGCTCCTGGGGTTTACCCACCACACCCTTGTTTGAATGGCAAATTATTCTGGCTTTATTTGTCAGTCTGACCTTCCTGGCGGTGGAAACCCGCTGGCGGTGGCTTCAAAAAGATCGTTATGTCTGCTTGCTGATCTACATATTTACCTGCTTGCTCTGGCTTTCCCAACCCATCAATCCTGGCTTTTTTGCGACTCCGCCCCGGGGACCCAACTTTGAGATTTATCCCTTTTCCGACGCGCTAATTTACGCCCAGTACGCCCAGTCCGCGTTGGTTGGAAATGGCTTCTTATGGCCGGATGTTCCCACCCGCCCGCTCTACATCGTCTTCATCACCTGGATGCAGGCCATCGCTGGAACAGATTACGCGCGTGTCATCCTGGTTCAGACCCTGGCACTGGCAGCTTTCCCGCCGGTACTTTATCTGCTCGGTAAAGAACTGGCAGGAGGCCCACTAGGGCTTGGACTGGCCCTGCTGACCGCATGCCGTGATCTGACAGCAAACGCTGCCGCGCCTTTTGCGCTTAACTATACTTACACTAAATTATTTTTCTCGGAAATACCCACCGCCTTGTTAATCAGCCTATTCACGCTGCTGGTCATACGCTGGATGAGACAACCCAAACCGCTTTGGGTTCCACTCCTGGCAGGCGGGCTTCTCGGGTTGAGTGCGCTCATCCGTCTACAAAGCGCCGTCGTACTGGCTGCCGTGATTCCAATTGGGTTTTTCGTCGTCAGCAACCGCAAAAAATGGCTAGCTGGCTCTGCGCTAATGATTCTTGGCCTGGCATTGGCGCTTGCACCCTGGTTGGCACGCAATTATCGCGCCACCGGCGGGCTCGTGTTCGACAATCCCATCTCACAAACAATGGTCCTTGCCCGGCGGTGGAGCGGAGATAACGGTAACAGCCTTTTCCCGCATCTGCCCGGTGAGGGCGACGCGCAATATTCCAGTCGCATGACCGCCCTGGCACTCGCCAGTCTACGCGCGGACCCAGGTCGCATACTTGGTTCAGCCGTCAATCACTTTTTTAATAATGAAATTAGCAATTTGCTGGTTTTTCCTTTGCGCGACAGACTCAATAGCCCAGCAGAACTGCTCTGGCCTGAGCACGCTTTCTGGCAAACCTGGACCGGCCAGCCAACAAGCGGACAAATTCCCGTTATCGCGTTTTATGTGTTTCTTTTCGGCGCCGGGCTGGCAGCCGCCATCCAAAAAAACGGATTAACAGGCTTGCTGCCACTCGCACTCAGCCTGGTCTACAACGCCTGGACAGCACTCTTCCTCAGTTCCGGGGACCGTTTTCTTGTTCCGGTTGACTGGGCAATCATCTTGTATCTTTTTCTGGGATTGCTAACACTGAGCAGTCTGGTTTTAAGGAGGAATATCTCACCTGGTCAATCTATCGGCGCTAAAGATAGAACAGGCAGGCAAGATAGCGCCTCCATTTTGTGGAGACAAATCGGTCTGACAGCCATTTTTATCCTGCTGTGCGGAATGAGCGTCCCACTGACAGAAATCGTGTTCCCAAAGAAATATTCGGCGATCAATCTGCCTACATTGTCGCTCAGCGAGGATGGCACTTCCGTAGGTACGCAGCATGCGGTAACCATTCGCGGACGCGCCATCTACCCGCGCTGGTACGAAATAAACGACGGCGAACCCGGTTCGGCCAAACTCGGCTATGGTAAAACCGACCAGGCCCGCCTGGTATTTTTCCTGGTGGGCGAAATAAACACACTGGTAATCTTTCCAATCAGCGAAATGCCCGGGTTTTTTCCAAACACTTCGGATGTAACAATTACCGGCACACTGGAAGAAGGTTACCTGGGCGCGCAAACGATAGTTGTCCGCAAGGATGGCAGGACTGTGGAATACCATCCTTAGGACATTTCATCATGCTTTGCCCAAGACCATCGCCAACAAGGCCATACGCACATACAGACCATATTCCATCTGGCGGAAATAAGCAGCGCGCGGATCATCGTCAAAATCAACGCTGATCTCACCCACTCGGGGCAGGGGATGCATGACGATCATTTCCTGGCGAGCAGCCTTCATTACTTCAGGGTCAATCACAAAGGCGCCTTTTACGCTCTCATATACAGCCTGATCGTCAAAGCGCTCCTTCTGAACGCGGGTGACATAGAGCACATCGGTTTCGGGCAGCACCTTTTCAAGAACATTGAACTCTGCCTGGGGGATTCCCCTGGCATCCACTTCGTCCATGACTTCCCTGGGCATGTTTAGGATATCCGGGGAAACGTAATTTAACTTGATACCGCTAAAATTTGAAAGTAAGCGCGCCAACGAATGCACCGTTCGGCCATACTTCAAGTCGCCAAGCATGGTCACCGTCAGGTTATCGAGCCGCCCGAGTTCCTCACTGATTGTGAAGGCATCCAACAATGCCTGGGTGGGATGCTCGCCGACACCATCGCCGGCATTGATGACGGGCTTGCGTGCGTACTTTGCTGCCAGCGCCGCCGAGCCGGTCTCAGGGTGGCGCAACACGATCACATCGGCGTAACATTCCAGGGTACGCACGGTATCCGGCAAGCTCTCGCCTTTTGATACCGACGAGTACTTGACTTCGCTGATCGGGATGACGCTGCCGCCCAATCGCTCCATGGCTGCCGTAAATGATGACGAGGTGCGTGTGGATGGTTCGTAAAAAAGGTTCGCCAGAATCTTGCCTTTGAGCAAGTCAAAAGTTCCAATACGTTCAACCATGCCGCGCATTTCATGTGCCACACCAAAGACATACTGCAGGTCAGCAAGGCTGAACTGTTTTACCGATAAGATATCCTTGCCGTACCAGGGTGCATTTTTATCGTCGCCGAAGGGCAGGTGCGGATTAGTAGGGGTCGTAGGCATACATCTCTCCTTTTATGAAAATTATTATCGTTTGAGGGTTGAGTTTGGAAACATAGGTTTTTATGCAACAGCCTGCCGGTCTTTACTTTCATACCATAAACGCTTGAGAAATGGCAACAGCAGGAAGGTGGGGTCATCAAAAGTATTCAAAGGATAACTCTTGAGCGCAGTTTTCCCAAATTTACAATATTCGATCGCGGGGATATTTTTCTCATTCCAAATCAGTCGCAGAAAAAGATCGCCTCTTTCCAGGCCTTTTTTTCGGGTGGTTGAAATTGTCAAGTAAACACGCGAAAGCCCGGCGCGAAAAAGCCTGGCTTCCATCGTAATGGCTATCGCGCGGATGAAATCCAGCTTGGTAGTTGTCCAATATCTGGATGATCTTTTTTCGATCATCGTTTCAATTTGCGCGATCACTTGCTCCCAAGAAATCATATTTTCCGATATAACTTCTTCGCTCAAACTTGCCAGGTGGCGTGTAATATCGTCGGTCATATTTTTTTCTCCCTGATGTTTCTCCCAAAGCCGGGTTCAACCAGAATCTTACCATCTTTGAAAGCCTGGCGACCACGCAAAACAACACTCATCACCCGTCCCCTTACCCGCCAACCTTCGAACGGAGTCCAACCACAACGTGAGTACATTTCAGAAGCCCGGATCTCGTAAGCCACGGTTTCATCCACATCCACCCAGGTTTCGGGCTGGATAGGTAAGTTGAAAATTCGGCGCGGATTGGTGACAGATTTTTCGACAAGCTGTTCAAGGCTCAAACGGCCTTCCTGAACTGCAGTTAGCAGCAGCGGCAGAAGCGTCTCCAATCCAGGGAAACCGGGAGGCGGATTCTCGCCATCCTTTTCAGCAAGGGTATGGGGAGCGTGATCAGTTGCAAAGCAATCGATCACATCCAGGTTTTCCCAGAGCGCAGCAACATCAACTGGGGTAGCCAGCCGGGGGCGCACTTCGGCGCGATTTGCACTAAGACTTTCTCCACAGCAACATAAGGATCGATCTTGAGGTTCGCCAGCTATCGGGAACGGCAGGCCGCCTGCAGACAGGAACAAGTGGTGTGGACAAACCTCACAGGTGACTTTTATGCCATGCTCTTTAGCAGCCTTGATCAGCAGCACTTCTTCGCGCAAAGAAATATGGGCAATGTGGACAGGTTTATCGAACAGATGCGCTATCAGGAGCGCGGCACCCATTGACCGACTTTCCGAATGGGTCACAATGGGGGTCTGTCCTGGCCAGCTTGCAAAGTGCTTCATCCACAAAGTCATATCATCCAGGCGCAGCTGCCCGAAAGTCGCGTCGAGATACATCTTAAGCGCGGCGACCTGAGGCGCAAGTGCGGCAACAATTTCTGCATTGTCCGACCCGGCCCCCAGGTATTGAGCATAATCACAACGCGCTTTTTGACTGGCGGCCTGGAGCGCGATATTGAGGGTTTCGGCATCGAAAATGGGTGGCTTAGTATTAGGCATCGCCAGTACCATCGTCACTCCACCCGCCAGCGCAGAAGCTGTGCCGCTGTCAAAGTCTTCCTTGTGGATTGCGCCAGGCTCGCGCAGATGGACGTGGGGATCAATCAGGCCGGGAAGACGAATCATGGATCGGGTGCTCCTTCAGGCGAAGAAAGGGGATTGGGGGCGATATCCGCTCCCAATCCCCAGTATACAACTTTAGCAGGTTTGTGCGTTATTTTCCGCCGCGCACTTCTGGAGCCTTAAAGATCAAGAAAATGGCGTTGACGGAAATACCCAGGATGGCAGCGAAGACAATGGCGGGAATGCCGTTGGGGAACAATAACGGGATCTGGAAGGGAAAGACGGCATTCGGGAGGACCAGGTTGCCACCAATGCCACAGATCAAGATGATCGCGCCAACAGCCAATTGCTTGGGATCGAACAAGTTGACCTTTTCAGATTGGATCAGGGCGACACCCTGCATGCCAATCACGCCGAACAGATAAATACCCAGCCCACCCTGCACTGCCACAGGCAAGGTGTTAACCAACGCAACCAGCTTGGCAAAAAAACCAAATACGATCGCCATAGCACCAGCAGCCATTAATACGGCAGTCGAATAATTGCGGGTAATGGCCATCAACGAGTTGTTTTCTCCGTAGTTGGTCCCGGCGGCGCCACCCAGAAAACCTGCCACAAGATCATCGGCACCGTCAGCGACAAGGTTAAGACCGATCAATTCCTTAATATTGTAGGGTTTACGCTTCATTTCCAGAGCCAGCTCATCGATATACAGGCTCATCTGATACAAATGCGCCGTGCTCTCGGGAACAGTGGCAATAAAGATCAGGGCGATACTCAGGGCATAACCCCAGGCAGCCGGCTCTGTAAAGGCTGGAAAAGTAAAGTGCGGGGTAGCTAACCATGGGGCCGCAATCACCGGGGAAAAATCCACCAAACCAAAGGGGATGGCGGCCACATAACCGACAACAGCACCCAAGAGAATCGGCAGCATGCCGATCAACCCCTTGCCCTGCAAGTAGACAGAGAACATAATGGTCGCGATCAGGGTCACGAAAGATACTGTCCAGAACTTCCAGGCGATATCGGCGGCCACATGGAATACCATTCCACTGGCATTGTTGAGAGCCACATTTGCCAGGGCCACACCGATCACCATTGCCATCGAACCAGTTACGATGGGTGGCAAAATGCGGTCCAAAGCTGCCTTACCAATGCGCATGATCAGCAAGCCAAACCCAATCTCGAACAGAGCCGTCAAGATAATGCCGACTTGAACGATACGCACACCTTCCGGGCAGTATGCCTGGGTTGGATCGCTGAAGCAGGTTGGGGCAAATTTGCTCATCACAATGATAACCACAGCAATATAGGAAAATGACGAACCGTAATACATCGGGATCTTACGCCTGGAGACCAGCAGGGCAATGATGGTCCCGAGTCCAGAGGCAAGCAGAGTAATACCGACATCGAACTTGGTCAGGATGGCGACCAGCACGGTAGCGGGAAACATCGTCAGGAACTGTTGAAATCCCAGGCCCAGCATTGCGCCAATGGGCGGAGTATCATCGGGCAGAAAACCGATTATTTTACCCGGTGCAGTTTGAGTTAATACCTTTTTTGCCATTTCTCCTCCTTGAAAATTATGAATTGGTTTTCGACCTGTCCCGTATCCCTACCGAAAGCGGAGCCCATGGCTCAGGCATAAAAAAAGAGAGCCGCTAATGGCGACTCTCTTTTTTTTATAAAAATGAAATACCCATTCCAATGAATTTGTGGTGCAAAAGTAACCGACAGAAACGGGGATTTTCAAACATACTGCGCCCAATTCTATGCAAATTGACCTTCCTGTCAAGAGGCAAAACAGACAAGATTTTTCCCGATATAAATCAGTCCATAAATAATCCGCCAGTTTGTTCCATCCAATCGGCAATTTTTTCAACCGCGTTGGAAATATCATTATCAGAGATGTCCAACTCAAGTTTTGGCAGGGCTGACTCGGCCACAAGCCGCTTGATCAGTTTTTGCTCCTCCACAAACCGGTTGAGATCATCATACTGCCCAGGGTTTCCGGAGACCTTGAGGCGTTCTACACGGGCTGCGGCAAATGATTCGGATGAGCGGTTAAGAAAAACCAGGCGAAACCCCAGAGGGCAAAGGCGTTGTTCCAACCAGCGAAAATCGTGATCGCGGTTATACGTCTTCAATTGATAGGCCCGGGTAGATATGTGAAAACGGTCAACAATCCAGGAATAATATTTTTGCAGTTCAAACAGGCGCGCCCAAGTTTGGTAGGTTTCCATCGCCAGCGCTTCCTCATGAGGCTCAAAATTGATCAGGCCACGCCCCCAGGGAAAGTTTGTAAACGCGCACCACTCGCCAGAAATGAGAGGAGAATGATACCGGTAGCGCCGCGGACCCACAATCCTGGGATGTTCGTTCAAGACAAACGCGATATCGGTTTTGAAGGTCAAGCGGGTGCCTTCCAAAATGATCTTGGGGCAAAGCTTCGAACCCATAGTTTTTCCTTTATGTCTCTTTCGGAGGCGCAGCCGGACCATAATCGAGAACGGGACGGACGCCAGTGGCATCTTGTGGAGAGCCTACGATCTTTTTCGCTTCCATTGCATCGATCAAACGCGCAGCGCGGGTATAGCCAATGCGTAGCTTACGCTGCAACATGGAAACCGAAGCCCGCCCTTCGCGGCGAACAAGGTCCACTGCTTCTGACATTAAGACATCCCCCTCATCGGCAGGAGCTGTGATATCTTCGCCAAAAAGCGAGGTCTGTTTGAGCGGCACGTTCGAGGCAACCCCATCTACTGGACCGCCTTGTGTGAGCGGCGCAGCCATGCTGTTCTGCTTACGCCAGAAATCCACCAGACCACGAATTTCGTGATCAGAGACAAACACACCCTGTAAACGAACTGGCGCGGGCGCATCAGGAGCCTGATAGAGCATGTCACCGCGGCCCAGCAAACGCTCCGCGCCTGGCTGATCCAGGATGACACGACTATCGGTATTGGATGAAACTGCGAATGCAATGCGGGCTGGGAAATTGGCCTTGATCAAACCAGTGACCACATCCACCGAAGGACGTTGGGTAGCCAGAACCATGTGGATACCCGTAGCCCGGGCCAACTGCGCCAAGCGCGTAATGGTCCGCTCGGTTTCATCGGGAGCAATCATCATCAGGTCAGCCAGCTCATCGATGACCACCACCAGGTAAGGTAGTTTTCTCTGGCCCTGGGTTTTCATGCGGGTGTTGTAATCGACTATATTACGCGCGCCAACCTGGGCGAAGGTATGGTAACGGCGATCCATTTCGCGAGTCATCCACTGCAAAGCGCCCAAGACACGATCCATTTCAACTACGACCGGGGCAAGCAAATGCGGAACGCCGTTGTAGCCGGTCAATTCCACTCGCTTTGGATCCACCAGCACCATGCGGACTTCGTCAGGGGTATTATAAAGCAGCAGGCAGGTGAGAATAGCGTTAACACACACAGATTTACCAGAACCGGTGGTACCCGCGATCAGGATATGTGGCATCCCAGCCAGGTCTGCGCCAATCGGGACACCGGAAACATCCCGCCCGAGAGCAAAAGACAACAATTTGCGACTGCGATTGAAGGCTTCCACTTCGAGGATGTCTCGCAAGGTAACGAGAGTCATCTCGCTATTTGGAACTTCAATGCCCACATAACTTCGCCCTGGCACCGGGGCCTGGATACGGATGCGCGGCGCGGCCAACGCCAAAGCCAAGTCATCAGACAGACCGACAATTTTGCTAACGCGCACTCGCGTACGCCCCGCTCGCGATTCGACAAAGAGAGGTTCGACGCCAAATTGGGTAATGGTCGGGCCACGGCTGATCTGAACTACTTTAGCAGGTGCGCTAAAAGAAGCCAAGGTCTCCTCTATCAGCCGTGCGCGACTTTGAACAAATTCTTCGTTTACTTCCGGCGTGCTGCCAGTTTCGAGAATTTCTTTGACGGATGGCAGCACCCAGGCTACCTGCCTAACAGGGGCCGATACCGGCACGCCGATCTCTGCACCGACCGTCGGAGGACGAGTCTCAGGTACAGCCACGGCGGATGGGTGCAGCGGGCTGTAGCCATCTTCAGTAAGAACCGGCTCATCGAGAGTTTGATCCGAAGACAGACGGAAGCGTTCGATTACCGATCCCACGAGTTTACCCAAAGCTTTTGCCAGCGGCTTTAATTTCGCCAGAAGCTCCGGCACACTGACATCAAAGGACATGGTCAGCACGATAAGCCCCCATGCCAACAGTGCGACCAACATACCTCCCCAACCAAGGTTTTCCGCAAGTAAACGGTAGAACAAGCTGCCAACCCAGCCACCATTCTCCGTGGCGGCATGGATAACAGTCTGGATGAACAGGAAAAGCAGGATCAGGCCTGAAACGCGCTCCACCGAAACTGGCGGAATACGGTCAATCTTACGCAGGACCAACCAACCCCCGAATAGAATTAGCGCGCCAGGGAATATGTAAGCGCCATAGCCAAAAAGGAAATCCAACAAACTCAGCAAGCTGCCCGTGACAGAGCTGCGGCTCAACGAGAAAAGCGCTAGCGCAGTGACCAACCCGCTCAAGGCCAGGAAAATTCCCAGGATATCCAGCTTGCGCTCAGCAGAAATATCGAACAAGGGCGGCAGGGGTTCGACAGGTTGGGAATGGGTGGTTTTCTTGCCAGCAGGCGCGTTTGATTTACCCGTGGATGCGACCGGTTTGCCCACAGGCCTGGCGGCCGATTTCGCGCCTCGCTCGTCCTTTTTGGGAGCGGGTGGTTTACTTTTCCCCTTTTTTGGGGCTGGTTTTACTAAAGGCAACTTGAACGGCATGGAATTAGGCTCTCAAGAATCAAAACTATCCGGAGGGAAAACTTAGAACATATATTCATTATAGCATAACCCACATGGCTATGTTTCATCGGCAAGATGAAAAATTCAACACGAATCGTGAATGGCCCAAGGTTTAGGGTAAAATAATTAGACACTCTCGCTCCGCAATACTATCACTGATATCTGGAAGCACGGAAGGACAAAACGTGTTCGAAATTCTATTTCTGGGAACTTCTGCATCGGCACCATCAGCCAGGCGCGGCCTTTCAGCGCAGATCGTAAAACATGATGAATACCGGTTCCTGATCGACTGCGGCGAAGGAACCCAACGCCAGATCCTGCAGTCAGGCATCGGGTTTAAGCAGCTCGGCCGGATTTTGCTCACCCACGGTCACCTCGATCACATCCTCGGACTGGGCGGTTTGATGTCCACCTTTATCCGCTGGGAAGCAATCGAAGAGCTGGAAATTTTCGGCGGCAAAAGTGCTCTTGAACGTGTGCGCGCCTTGATTAATGACGTGGTGCTGCGAGGTACCACCCCACCAATGTCACTTCAGTACCGCGAGATCGGCCCAGGAGTCCTGTTCGAAGCCGATAATTTCACGGTCACAGCTTTCTCGGTTACCCACCGTGGACCGGACTGCCTGGGCTACCTGTTTGAAGAAAAAGCCCGCCGCCCCTTTTTGCCTGAACAAGCCACACTACTAGGGGTGCCCTTTGGTTCGGAAAGACGGCAGCTCGTGGAAGGGAAGTCCATCACCCTGGCGGATGGCCGCACAATCAGCCCCGAGGATGTACTCGGCCCGCTCCTGCGCGGCACCAAGCTGATGGTCGTCGGCGATACCGGACGAACCGATGATCTGCTCGAGCATGCACAGGGCGCAGATACGCTGGTAATTGAATCCACTTACCTAGACGAGGAAGCCGACATGGCGCGCCAATTTTCACACATGACCGCCAAAGGTGCGGCAAAATTGGCTTTGAAAGCCGGGGTGAAACAACTGATCCTGACGCACATCTCACGCCGCTATCGTGAAAAAGACGTGTTGGCCGAAGCGCAGTCCATTTTTCAAAATGTGGTCGTTGCGCGCGATTTTGATAGTTTCCAGGTAAAACGGGATGGATAATGGGCTTTTGCGGAAACCATAGGGCATAGGTCATGCCAAAATGTGACAAAAAGGACTTACTCTTAAGCGATATTTATGAAATAATGAAGGTATCTATTTCATCCAAGGAGAATCTTGATGGCTAAATTGTCAATTACTCGAGAAGACGCTCTGGAATATCACCACCTCAAAGGAAAGCCGGGAAAAATTGCAGTCATCCCGACCAAACCTATGGACACCCAACGTGACCTGGGTCTTGCCTATTCCCCGGGTGTCGCATACCCGGTACTTGAAATTGAAAAAGATCCTGAATTGGCTTACGAATATACATCCAAGGGCAATCTGGTTGCAGTTATCAGCAACGGCACTGCCATTTTAGGCTTGGGCGACCGGGGCGCACTGGCCGGAAAACCGGTCATGG
This sequence comes from uncultured Anaerolinea sp., assembly GCA_964536185.1. Taxonomy (GTDB): domain Bacteria; phylum Chloroflexota; class Anaerolineae; order Anaerolineales; family Villigracilaceae; genus UBA5195. The sequence goes on along the minus strand of CAZHWV010000001.1, from coordinate 72,646 downwards.
AAGGCAAGGGTGTACTGTTCAAGAAATTCGCTGATGTAGATGTGTTCGATATTGAGGTGAACAGTCATGACCCCGATGAAATCATTAAAGTCGTAGCAGCCATCTCGCCCACTTTCGGCGGCATTAACCTGGAAGATATCAAAGCGCCTGAATGCTTTTATATCGAAGAAACGCTCAAAGAAATGCTGGATATTCCGGTCTTCCACGATGACCAGCACGGCACGGCTATCATCTCCTCTGCCGGACTCGCCAATGCACTTGAAGTTATCGGTAAGAAGCTCAATGAAATCCGCATCGTTATCTCTGGAGCAGGCGCCTCGGCTATTTCCTGCGCCGAATTAGCTATTCGCTGGGGTGTGAAGCGCGAGAATATCATGCTGGTGGACAGCAAAGGCGTCGTCTATAAAGGTCGTGGCGAAGGGATGAATAAGTATAAAGACCGCCTGGCAGTGGATGATAAAGGCCACCGCACCCTGGCGGACGCTGTGCGCGGTAGTGACGTATTCTACGGCCTATCCGTTGCCAATGTGCTCACACCGGAAATGGTCAAAACCATGGCTGAACGCCCGATCATCTTTGCCATGGCAAACCCTGACCCAGAAATCAGGTACGAAGTGGCCAAAGAAGCTCGTCCTGATTCCATCGTGGCTACTGGCCGCTCAGATTACCCCAACCAAGTCAACAACGTCCTGGGCTTCCCTTTTATCTTCCGCGGCGCCCTGGATGTGCGCGCCAGAACCATCAACGAAGAGATGAAGTTCGCGGCATCCCAGGCGCTTTACAAACTGGCTAAAGAAGATGTTCCAGATTCAGTCCTGCGGGCCTACGGGACAGATAGCATGAAGTTCGGTATTGATTACATCATTCCCAAGCCCCTTGACCCACGCGTTCTCTTATGGGAAGCCCCGGCAGTAGCGCAAGCTGCCATAGACACCGGCGTGGCGCGCAAGAAAATCGACATGGATGAGTATAAAGAAAAACTGGCTTATCGCCTCGGCAAAGGCGAGCAGGTTCGTTACTTTATCATGAATAAGGCCAAGGCCACCAAAGGCAAGAAACGTGTCGCTTTTGGCGAAGGCGAAGAAAACAAAATTATTCGCGCCGCATTCCAGGTCCAGGAAGAAGCCATCGCGACCCCCATCCTCATCGGTAATGCGGAAGTCATCAAAGAAAAGATCAAACTGCTTGGTCTGGATTTCAAACCCAAGGTTGTCGATCCGCGTCACTTCGATGAAGCCGAAAAATATGCTGACGCTTTTTATCAATTACGCCAGCGTAAGGGCATTGTTTTACAAGATGCTCAGAAATTCATCATTGATCCAAATGTGTTCGGCTCAATGATGGTGAAGCTGGGAGATGCGGATGCTTTTATTTCCGGCCTGACCTATGACTATCCCGAAGTGATCCGCCCGGCGCTGCAAATCCATCACACTGCTAAAGGAGTGGCCCGCGCAGCCGGGGTATACATCATGATCGTGGGTGATAAGACTTACTTCTTCACCGATCCAACCGTCAATATTGACCCAAGCGCCGAAGACCTATCGGAAATTGCCTGCCTGGCTGCGGAATTTGCCCGTAAGATGGAAGTGGAACCACGTGTTGCCTTCTTATCCTTCTCGAATTTCGGATCCACACCACATCCACTCTCAGAGAAAGTGCGCAAGGCTGTCGAGTTGACCAAAAAGCGCTGCAATTTCGTCATGGAAGGTGAAATGCAAGCTGATACAGCCGTGGTTTCCGAAATTGTTGAGGAACGCTACCCCTTCAGCGCAATCAAAGACGCGAATGTGCTGGTCTTTCCATCGCTTGAATCAGCCAATATTGCCTACAAACTGCTAGCCCGCCTGGGGAATGCCAAAGCCATCGGCCCGATCCTGCTCGGCCTGGGCGCGCCTGTGCACGTCATTCAGACCGGTGACGAAGTAAATGACATCGTAGAAATTGCCGCTGTAGCTGTCATGGACTCGATTAATCGCCAGTAATAAGATTTCGATCCCAATTTTTGGAAGGGGCCAGACATTGCGCTGGCCCCTTCAGTATTTATGCTAAAATGTAGCCATGGATAAAATCTCAGTTCCTCGCCCGAAACGAGAAAGTTACATCAAACACCGTCGCGATGTCATTCGCCAGATCCTTCTTCCGGTTATCCTGGTAACCATTTTGGGGTTAGGGGTGGCTCTTCTGTCGAGTTTCGCCGCCGCAGGGAGCAACCCTGGCGTGAGTTTGTGGGCTGATATTTCAATAATCTGGCTGATCATCCCGATGATGGCGTTGGCGTTGGTGATCCTCGCACTTATGATAGCGCTGGTTTACGGCTTTGACCATTTGCTAAAAGTCTCACCGCATTATACAGGCCTTGCCCAGACATACGCGTTATGGCTGAATGCCCAGGTGGCAATCTGGACTGATAAAATCATACAGCCCATATTATCGATCAAAACCTGGCTGGATTTGATTTTGAAACGTGAGGAGAAAAAGAATGACATCTAAAAAAGAAATCGAGATTCGCAAAACGGGCTCACCTACCAAGACCGTATTAATTGGCGCGCTGGTTGGCGCGGGAGCAGGCGTGATAGCGGCATTACTAATACATCGTCGCGCAAAAAAACAAGAACGTGAGACCATGATCACCGCTTCCGAAGCCATTCAGTTGGGTTTGCTGGTTTTCGGCCTTTTCCGGGCAATCTCTGCGCTGGGTGATGACGAAAAGTAAGCTGAGAACCTATTGTTCAAGCAAATAAAAAAAGACTGCGTTTAGCGGTCTTTTTTATTTACCTCGCATAGCCATTGTTCAGTTTTTAAGACAGATAAGCCCCTTAAGATAAGCACCTTCGGGAAAGTGCAATGAAACTGGGTGATCGCCAGCCTGTGCGAGATGTTCCACAATGGATGCATCCACGCCAGCATCCAGCGCTGCCCCGGCCACAATTTTCTGAAAAAGGGCTGCGTCAATGCCTCCAGAACAGGAAAAAGTTGCCAAAATCCCGCCAGGTCGTAACAGTTTAAAAGCCAACAAATTAATATCCTTATAACCACGGGCGGCTTTCTCGGCCTGAGAGACAGTGGCAGCAAATTTTGGTGGATCAAGGATGATCATATCAAAAGAACGACGCTCATCCCGAAATTTTCGCAGCGCCTGGAACACATCCGCTTCGCGCCATTCCAAACCGCTATTCCGACCATTTAATACGGCATTTTCCTGCCCCAATACAAGCGCATCAGCAGACGAATCTACGGATAAAACGGTCGTTGCCCCACCCACAGCAGCATGGAGGCTAAAACCACCCGTATAGCAAAAACAATTTAACACATCACGTCCTTTGGCCAGGTCACCTATACGCCGGCGATTCTGGCGTTGGTCCAGATAAAAACCGGTTTTATGACCAGTGGCTATGTTGACCTTAAAACGTAATCCGTGTTCTGAAATTGTTAAATGTGCAGGTGGAGCTCCACGTAGGGGACCACTGTGGACAGGCAGTCCTTCCAGTTCGCGAACATCGGCATCTGAGCGTTCATAGATGGCTATCGCTCCAGTTTTTTCGAGCAAAATATCAGCAAGGCTATCGCGCCAATATTCAGAACCGGCGGTCAACGATTGAAGGACAAGAACATCTGCATAGCTGTCAACGATCAAACCGGGAATATGATCCGATTCAGCATGGATAAGCCGAACCGCATCAGAATCTGGCTCCATCTCCGTTGTCCTTTCCGCAGGACAATGAAAGAAACCCAGGGCGGAACGCAACGCCAGGGCTGAGGTAATTTGGCGGCGAAAAAAGTCGACATCGACATTTTCATTTTCGTCAAACGTCCACACCCTGGCACGGATCTGTGATGAAGGACTGTAAGCAGCTCTGGCGAGGAAATGCCGTTTGGCGTCGAGTATGTCCACCGTTTCGCCGGGCTGCGGATTGCCTTGAACCCTGTCAACAGCGCCAGAAAAAATCCAGGGGTGCCGGCGCAGGAGCGACTTTTCTCGTCCCAATTTAAGAATAAGCTCAGCCATTGAATCTTTCCATCATTGTAAGCATGGGGATAGTATACCAGCAGGTATCGTCGGCGGTTTATTGGGTATGGCTAAGATCCGAGCCTGCCGCTTTGACTCAAAAACTCATGGTATCATCCTGCCTACTGTCAATTGATTAATATAAGGAATCGTATGCTTAAACAGATCCGTTGGAAAACATTTCTGCCCGACATGCTTAGAATTCAAGTCGGTTTTGCGCTTTTTGGATTTGCGATCGGTATGATGATCCGCGCAAATTTGGGAACGAGTGCATGGGCGGTATTGGACGTGGCGCTTTCGCAAATTTTTCATGTTACACCAGGAACTGTAACAGTTTTGATGGGCTTTATTATATTGAGCGGGGCTTTGATCTTACAGGAACCGATTGGCTGGGGCACCCTGGCCAATATCCTGAGCATCGGCCCATGGGAAGATCTGGCCTTACGCTTGATCAGCCCGGTCAATGGAAATTTACCAGTTCAAATTGCAATGCTCCTGGTCGCAATTGCCATGATGGGGCTGGCAAGCGCCATTTATATCGGCGTAGATGCCGGCGCTGGTCCGCGTGACAGCCTCATGCTGGCGATCAAACGCAAGACCAGCCTTAGTATCCGCACCGCGCGGGCCAGTATCGAAGTAACTGTGGTCGTGATTGGCTGGTTGTTAGGCGGTCCTGCTGGCGTGGGGACAGTAGTATTTGCACTCTTAATTGGCCCAGCCGTGCAGTGGGGCTTTAAAGCCTTCAAGGTGGAGCCCCACCGAGAATTGGATTCTGAGGTTGAGGACGGATAAAACTCCAATTTTCAATGTTTTAATGAAGAGAAAACGCTCTGCCTGATGCCAAAGGAGAATACCGTGCCTGAGATCACAGTGACTCGTCCACAGTTCCCGAAAGGTTATGCGGACAATCCAATATCCAGCCTGACCTGGGAATACGTAGTCCGGCGCTTGACCGAAACCAAAAATTACTGGCTATGCACCGTCCGGCCCGACGGACGTCCACATTCCATCCCACGTTGGGGTGTTTTTTTCGATGGAAAGTTGTTTTATGACGGCAGCCCAGAAACAAGACATACCAAAAATATTCTAGAAAACCCACATGTATCAGTCCACCTCGAAAATGGTGATGAAGCGCTGATCGCCGAAGGGGTTTGCACCCCAGTCGAAAAACCCAGCCCCAAGCTTGCGAAACAACTTGCTTCAGCATATTGCGCCAAATATGAGAAGTTTGGTTACTCTCCGACCGTAGAACAGTGGAATGAGGGCGGCCTTTACGCCTTTACCCCATCAAAAGTAATCGCCTGGACTGTCTTTTTTGAGAATCCAACGAAATTCGTGTTGAGATAGAAGCCATGCGATCTATGTCGAGTCATCTAGAAACATATTTAACGTAAAGAAAGGATGCTCATTTTTGGTGTAATCTAGCAGGTGAATCTACTGATAAATCACCAAGCGCCATCATCGCTAATGATTATATGATCCCAAGCTCCTTGCCAGCTTTGCCGATGATATCCATGGCACGCTGGATTTCGCTGGATTCATGCGAAGCCAGGACAGTCGCGCGTAAGCGTGATAAACCTTCCGGCACAGCCGGAGAAACTACTGGCAAAACAAACACATCATTCTGTTGAGCTGCTTGGGTGAGGGCAAAAGCGCGTTCATCCGTCCCGCATAATACTGGCACAATAGCAGTGGTTGTTAACATCGTGTCAAAACCCATGTCTTTAAAACCGTTAATGAACTGCTTGGTATTGGCGTTCAGTTTTTCAATACGCCAGGGTTCATCAAGAATCACCTTGAAAGCCTCGTTGGCAGCAGCGGCCTGAGCCGGGGGCAATGCCGCGGAAAAGATATAAGCCCGCGAGCCATGGCGCAGAAAATCAATCAATTCTTTTTTGCCCGCCACATAACCTCCAACGGAGGGAATGGTTTTGGAAAGCGTGCCCATTTTGATATCCACGCTTCCCCACATATCGAAATGTTCTTCGATGCCTCGACCAGTTTTGCCAAGCACACCGACCGAATGGGCTTCATCCATCATTAAGTAAGCGCTATACTTTCGGCACAGCTCCACCACCCTGGGCAAATCGATCACATCCCCATCCATACTAAAGACTGCATCCGCGATGACAAGTTTCGTTGCGCCTTCTGGCACCTGCTGAAGCCGCTTTTCAAGATCTTGCATGTCATTGTGCCTAAAGCGGCGAAATTCCGCGCCAGACATCATGCAGCCATCCACGATGGAAGCGTGATTAAGTTTGTCGGAAATAACAAAATCTCCACGTCCCATCAAAGTGGAAATCACAGTTAGATTTGTGGCATAGCCTGATGTATACGTAATCGCATCTTCAGTATGTTTAAAATCCGAAATCGTCTCTTCCAACTCGCGATGCAAAGTTAACGAACCCGCCAGCGTTCGCACGCCATGGGTTCCTGTACCAAATTTGTCCACGGCTGCCTTTGCCGCAGCATTAATACGTGGATGGCCTACCAAGCCCAGATAACTGTACGATGAATACATACCCATCTCGCGACCATTAACGATCACTTTTGAACCCCCCAGCACTTCCTCAACTGGCTGGTTATAAAAATAAAAATCGTGATCGCGCATCATCTTTACGCGCTGTTGCAGAATCGCCATCCGGCGGGTAATACCATCCTCACTGCGAAAATCCATGAACAACTCCTCGGGATAACGTAATAATCAAGCAAGTTTAGTCTAGTGCAGAATGATTGTCAATTATTTGCAGACCATTTCGCTTGGCGTTCTCATAGCCGCTCTTTTTTTCGGGAATGGCTCGAATTGTGGCGTCAGAATGAATTTTTGGAAGCAGGCGCTCTTGTAAATCGATTATGTCAAGAAAACAGAAAATTTCATGGACCGTTTTATCGGACCATAAAAAGTGGGCCCTCTCATTAGCAACATTTCTACGAAAACCAACATTGATACGGAAAATATAATACTAAATATATTGACATACTGTGTAATACATAGTATTATATTTCTAAAGGTAAATAAACTATGGAAAACGAATTATTACAAAATGCTAATTTGGAACTGCGCCGCGGCGTGATCGTGTTAGCCGTACTCAGCCAATTGTCTGAAGAACAGTATGGCTATTCTCTGCTCAAACTTCTCTCTGACCAGGGGATGGATCTCGACCAGGGAACGCTCTACCCCTTGCTGCGGCGTCTGGAAAGCCAGGGATTGCTCCAGTCAGCATGGCGGCTGGAAGAAGCGCGACCTCGCCGCTATTACACTATCAGCGCTGAAGGGCAGAAAATCCTGCCCCAACTTAAGCAAGAATGGTCCAAAATCGTCAGCATGATGAAAATAATGTTAGACAAGTAAAGGAGAATGAAAATGAAACTCATCGAACGATATATTGATGAAGTAGGCAAACGCCTGCCCAGCAAAACCCGCACCGACATTCAGACCGAGATTCGTTCCACGCTTGAAGATATGCTTGAAGATCGCGCCGAAACTTCCGGACGCCCACTGGATGACACCTTGCTCACAGAAATTCTTAAAGAATACGGTGCGCCCGACAAGGTGGCTGCATCCTATCAGCCCGATCGCTACCTGATCGGTCCACGGCTCTTCCCAATTTTTACGCTCGTGCTGAAAATCGTATTTAGCATACTGACCGTTTTAGCCGTGGTAGGGTTTGGAATTCGCTTTGGCGCGACCGACCCCACTGCCGAGGCTTTTGTCTCGATCTTTGGAAAGACGCTTCTCGAGTATGTCGGCGGGGTCATCTCGGCCTTTGGTAATATCGTTTTCATCTTTGCCATCCTGCAATGGGCACTTCCAGCCTCCGAGTTCGAAGCAGAAAGCGAAGAAAGTGGTTGGGATCCGGCAATACTGGAAAAGGAACCAGAACCCGACGAAGTAAATTTCTGGACCCCGATTTGGGAGATCGGAGTGACTGTAGTCGCGCTACTGGTCTTCAACCTCTACCCCCAAGTTATCGGATTTGGCTTTCTGGATGGCAATAAATGGACTTTCGTACCCGTTCTCAGCGAAGCCTTCTTCCGTTACCTGCCGTGGATCGATGCGCTCTGGGTCTTGCAAATCGTCCTGAATATGATCCTGCTCCGCCAGGGGCGGTGGACGACCCTGACCCGCTGGTTCGAAGCCGCCCTGACTCTCCTGAGCATTGGCACAGCATCTCTCTTGCTCATAGGTCCGGCACTGGTCAGCCTGAACGCAGAAATGCTGACCAATGTATTCCACGATGCCGAAGCAGCAACCATACTCGCCAAGATGTTCAACATCATGCCGCCCGCCATCCTGCTCCTGATCATCCTCCTGGAGGGGTTGGATTTGCTCAAAAACATTTTCAGGCAGGTGATCAAGCCCAAAAGGGTATTACCCAACGTGCTCAAGTAATCAACAAGAAAACTCCCGACATCCTTCTGGTGTCGGGAGTTTTCTTGCCATTTCTGGTTATTCATCAGTAACAACGAATATCGCAGCCTGCAAACCTGGTTTAAGTTTCAACTTTTGAGCAAGAGAAAGGGCAGGCGTGGCAATTACCAGACCTGGCTAAAATGGGGTGAACCCTATTTGCTCAAAAAAGGCACCAAGACAAAGATTGCAATCAACACCAGAACTACAACTACGCCAACAGCAATAATCAACTGGCTACGGTTCTGGCCTTTTTCCACCTGGGCATTCTCGGGGCGCGGAAATCGGGCCACAAAACGCTGAGAAAGCCCTTGAATAATCGCAAATGCCAGCAAAGCAGTGGATATTTTATCGACTGGTTCAACCAGGAAATTAGTACTCAATACTGCCTCGATGACGCCTTTGCCGGTCTGCATCAGGTAGGCAGTAATAAATGAGGAACCGCTGGCTGTGATACCGCCGTAAAGGTAAACAGAAATAGGCGTTCCGGCGATAACTGCGCCAAGTGCTATGCAGAAACCACTGATCAGGACTTTCCACCAGGACTTAAACAGACCCAAATTTGCACAAATACCAGCCACCAGGCCGATGACGCCGGCTACCGGAAACCAGGGCAGCGCATTTGGATCTACCGCCAGGCCCCAGATGATATTGGACAGCATACCAGTGAGCAAGCCAGCCCATGGACCACAAATCACGCCGACCAACACAGTACCAATCGAATCCAGATAAACCGGGAGCTTCAATAGAACGACAAACTGGCCAATTGCCACATTGATGGCAATCGCGACCGGGATGAGCACCCAGGTCATTGTATTGAAATCCTTCTTAATCGAATCCATGAATTTCATAATGCTCTCCTTGTATTAGATATGCAGATGGAGTATGGTAATAAGATATATACTCATTAAACACTATTTTTGTCAATTTGTGACAAGATCTTTCTGGATGAATTTGCTCAATTTTTCCACGCGCTCCAAAAACAGCTCAATAAAATCACGCCCACGGACCCCAAGCGCAACCCGCATATTCGCTGATTTCCCAGTCATCTTATAAAAATCTGCAAAAGTCTTGCCCATCGATACTCCGCCTTGAATATCCACATCCACAAAATGTTCTTCGTAATCGCATAACCCGGGGGCAAAAGTTAAAGCCAAAGCCAAGGGATCATTGATGACACATCCAGAGATATGCTGGTATTCGTCATGAAATTCCATATAGAAACGTGTCGCATCCGCGATAAAGCGTGAAATGGGAGCATCAAGCCGCAAAAGGCGCTCCACATCCACTGGCGTCAGGATACATTGGTAAGTCACATCCAGTGGAACAAGTGTGATTGGAACACCGGAATGGTATACGATATGCGCAGCGTGCGGGTCAACATAAACATTAAACTCAGCCTGCGGACTGGTATTTCCCTGATGGCGAATGGCTGCGCCCATGCTAACAATTTCCTGAATAGCCGGGATAATTTTCGGTTGCTTGCGCATCGCCAGGGCCAGGTTAGTCAACGGTCCAATGGCTACGATAGTATATTCTCCTGGGGCAGAAAGAATTTTGTCGATCAGGAAATCCACCGCATGCTGAGAAACTTGTTTTGTCTTGGGCTCCGGCAATTTTGCATAGCCCAGACCGTTATTTCCATGTGTTTCAGGCGCCAATAGCGAAGGCTGTACCAATGGAAGTTCGCAACCACGCGCCACTGGAATATGACTGGCATGTGCCAGTTCAAGAATAGACAGGGCGTTGGTCAGTCCCTGGTCGACTGAACAATTACCATGGACAACACTCAAACCATCCAACGTAACTTCCGGCGAGGCCAGAGCTAGTAAAATTGCGAGAGTATCATCAATACCGGGGTCTGTATCAATTAAGATGCGTTTTGGGATCATATTTCCTTGCCACTTGGTCTAAAAATTTTTCAACTTCATCTATTGTCGGCAGAGAAGATTGCGCGCCAAATTTTGTCGCTGCCAATGCGCCACAGGCACAGGCAAAACGGATGCTTTCGCGCATTATCTTGCCTTGCGCTAACGAAACAGCCATCCCGGCAATGAAAGCATCCCCGGCTGCTGTCGTGTCCAAAACATTTACAGAAAAGGCCGGAATGTGAAAAGACCCGTCACGACTCACATAAAGGGCACCTTTGTCGCCGAGAGTAACGATCACCTTGAAAGTGCCCTGTTGTAACAATTCTCGGGCGGCAACCTCGGCGGAATCAAGATCAAACACTTCCAACCCGGTCAGAAGGCTTAGTTCAGATTCGTTCGGCACAATATAGTCAACACTTTTTAGCAATTCCGCTGGCAAAGCTCGCGCTGGAGCCGGGTTGAGAATAACCAAAACATTATTTTCCCTGGCCGATTCAGCCGCAAAGGTGACTACATCGAGCGGGATTTCCAGTTGTAATAAAACAAACCTTGCACCTATCCTCCCAACGGAGAACTCGTTTACATCAACCTTTGTGACCTCCCCATTTGCGCCAGGAGATAGAACGATACTGTTCTGACCAATTTCATCTACGATGATGACTGCAGTTCCAGTAGCTGAAGGGCTGGTCTGCACTCGACTGGTATCCACCTGAAATCGCTCCAGATTATTGAGAAGAATCTTGCCAAACTGATCCTGTCCCACCCGTCCCAGCATCGCGGTTGTAGCCCCCAGTTTGGCAGCCGCAACCGCCTGGTTCGCACCCTTGCCACCCGGAATGATCTTCAGATCGCCACCGCTGATGGTTTCACCCGGCACGGGAAAGCGCGGAACGCGCACAACCAAGTCGGCATTGAGAGAGCCAATAATGAGAATATCAAACATGTCCTTGTTTACTCCCGTGTACCATCAACCATTCCTGCACGTCAATACGCTCCTGATTGGCACCTGGCTTGATGCGCTTATATTTGCCATCCGGCTGCATGACCCGAGCCCGCAAGTTATCATGTAAATATTTCTGCAGTACGTCATCACGTAAATAGCGAACATGCTCGGGTTTTTCAAGCGGAAAAACAACTTCCACGCGGTGGTCGAGATTGCGCTGCATCAGATCAGCAGAACCAAGATATATTTCGTCCTTGCCACCGTTTAAGAAATAGTACAGGCGGCTGTGTTCTAGATAACGCCCGACAATACTGGTGACAGTGATGTGATCGCTAATGCCTTTTATACCTACCTTCAAACAGCACATACCGCGCACAAGCAAATCAATCTGTACACCGGCTTGCGAGGCCTCATATAAGAGACTGATTACACCCGGATCGACAATTGAGTTAACCTTGAAAATTAGACGAGCTTTGTGCCCAAGCACCGCATAGTCCATTTCGCGCCGGATGAGCACTTCCAACCTTTGGCGCAGGTTAACTGGCGCAACCAGCAATTTATGATAATCCTGTTTGGTAGAATAACCGGTCAGGTAGTTAAAAAGATCACTCGTATCCGCGCCAATGGATTCGTCACAGGTAAACAAACCGATATCCTCATACATTCTGGATGTATTCGCATTGTAGTTCCCGGTTGCCAAATGAATATAGCGGCGAATGCCGTCCCCTTCCTGGCGCACAGCCATAGCAATTTTGCTATGTGTTTTCAACCCGACGAGACCATAAACAACATGGACACCTGCCTGCTCCAGCATCCGGGCCCAACCAATATTGCTCTCTTCGTCAAAGCGGGCCTTGAGTTCCACCAGCACTGCCACTTGCTTGCCACGCTCAGATGCTTCCAACAAGGCATCCACTACCGGCGAATTTTGTCCAACCCTGTAAAGGGTTTGTTTGATCGCAAGTACCTGCGGATCACGAGCCGCGGCATTCAGGAAATCAATCACCGGGGTAAAAGAATCATAGGGATGGTGAATCAGAATATTTCCCTCGCGGATCGCATCGAAAATATTACCAGTCGGGCCAATATTCTTGATGGCGCGCGGGATCCTGGGCTTATAAGCTGGAATCTTTAAATCATGGCGCTCGACTTGGTTATATAACTGCCATAAGCTGCTCATCCCCAGCGGACTGCTGAGAGAGTACAATTCTGAATGACGTATTTCGAGATTTTCCACTAACAGGTCACGGATTTCCTGAGGCATATTTTCGTAAATGGCGACGTGTACCACCGAGCCAAATTTCCGCCGGCGGATACTTAATTGCATGCTTTCCAATAGATCATCGGCCTCAAGTTCCTGAATCTCTATATCCGCATCGCGGATGATACGGAAAGGATAAGCTGCGACCACCTCCATTCCAGGGAAGAGCGAAGCAAGATTCTGTGCAATTACCTGTTCCAGCCAAACAAAATAGTGATGGTGCGGAATGGTACCATCCTTGCGAACACTTCCAGACGAGCGCTTGACAGGCAAGAGACGTGGCAAAGTATCAGGTACCTTTAAACGCGCGAATTTTTCCCTACCCTTGGGATCACGAATGACAATGGCGAAATTCAGGCTTAAATTGGAAATATGAGGAAAAGGATGACCTGGATCAAAAGCCAAAGGTGTGAGTACAGGATAAATGACCTCTTTAAACGAATCGTTAATACGATCTTTTTGGGCTTTGCTCAACTTGTCATAATCTTCAACATGGATGCCTGCTTTGTCCAGCTTTGGCAAAATTTTTCGATGGAAACAATTTAAGGCATTCGCGTAAAGTTCGAGCGCAACTTTGCGAATTGCGGCTAATATTTCGGCCGGCGCTAAGCCATCCATAGTAACATCCATAATGCGAGATTCCACCTGTTTGCGAATCCCAGAAACCCGCACCATGAAGAACTCATCCATATTAGAACCAAAAATAGCGAGGAATTTCAAGCGCTCCAAAAGAGGGTTTTCTTCATCATAAGCTTCTTCCAATACCCGTCGCTGAAATTCAAGCAGGCTTAGTTCACGATTAATAAAAAGTGCTGGATCGTTAAAATTACCGGGAGGATCGCTGTAGGGAGTCATCATCATTAAACCTTTTTATTGGACGGAATTAAGGTAAACTCTATTTTACACTGCATTTATCCGCATCACAGCCAGACCACGATGTTCAATCGATGACTTATACCAAGATCCAAGACCTCGGCACTTTATGATTAAAATTTTATGCATGATTGCAAAATTATGTTACCCTCGTAATACGATAGCAAAATAAGTAATAAAACGGATTGATTAACCCCACGTAACGCGATATTCTTGTTGCGAATGAGTAGGTCAACCAACCGACCGTTCTCATCGTACTAATATTTTTGGAGGCAAATAATGTCAAATCAATCCAGGATTTTAGTCATCGACGATGAGTCAATCGCACGGATCACCATCGATGCCCTACTTTCCTCAGAAAATTATGAGATGTACTTTGCTGAAAATGGCGAGGATGGCATCAATATTGCATCAGAAATTCAACCGGATATTATTCTGCTGGACGTAATGATGCCTGGCATGAACGGCTTCGAAACCTGTCGGAAAATCCGTTCGATGGCCACCCTGGCTGAAGTACCCATTTTATTAGTGACCGCTTTGGATGACCGAGAATCACGCATGGCTGGTTTGCAGTCGGGCGCAGACGATTTCATCACGAAACCTTATGATATTTTTGAGCTGCAGGTGCGGATTCAAAACATGACCCGTCTGAACCGCTACCGCTTATTAACAGAACAGCGCCGTGAAACGGAAAAGCTTCACCTGGAATTGGTCACTGCGTATGATAAGACTATCGAAGGCTGGTCTCACGCCCTGGACTTACGTGACAAGGAAACTGAGGGTCACACCCAGCGAGTAAGTGAGATGACCCAGCAACTTGCCCAAGGCGCTGGGCTGGATAAAGAAATGCTGCTGCAAATCAAGCGTGGAGCACTGCTACATGATGTTGGCAAGTTAGGCATCCCCGACAACATTCTACTGAAGCCCGAGCCCTTGACCGAAGATGAGTGGGGCGTGATGCGCAAGCATCCCGTATATGCATTCGAATGGCTTTCAGCTATTGAGTACTTACAAGTTGCGCTGGAAATCCCCTACTGTCACCATGAAAAATGGGACGGAACAGGATACCCGCGTGGTTTACGGGGAGAAGAAATTCCACTTTCCGCACGCCTTTTCGCGGTTGTCGACGTTTGGGATGCACTCACTTCCGACCGTCCCTACCGTAAAGCTGTAAGTGATCAGGAGGCCTGGAAGTATATATTTGAACAGTCCGGGAAACATTTTGATCCACTGGCTGTAGATGCTTTTAAACGGAGTTTTGAAAAAAAATAAAGCCCGAAAAAATATAATTTTTAGAGAGAAGGAATTGACGGTATTCGTCCGCTCCTTCTCTCTGTTTTTTATTTCATCCACATTTATCAATGCGTCTCGGTAATTTTTGAGATACTGCGTGGCGCATCGGTATTGAAGCCTTTGACCACCGTCAAATGGCAGGCAAACAATTGGGCCGCAACAATCGTCACCAAGGGAGTCAGCCATTCAGGAATGCCAGCTGGCAATTTGATCGCTGACTGCGCCAAAGCCAATGCGCGAGGGTCATCAGAGATCACCACCAGTTCAGCATTTTGTTTCCTACGCAAAACAGTAAGCATTTCGAGCATAGAGTCATATACCTTGCCTTGGGGGGCCACCGCCAGCACAGGGAATCCACCTTCAACCATGGCAATGGGACCGTGTTGAAAATCAGCGGAAGAATATGGTTCAGCAACAACATAGGTGAGTTCTTTCAACTTGAGAGCCCATTCGAAGGCAGTCGCATAGTTATAACCCCGCCCAAGAACCACGCATTGCGTCATATAACGGAAACGCTCCGCCATTCGCGCGATGGCAGCATCCTGCTGGATCACTTCATCAATCCACCCTGGAATATTTGCAAGCTCCTGCCAAGCATTTTCATCAGCGCCTAAAGCAACTGAGATCATTGCCAGAGCCATCAACTCGGCGGTATAAGTTTTTGTGGCCGCAACAGCTTTTTCGACCCCTGCCTGGATATTCAGCACAAGTTCAGCAGCCTCGGCAAGTGGAGAATCTGGCTCATTGGTCACAGCCAGAGTGAGACACCCCTGTCGGCGACCTTCGGTGAGCACGCTAACAATATCAGGCGATTTTCCCGATTGGGAAACACCCACCACCAATGCCCCATCCAGACAAGGCGGCTCATCGTAGTAGGTAAACAACGACGGCGTAGCCAACGCCAATGGTAAACGGTTGTGCGCTCCCCACAAGTAGTTGGCATATCGTCCAGCATTGTCTGATGTGCCTCGTGCAGCCAAAAATACATATCGGATTTCACGTGAGCGAATGCTATCGGCAATTTTGTGGGCCGAATCCTGTTGTTCACGCAACAACAACCCCAGGCGATGAGGTTGCTCAAGAATTTCCTCATACAGTGACATAGACACCTCGCTTTTTTGTTGCCCTACCTTGAATATAACACCACCAAAAAATAGTTGACCTGAATTTGAGGAAAATACAGATCAGTGCATTAGACAATTTTCTAGTATTAGCAAAACTCACACCGCTTGCCAACGGGCATAGACTGCTTGCGACAATAAGCGTCCAGCACTTTTTTCGCGCGTAACCAGCTCGCCTGCATCTGTTTTACCCCTGAACTGGTTCATTATCTCATCCAAACTTTGGTTTAAATGGATACCAGAAGCGCGAACAGCATAAACTGTCAGGGCGATAAACAAAGGCGAATCGCTCAGTATCCCACGGCAGGCGTCCAACAATAATGGTAAAGACTCATAAATTTCCCATACTTCGCCCTTGGGACCACGTCCGAATTTGGGGGGATCGAGAATAATTCCGTCATACTTGGCTCCACGGCGAACTTCGCGTTCAACAAATCTCAGCGCATCGTCGACAATCCAGCGGATAGGTTTTTGTTCCAATCCGGAAAGAATCTGATTATCACGCGCCCATGTTACCGATTTTTTTGAGGCATCCAGATGTGTCACCTGCGCCCCAGCTTTGGCCGCCATCAAAGATGCCAACCCAGTATAACCGAACAAGTTAAGCACCTTCACTGGACGTCCAGCTTTTTCAATCAAGGCCGAATACCAATCCCAGTGGGCAGCAACCTCCGGGAAAATCCCCAGGTGCCGCCCGGGGGTTGTCATTGTCCAAAATTTAATACCAGCGTAGGACATTATCCATTTTTCATCGACCTGCTGCTTGAAAGCCCAATGGCCACCGCTCTCTTCGCTTGTAGGCTGAAAAACCCCATGTACCTCACGCCAGGCTGATTCTGTAGATCCACGCTTCCAGATAGCCTGGGCCTCAGGCCGGACAAACCGGTATGGTCCAAACCTTTCGAGTTTCAGCCCCTCGCCGCTATCAAGCAATTCATAGTCTTTCCAGTTTGGAGATTCGAGCAGGGTAAGATTCATACAATTCGCTTTCTATAAAAGGGACACATTGCAAACAACTTTTTGAGCTTCACTGATCTCCCGCCAGATTAACACGAATTACGGTCCTTGAGTGGGGTAATTCAGGGCAAAAGACATATCAGATTTGTTAGGTTGACACTATTCCATAAAGAGTACCTTATTCCCACTTGAATTCTCGCTTTTTAAGGTGTAGAATATGGAAGTAAGTGGGACGAAGTGGGATAAAGTGGAGCGCCGGGACAAGTGTCCGGCGTTCTGTGCATTAATGGAGTAGTAGAACATATGTTCTTAGGCCAGTACCAACATTCTCTCGACGAAAAAGGGCGCCTGACAATTCCAGCAGCGTTCCGTGATACGTTGGGAGAAGGCGCCTACATCTCTCAAGGATTTGACCGAAACTTGATGATCATGAGCGCGGCCTACTTTCAAATGGTTTATGAACGGCTAAACGCCATGAATCTCACCGATCCAGCCACGCGCTTGCTCAGGCGTCTCGTCTTCTCATCCGCCTACAAGGTAGAAGTGGATAAAGCCGGGCGCATCCTATTGCCGCCACAATCACGACAATTCCTGGCGCTCAGCAATGAAGCAACCCTGGTTGGACAAGGTGATTACTTTGAAATCTGGACGCCAGCCGAGTGGGCTCTGCAGGTGAAGAATCTCCTGGATACTGAAGCAAATGCTCAACGCTTCGCCATGCTAGACTTATCCACAAGTAAATAGCATGGTCCCAACCTCGCATCAACCAGTACTTTTAAAAACTATTATAACCGCATTACAGCCCAAGCCGCTTGGTCGCTATATCGATGGCACACTCGGCGCTGGCGGGCATTCATCTGCTATTTTGGACGAAAGCGCTCCAAATGGCGAGATAATCGGGTTTGACCTAGACCCCCAGGCACTCACCCTGGCTCGCGAACGCCTGGCTGTTTACGGAGAACGGGCTCACATCGTACAGGCATCCTATACGACGATGAAAACCGAAGCGGACAAACTGGGTTGGAATGCAATAGATGGTATTCTCCTGGACTTTGGGGTCTCATCAATGCAGTTGGATACACCCACACGAGGCTTTTCCTTCCTGCATGATGGCCCGCTCGATATGCGCTTTTCCCCACAAGCCAGTCAGTCCGCCGCCGATTTGGTAAACAACCTGACAGAGTTTGAGATTGCTGACATTATTTTCCGGTTTGGAGAAGAGCGGCTTTCGCGCAAAATCGCCCGCGTCATCGTCAATCACCGACCCATCCAAACGACCAGAGAGTTGGCTGATCTGATCCTTAAGAATATTGGAAAGAACGAACGAATTCATCCTGCCACACGGACCTTCCAGGCCTTACGCATAACCGTCAACAACGAGCTGGAATCCATTGAAACAGTGATCCCGATAGCCGTCAGCCTGCTGAAACCCGGTGGCCGGCTGGCAGTTATCTCCTTCCATTCGTTGGAAGACCGTCTCGTAAAAGAATATTTCCGCCGTGAAAGCATAGATTGCATTTGCCCGCCACGCCAACCAATTTGCACTTGCGAACACAAAGCCTGTATCAAAGAGATCAACCGCAAGCCAATCGTGGCCGATGAGACCGAAAAACAAGAGAACTCTCGTGCAAGAAGCGCAAAATTACGGATAGCTGAAAAACTATGACAATTCTCGCCAAGCTTTTAGCCCCCAATTCCCGCCCTGAGCCCACCCCCAAAACGGGTTCGAAGGCATATCAAGCCGTCGCAAATGCTGTTGGTGCCCTGCGGCTATACCAGGATGTTCCCCAGCATCTTCAAAAACAGTGGATCACTGCCTTCCTAGCGGTTATGATCTTGGTGAGTATCGTCGCAGGTTTATATCTGAATGTCGCATCGCGAACCGCCATCTCTGGAAGAGAAATTCAACAACTACAAAGGCAGATCACTGCAAATCAACGCACCAATGCAGACTTGCAGACGCAAATCGCGATGTTACTTTCAAACGAATCATTGAAAGTGCGCGCCGCGTCTGCCGGGTACATGCCCCTGCAAAGCACAGACCTGGAATACTTGGCTGTGCCTGGATATTTTCCCCAGCAAGGGTTCACCATGGTCGCACCAGTCACAGAACCTGATGACAATTACATGTCGCCCGATTATTCCGAATCGTTATTCAGTTGGCTTACCCGCCAGGTAGAGGCAGCCTCGTTGCCCCTGGCACAGGATCATTAACCAATATGAAAAAACAATTTCAGGTGCGGGCCAGTGTTATTACCGCATTATTCATCCTCGGCTCAATTGCAATCCTTGTCCAGATTCTTCGCATTCAATCCATGACCGAAATTTTTCAAAAACGGATCGACGAAGGTAAGTGGATTCTGGTAACGCTTTATCCCGAACGCGGCAGGATTTTCGATCAGAAAGGCCGTATGCTGGCCGGGAATAAGACAGTTTATGAGATCGGCGTCAATCTGGCAGATATTAATAACCCTCAGACAATTGCAATGACTCTCAACTCTATCCTAGGGATGGATTATCAAACCACACTTGACCAGATTACGAACCCACCTGCTGGACAGGTATACCTTGTCTTAGAAAAATACGTGCCTTCAGATAAAGCTAAAAACTTGCAGGACCTGCAGAGTGAATTGGATGATAAATACGCTGTATCTGGCGATTCAAGCCTGTCAGGTCTCGAATTCAGAGCTCATATGATGCGCTCTTATCCAGATAAATCTCTGGCATCCAATGTGATTGGATTTGTAAACCGGGATAATGCCGGTAACTATGGTGTCGAACAGAAATATGACAGCCTGCTCGCCGGCGTACCAAAAACGGTTCTGGTTCCTCTGGACCCAAATATGGCTGGAGAAATGCCGAAGGCACCAGCCGGCGCTGATCTAATTCTGACCATTGATCGCGAAATTCAATCCATGGTAGAAACTGAATTAAAAAATGGTATGGAAGAGACCGGCTCGACAGCCGGCACCATCATCGTAATGGATCCTCGCACCGGTGGAATCCTGGCGATGGCTTCAACTCCACAAATGGATTTGAATGACTACTCGAGTTACAACAGCATTTATAAGAGTGCAGGGGAATTCAACCGCGGTGTTTCAATGCAGTACGAGCCAGGCTCCATCTTTAAAATACTGACAATGGCCGCTGCCATCGATTCTGGACTGGTGGCCCCGCGCACAACCTATCTCGATACGGGTTTCTTTGAAATCGGCGGGGTAAATATCTTCAATTGGGATCAAGGCGCCTGGGGTGTGCAGGATATGGTTGGCTGCCTTCAACATTCGCTAAATGTTTGCATGGCACGGCTTGCAGACTTGATGGGCGAGAAAACTTTTTACACCTATATGCGCCGCTTTGGCATCGGACATCCAACCGGTATCGACCTTTCCAATGAAACAAGTGGACGTCTGAAAGATCCTGCTGATGCGGACTGGTATAAGGTTGACCTCGGCACAAATGCATTTGGCCAGGGTGTTGCCGTCAGCCCAATTCAAATGATGGCCGCTGCTTCTGCGCTGGCAAATGATGGCAAAATGGTATACCCGCATGTGTTATCTGCCATGGTTAGCAATGGCAACCAGCACAACACGCCTGCGCAAACCCTGGGTACTCCGATTTCGCCCCAAACGGCGCGGACTGTCAGCGATATGATGGCGGAAGCCATGCAAGCAGGAAATTCCGTATCCAATGTGGAAGGGTACCGCACGGCAGGAAAAACCGGTACTGCATCCATCCCCGGTCCAGATGGTCTTTACGATCCCAATCAGACCAATGCTTCATTTTTGGGATGGGGCCCGGTTGATGATCCGAAATTCATGGTATTTGTATGGATGGAACGTCCAAAAAAATCTGACTGGGCTTCATACGTCGCATCCCCAATCTTTCACAACGTCGTCGAAAAACTTGTGATATTGATGAATATTCCACCCGACGACATTCGCAAACAATTAGCCGGACAGTGAGCTAAGTGCTAACTTTTGCCGATTTAATCGAAGCTTTGACCAATTTCCGCCCTGAAACACCACCGGTGTTCATAACAGAGGCGGCGATTGATTCGCGGCAGGTCATTCCCGGCGGGTTGTTTGTGGCCATCCCTGGTGAAAAAGTAGATGGTCACGACTTTGTGATCCAGGCTTTTTCACGGGGAGCCGTCGCTGCGCTCATCGAGCACGAGATACAGGGAACACCCCAAGATGATGAAGGCCTTGCATTTACGCTGGTCGATCTCCGCAACGGTAAGTTATCCGCCGCGAACAAGCTGCCCACCGAAGAACATCCTGAGCTCCCGGTTTGCTTTCTCGTCGAAAACAGCGTAACCGCTTTGCAAAATATTGCCGCTTTCTGGCGCCGAAAACTTGAACTCCGCGTGATCGGCATCACCGGCAGTGTGGGAAAATCCACCACAAAAGAAGCGGTCGCTCAGGTACTCAGCCAACGCTACATCACGCTGAAAAGCGCCGCGAACCTTAATAATGAAATAGGAATGCCGCTAAATATTTTAAAGCTGACCCCGGGTCATCAGCGAGCGGTTTTGGAAATGGGTTTCTACGTCCCAGGCGAGATCAAGCAGCTTTGTGATATTGCCATCCCACAAGTTGGGGTGATTACGAACATTGGCACAGTGCATGCTGAACGGGCTGGTTCAAAAGAGATCATTGCTTCTGGCAAAGCAGAACTCATCGAGGCATTGCCCCCCGCTCCCGAGGGCGTTGCCATCCTCAATTACGATGATCCTTTCATCCGCCCAATGAAATCACTGACCAAAGCGCGCGTCTTTTACTATGGGATGACACCTGATGCGGATTTATGGGCCGATAACGTGGATAGTAATGGCCTGGAGGGTATTCGCCTCCAGATGCACTACAAAAATGAGACCTTGCACTTGCGCGTACCAATGATTGGTCGCCATTCTGTGGAAACCGTCTTGCGCGCAGCTGCTGTTGGCCTGGTAGAAGGTCTCACCTGGGGTGAAATAGTCCGCGGGCTGCAAGAAAGTCAGGCTCAACTACGTCTTTCCGTTGTCCGCGCTGAAAGCGGCGCGCTGATCATTGACGATACCTACAATGCCTCGCCCGAATCTACCCTGGCTGCTCTCAACCTGTTGGAAGAACTTCAGGGACGCAAGATTGCGGTTCTGGGTGATATGCTCGAACTCGGACAGTACGAACGTGAAGGACACGAAATAGTGGGCATCCGTGCCGCCCAGGTAGTTGATGTACTGGTTACATTAGGGCTTCGCGCGAAGATGATCGCACAAGCCGCCCGCAAGGCTGGTATGGAGAAAACTTCCGTCCTTGAATACGAGGAAACGGAAAATATCGTAGATTGGCTGAAAAAGCACCTGACCTCTGCAGATGCAGTGCTGATAAAAGGCTCTCACGGCTTGCGAATGGAACGAATCGTGGCTGCGATCGAGGTCTCCGAATGAATTACACAACGCTCGCCGTAAGTCTTGCCGGACTGAGCTTTATGTTGACCGTAATTTGGGGGGGGCCTCTCCTGCGTGTTCTACGCCACTTTAAAATTGGCAAACAGATCCGCGTAGAAGAGCCCGGCAAACACATGGTCAAGATGGGCACGCCTACCATGGGTGGCGTGATGGTTATTTTGCCAGTTTTGTTGCTCACCGTCTTGCTGAATGCAGCAGCACTGATAGGATTCAAGCTGAGCGGAAAATCAGTTTTCGTCCCATTGGTAACCATGTTGGCTTTCGGCATTCTAGGAGCCATGGATGACTGGGAAGGCATTCGTGGCAAACGTAAAGGCGACGGAATGCGCGCGCGCACCAAGTTTTTGCTGCAATGGCTAATTGCCGGAATTGTAGCCTGGGCACTTAAATTCGTCCTGGATGCCCCAGATTTGTATATCCCTGGCATCCAGACTCTGGTCAATTTGGGCTGGTGGTACGTACCGATCGCGGCCTTTATCATTGTCGCGGAATCCAATGCCATCAATTTCACAGATGGGCTGGACGGGCTGGCAGGGTTGATCTCAGTAACCATTTTTTCTGCTTACGGAGCAATTGCTCTCATTCAAGGGCAAAATTTTCTAGCACAGTTTTCTTTCACCCTGGTCGGCGCACTTTTTGGCTTCCTGTGGTTCAATGTTCACCCAGCGCAGTTATTTATGGGCGATACAGGCTCTCTGGCGCTGGGCGCAACTGTAGCCGTGGTAGCCCTCATGACCGGTCAATGGGCGATCCTGCCACTGGTTACAATCATCCCCGTCAGCGAAACATTGAGCGTGGTAATCCAGGTCTTGTATTTTAAATATACCAAAGGACGGCGCTTCTTCAAAATGGCGCCTATTCATCTCCACTTTGAACTTCTCGGCTGGAGTGAAACCCAAATAGTCCAGCGTTTCTGGCTTATCGGCCTTCTGGCAGCGCTGATTGCTGTTGGACTGGCAATGTCCTAGGATATATGATGACGCAGAGTGAATGGCAAGGAAAAAGAGTTGTTGTTATCGGTGCAGCCCGGCAAGGAATTGCCCTGGCTCGCTACCTTGCGCGTCACGATGCAACTGTGGTCCTAAACGATCAGCGCTCAACAGAGCAGCTCAGTGTCGAGATGGAGAATCTGGCCAATTTCAAGATCGAATGGTCCACGGGTGGGCACTCCCCAGCTATCCTCGATCCACGGCCTGATCTGGTGTGCATCTCGGGCGGGGTTCCGCCTGATAATCCTCTTGTGGTGTTTGCTCGGAATAACCACATCCGCCTTTCGAACGACACGCAAATTTTCATGGATGCCGTACCTTGTAAAACAGTAGGCATCACCGGTTCAGCCGGAAAAACAACAACCACCACACTGGTTGGACGCATAGCCCATTCAGACCAGGACAGAAAATATGGGCACATTTGGATTGGCGGTAACATTGGCGATCCATTGCTCAATTACGTCGATGATATGCAGCCTTCCGACCTGGCGATTCTCGAAATTTCTAGCTTTCAAGCAGAACTCATGACATCCTCGCCGGATGTGGCAGCAATATTAAATATTACACCCAATCACCTTGACCGCCACAAGACGATGGAAAACTATATCGCAGCGAAATCCCGGATTGTCAATTTCCAGTCTCCCAACGACTGCGCAATTCTGGGTCGGGATGACCCCGCCGCCTGGGCATTAGCCGGAAATATTCGCAGCCACCTGTTCTCTTTTGGGTTCAGTTCTCTTGCTGCAAACCAGGACGGCGCGTACATTGAAAATGAAAAATTCTTTATTCGCCAGGGCACTCAGATTACACGCCTTCCTGTGGAGGATCGGATTGAATTGCGAGGAGAGCACAACCGCCTGAATACCTTGGCAGCTTGCACGATTGCGCATGCCATCGGTCTCAGCCATGAGGCGATGCTCGCCGGAGTAACGGGCTTTCGCGGCGTTCCACACCGCTTGGAATTTATACGCACCTGGCACGGCACAGATTGGTTCAACGACTCGATTGCCACCGCCCCAGAGCGGACGATCGCCGCCATCCGATCCTTCGGCGCTCCACTCATCCTGCTACTAGGCGGGCGTGACAAAGAATTACCTTGGGATGATCTAGGTAAGCTTATCCACCAGCGCGTAGACCATGTGATCATTTTCGGCGCTGCCGCGGAAAAAATCCAAGCTGCCATAGGCCAGCCTAATCCGGGCTCGAAACCTTACAGTCTTACGCGTGTCGAAAAATGCCAGGATGCGGTCAAAGCAGCTTCCCGGTTGGCCCAGCCCGGATTTGTTGTCCTGTTCTCGCCTGGCGGAACGAGTTACGACGAATTCAAAGATTTTGAAGAGCGTGGAGAAAGGTTTAAACAATGGGTACTCGAATTTTCAGAGACACAAGCGTAACTGCTAATCCTTCAACGCCATCATCGCGCCTATCTGGCTTCATCGCTAGCGGACCGGCTGATTTTCCGTTGCTACTGATCATGATCGCATTTGTTGTGTTTGGCTTGCTAATGGTCTACTCGGCTTCCTGGGACTATTCTCTAATATGGTACAAAGATCCAATGTACCAATTCCAAAGACAAATCATCTGGATGGTTCTGAGCATAACGGGTGCCATCGTTGTATCATTTCTGGATTATCGCCTTTTACGCAAATTAGCTTTAGGCGCAATGCTGGGCACAATTGGTACGCTGATTCTCGTGTTATTGATCAACGGAACCATTGATGGGTTCGGGCGCGCCTTTATGCAGGGTTCCTTACAGCCATCTGAACTGGCCAAGGTCATCACCGTTATTTATCTTTCCGTGTGGATGGACTCCAAACGCGAACAGCTACACGATATTCAGTGGGGGCTAATCCCACTGGCAGTCATCATCGGTATCATCTGCGGCCTGATCTTTCTGCAACCCGACATTTCAGCTGCCATCACGATCTTCCTACTTGGCGGATTATTATTTTTCTTAGGAGGTGGCGATATCAAGCAAATCACCACCCTGCTTATTCTGGCCGTCGTCGTGGTTTTTTTAGTTACCAAAATTAGCGCAACCGGCCAATCACGTATTGATCAATTTTTTATGGGCATCCAAGACCTGACCAAGGCTTCTGACCACGTAATCTATTCCTTTGAAGCCATTATCAATGGGAAATGGTTCGGAGTTGGCCTTGGGCTGGCTTCTACCAAGTTGGTAGGCCTACCTTTTGCACCGACTGACAGCATTTTTGCTGTTATTGCCGAAGAACTCGGGCTGGTTGGCGCTGCAGGAACAGTAATGCTCTATGTGCTATTGGTTTGGCGAGGCCTACGAATTGCATATAAAGCACCCGATATGCTTGGTAGTCTTTTGGCTTCCGGCCTAACGCTCTGGATTGGAACTGAAGCGATTATCAATATGCTGGTAATGGTAGGCTTGCTACCTTTCGCAGGAAATGCTTTACCCTTTATCAGTTATGGTGGCTCGAGTCTGGCAGCCTCTTTTTTTGCAATTGGAATATTATTGAGCGTTTCACGGCAAATTCAGCCACAAGCTGAAATAGAAGAATGGAGAAATCTTGGTACGAGCATTGATTTGCGCGGGCGGAACCGGCGGCGGAGTTTATCCCGCATTAGCCGTTCATAATGCCCTAAAGGCTGCCCACCCTGATGTGCGTACACTTTGGGTAGGTGGCGAAGGCGGCATGGAAGCCAGGCTCGTCGAACGAGCCGGTAGTCCGTTTAAGACCATTCCGGCAGCAGGTATTCATGGCGTGGATATTAGAAAGTTGCCCGCTAATCTGACCTCGATCATACGTGGAATAAAGACCGCTACAATCATTCTTAACGAATTTAGACCCGACGTATTATTCTTTACTGGTGGCTTCGTGGCGGTACCGATGGCGTTAGCTGGACGAAAAATCCCATCCCTGTTGTATGTGCCGGACATTGAACCCGGTCTAGCTTTGAAGGCACTGGCATATTTTGCGAAGTGCATTACCGTAACGTCGGAAGAATCAAAACAATATTTTTCACGCAAAGCAAACATTGTTGTGACTGGCTATCCTGTACGTGCAGATGTTTCGACCTGGACAAAAACGGCCGCAAGAAAACACTTTGGAATAAAAAGCGAACTACCCGTTGTCTTGGTGTATGGCGGCAGCAAAGGAGCGCACTCGCTAAATCAGGCGCTGCTTGCTCATCTCACCATCCTGTTGGAGCGCGTGGAAGTGATTCATATCAGCGGCGAGTTGGACTGGGCTGAAGCTGAAACAACTCGCACTACTCTTCCAAAAGAACAAGCCAAACGCTATCATGCCTTTCCATATCTTTACGAGGATATGGGCGCAGCACTTGCAGTGGCCGATCTGGCAGTATCCCGAGCTGGAGCTTCAATTCTTGGCGAGTTTCCTCTGTTCGGCACTCCCGCCATTCTTGTTCCGTATCCATATGCGTGGCGCTATCAAAAGGTCAATGCAAATGCACTCACCAAACACGGTGCGGCTCTGATGATCGAGGATTCCAGGCTAAAGAGCGGTCTGTACCTGACAATTGAAAAAATATTGGAAACTCCCGAAAAACTGGAAGCCATGCGCACAGCGATGATGACCCTGCGCTCTCCAGATGCCGCCAGAAAAATTGCTGCTCAGTTATTCAAACTGGCTGGAGACAAGAATGATCAGTCTTAATTTTGCATTCTGGCTGCTGGTAATCCTGTTTGGTCTCATCGGTATGATGCGTGGCTGGGCCAAGGAATTGTTGGTTTCGTTCAGCGTTATTCTGGCATTGTCGTTCAATAGTTTGCTTATGCGTTATGTGCCGGTGATCAAGGCCTTACCCTCCGACGATACACCCTTATTCTGGATCCGCATCACCATTGTCACCACGCTGGTCTTTTTTGGTTATCAAACGGTTGGCTTACCCCGCTTCGCATCCAAGGCCAATCGTGAAAAGCTTCAGGACAGCCTGCTCGGTTTCGTACTAGGTGCACTGAATGGATTTCTGGTGGTCGGAACAGTCTGGTTTTACCTGGCTGAAGCAAATTATCCATTTAGCGATTTCATCACTCCACCGATTGCCGGCACTTCAATGGGCGAAGCGGCCATCCATCTGATTCCAATACTTGCGCCTCGTTTGCTTGGTGAACCAGCTATCTACTTCGCCGTCATTTTATGTTTCATTTTCGTTCTGGTGGTATTCATCTGATGGTACACGTTCATTTCATCGGGATCGGTGGCTCCGGATTATCTGCTATTGCGCGATTCCTGCTTGAGCAGGGATACCAAGTCAGCGGCTCTGATCGTAGCATCTCTCCCCTGGCCACCGATCTAAAGAATGCTGGCGTCGTTGTCTCAGAAGGACACACAGCCGAAAACGTGATGGGTGCCGATTGGGTAGTGCGTTCGTCCGCAATTGCGGATGATAACCCTGAAGTGATCGCTGCCCTAGCCGCCGGAATTCCGGTTTATAAACGTGCTGACTTTCTGGGACGCATGATGGCCCCGCCGGATAAGGACGGCATCGCCGTCGCAGGGACGCATGGCAAGACCACCACAACGGCCATGATCGCCTGGGCTCTCCACCAACTCGGCGCTGATCCATCCTTCATCATTGGCGGCGTCTCGCTAAATTTTGGGGTCAACGCCCGGGCTGGCAAAGGCAGAGCCTTTGTAATTGAAGCCGACGAGTATGATCGCATGTTCCTGGGCTTACAACCGCGTTACGCTATTGTGACTAACATAGAATATGACCATCCAGATATTTATCCAACTTCAGCAGAATTTTTTGCTGCTTTCAAGAAATTTGCTTTGTTGGTGCCTGAAAATGGTGCACTAATTATTAGCTCGGAGGATCTGGGTGCAACCAACCTGGCTGAAGAAGTCCGCCGAATGGGCAAACGTGTAATCGGATACCGGATCTCTAATGACCAAGAAACTGGACCTGGTGAATGCATTTTGGCCCAAAATGTGATAGCCAATCATCTCGGCGGTTTCACCTTTAACGTCCTTATCCGCTTGCAATCCGGACCGGATTACGTTTCCGGAATTCAACTCAGCGTTCCAGGATTACATAATGTTCGCAATGCGCTCTCCGCTCTAGGGGTCATCGTCTTAATGGGTTACACACTCAAAGAGGCGGCGAATGCACTAGACGGATATAAGGGTACGGGACGGCGCTTTGAGATCAAGGGTGAAGCGCAAGGCGTAGTGATAATTGACGACTATGCGCATCACCCAACCGAAATCCGCGCGACGCTGGCTGCCGCGCGTGCCCGTTTCCCTGCCAAGCGCATCTGGGCTGTCTGGCAACCGCACACATATTCGCGTACACTGGCTTTATTTGGTGAATTCGCCGGTTCTTTTGATGATGCAGATGAAGTTATCGTCAGTGAAGTGTATGCAGCGCGCGAACCTAAACAGATTTTTTCGGCTGAGCAAGTGGTCAAAGCCATGCAGCACAAGGCAGTCCACTTTATCCCTGCTCTGCCAGAGATCAGCGATTATCTTGTTACTCATCTCAGGTCTGGCGATATTTTAATCATCATGTCAGCCGGAGATGCTGATTTAGTCAGCGCCGAAGTGCTGGCACGACTCTTGAAAAATAAGTAGAGCAGGATACACGTAAAGCGAGGTAACACCATGGCAGACAAGACACATACCTATCAGTCAGATATCATGGCTCTTCCGCCCCTGAAAATGATATTGGGAGACGTCCCCGACCCTGACCCCGGCGAAAAAGGTCGTCCTCGGCGAGCGTTCAGCAAAAATAAATCCGAGGCCGAAACCAGGAACGTGGTAACAAAGTTGATTGGGCATTTGAAAAATAACGAAAAATAAAGAGAAAGAAGGTTAGTTGTGGATTCTGTCGTAACTGCAAATTTGCGCGAACGGTTTAGTGACCAGGTACAGGAAAACGTGATCCTGTCGCCTTACACATCCGCGCGAATTGGCGGACCGGCAGATATATTGGTCACAGTCCGAAGCAGTGACGAACTATTCAATGCAGCCCAGGCTTGTTGGGATGCCAACTTGCCACTAACTATCGTTGGCGTGGGATCAAACATCCTCATTAGTGATAAGGGCATTCGTGGCGTGGTCATTCTGAACAAAGCCAAAGCATCGGAATTCCGAACAAACCCTGAGCCGACCGTTTGGGCAGAATCGGGTGTGGTTTTATCAAATCTTGCACACCGCAGCGCCGCCCAAGGATTTTCCGGCCTGGAGTGGGCAGCGACTGTCCCAGGGACAGTTGGTGGAGCTGTCTACGGGAATGCTGGAGCTTATGGCAGTGACATCGCTCAAACTTTACTTCGTGCCGAGATATTAACAGAATCTGGACGCACATGGTGGCCAGTGGAAAAGATGGAATATGGCTATCGCAGTAGCCAATTAAAGCAAAATCCTCAAAAAAACATCATCCTTTCAGCAGAATTCCGGTTAAATATTGGTAACACTGAAGAAATCAAGAATACAATTGACCAGTTTTCAACTCGCCGAAAAGCGAGCCAACCCCCCGGCGCAAGTATGGGATCTATGTTCAGGAACCCGCCAGGTGATTTTGCTGGACGTTTGATCGAAAACGCCGGATTGAAAGGAATGCGTATTGGTAATGCAGAAATCAGTTCTATCCATGGAAATTTCTTTATCAATAATGGCGAAACC
Organism: uncultured Anaerolinea sp.; assembly: GCA_964536185.1. Classification (GTDB taxonomy): domain Bacteria; phylum Chloroflexota; class Anaerolineae; order Anaerolineales; family Villigracilaceae; genus UBA5195. Next base: position 42,843 of record CAZHWV010000001.1, on the reverse strand, counting down.
CGCGCCACAGATATCAAAGCGCTAATCTTACTGGCCCAAAAGACCGTCAAAGAAAATTTTGATGTAGACCTGGAACTCGAGATAGAATTAATTGGTGAATGGGAATGACAACAACGCAGCAAAAACGCAGTATTGCGATCCTTTTTGGTGGCCGGTCTGGCGAACATGAAGTTTCACTCATGTCAGCCCGTTCGGTGCTCTCAGTCATTGACCGTGCAAGGTACGACGTGGTTGAAATCGGCATCACGCACGATGGCAGGTGGCTTACGGGACAGAATGCGCTGGCGGCTTTTGAGCAGGGAAAAACCGAGACCCTGCTCCCCGCCAGCCTTCTTCCGGACCCATCCAGGCCAGGTCTGAATATCTTGGATAACCCTGGAATTCTCTACGGCCAGGACCCCTGCGTTAAAAACTCTATTGTCGGCATAGATGTTTATTTTCCGATCCTGCATGGCACGTTCGGAGAAGATGGCGCCATTCAAGGCTTGTTTGAAATGGCTGATGTTGCTTACATTGGAGCGAACGTCGTCGCTTCATCGGTCGGTATGGATAAGGGTTTGTTCAAAGACGTGATGAACGCGAACAACATCCCCGTGGTTAATTCCATTGTAGTTCTGCGGACTGAAATCGACAAAGATCTCGAAAACGTTGTCAGACGAGCGGAAAATATCGGTCCTTATCCACTCTTCATAAAACCAGCCAATCTCGGCTCGTCTGTGGGTATAACCAAGTGTCGCAGCCGCAATGATATCGCTGAAGGCCTGATGGAAGCGGCACTCTATGACCGACGTGTTCTCATCGAGCGCGGCGTATCCAATCCGCGTGAGATTGAAATCTCGGTCCTGGGTAACGACACACCCAAAGTATCCGTCCCAGGTGAAATTATCCCTGGCGCTGATTTTTATTCATACGAGGCAAAATATGTATTGGACACATCCGAATTTCACATCCCGGCCCCACTGACCGACGCGCAGTCCACACAAATCAAAGAAATGGCAGTACGCGCCTTTAAGGCTATAGATTGCTGCGGAATGGCGCGAATTGATTTTCTACTTGACCCACAGACCGGAGAAATATTCCTGAATGAGATCAACACCATCCCTGGATTCACAAAGATCAGCATGTACTCAAAACTCTGGGAAGCCAGCGGTTTGTCATACGCATCGATGGTAGACAGCCTTATTGAACTCGCATTGGAACGAAAAGCCGACCGCAACCGCACGATTCATCAGTTCAGGAGGGATAAATGAGCCCTGACCGCACCACCATCACCCGCGCAGAAGCCATTCGCATCCGCAAAGAAGAGGACCAAAAACAAAGGGACAAGTTGACGCAAAAAAATGCAGCGAAGCCGAAACCAGCCCCAGCGCCCAAGGCTCCTGTCAAGCCCAAGGTTGTGTGGACTGCAGCAACTCGCAGCGTGCCACCCACCTCCATCCGGAGTGGGCAGCGCCGCTACAATAGCGCCGTGAGCGCGCCTTATGGGCATACTCGGAGCCTGAATGCACCAAAAGCTCCAAGTTTTTCCTTTACTTTGCCGCATATCGGTTATGGCCCACGCTGGCTCTCCTTTTTTATTGCCCTCTTCTGCTTCGTGGATCTTTATCTAATGTTAAACATCGATCCATTTATTGTCCATGATGCAGATATTTCAGGTAACAAACGCATCAGTACCCAGGAAATTCAGGATGTTTTAGGAATAGCGAATCTACCGGCTGTTAGCCTTGACCCGGCACAAATCCAAGCCAATATCCTGGCTGCATTCCCGGACATTTCAATTGTGCAAGTTGAAGTAAAAATCCCAAATAATGTGGTAATCTCGGTGGATGAGCGAACCCCCGTAGCAGCCTGGCAACATGATGGCCAGATTGTGTGGGTAGATGCTTTTGGGTATGCCTTTCCACCCCGCGGGCAGGTGGATACGCTGCCAACCATTTTAGCTGCGGGAGATCCACCAGTCTCACCTGCCAACATTGACCCGGTAAAAATTACCGCAGCACAGCCATTTCTAGCGCCTGATATCTCCATGGCAATTGAATCCCTTTCAGCCTCCCTACCACAAGGCGCTATCATGGTATTTGACCCACAATATGGACTTGGCTGGAATGATCCGCAAGGTTGGAAGGTTTATTTTGGCCATTCCAATGGAGATAACGCCCTCAAGTTACAAGTTTACCAACGCATGCTTGATGACCTTAGCCAGAAAAACATTCAGCCCATCTTGATCAGCGTTGAATATCCGAGCGCTCCGTTCTATCGGGTGGAGCAATAAATTATGGATGATATCGTAGTCGGAATTGATGTTGGAACAACGAAAATCTGTACCCTCGTAGCCCGGGTAGAACAGGATGATTCCCTGCGTATTATGGGCGTGGGAATTGAACCATCCGAAGGAATTCGCAAGGGTGTGATTGTCGATTTAACTGCAGCCTCCCAAGCAATTGCCCGTTCGATTGTGCAAGCCGAGCAGACATCGGGGGTGAAGATTGAAACAGCCATCGTGAGCCTGGCCGGGGCACACGTAGCTTCGATCAACAGTCGCGGAGTGGTGGCAGTTTCTGGTCACACTGTGGAAGACACAGACATCGACCGCGCGATGGATGCCGCTCGCGGAGTAGCAATCCCCAACAGCCGCGAGGTCATTCACGTCATTCAACGTGGATTTTCGCTCGATGGTCAGGACGGTATTCACCAACCGATCGGCATGCATGGCTACCGGTTGGAAGTGGAAGCGCATGTAATCACCGCAGCAACCGCTACGGCAGAGAATCTCCGCCAAGCCGTAGGTGCTGCAGGTGTGCATGTGGCTCAATTCGTTCTGAACCCACTTGCCTCTGCCGAAGTGGTGTTGACAGACACTGAGCGCAATATGGGCGCGGTTGTATGCGATATTGGCGGCGGAACAACCGACCTGGCAATTTATGTAAACGGCGATGTATGGCACACAATGGTACTGGCTGTCGGTGGCAATCACATCACTCAAGATATTGCCCACGGCCTGCGTTTGCCCATCAATCAGGCAGAAGAAGTCAAAAAACAACATGGGCATGCCGTACAGGCTGAAGTGGGCATGGATGAAGCCTTCAATATTCAGCCATTTGGCGCAGAAAACCCCATACGAATGAGCCGCCGTGACCTATCGCTGATTATCGAGGCGCGTGTGGATGAGATGTTCGATTTGGCTCTACAAGAAATAAAGCGTTCCGGTTATGATGGGCTACTACCTGCAGGGATGATCCTGACTGGCGGTACAAGCCTGCTGCCCGGTATCCGCCAATTGGCAAGTAAAGTGCTAGGGATGCCTGTTCGTACCGCGCAACCAGACAAGTTACTGGGGTTAGCAGATAAACTCAACTCCCCGGCCTATTCGACCAGCGTGGGACTTCTCACCTGGGCTGTTGCACTGCAAGCCATTCCATTGTCCTTTCGAGAAAATTCAAAAGGGCGCAAATTGCAGAAAGGAGAAGGCGAAAATTGGAATACCGTCAAGAACCTGATAAGACGCCTGATCCCGTAATTGCAAGCATTCAAACAAACGGCATAAGCCGTCCAACATCAATCAAAACTGAAACCATCACATCTAATCGGTACTCATTTTAGGAGGAAAAATGGAAATCAAACCTGTGGAAACCTTCGCCCGCATCAAAGTCGTCGGTGTCGGCGGCGCTGGCTGCAATGCAGTAAACCGAATGATCATAGAAGGCATTCAGGGAGTCGAATTTGTTGCGATCAATACCGATGCTCAGGCCCTGCTTTTAGCCAAAGCCCCCACCAAAGTACGCATCGGCGACAAACTGACCCGCGGCCTGGGTGCGGGCGGCAACCCGGAAGTTGGCCGAAAATCGGCGGAAGAAACTGCCGAAGAATTGTACACCGTGCTTAAAGGCGCGGACATGGTCTTTGTCACCGCCGGCCTGGGTGGTGGTACCGGCACTGGCGCTGCTCCAATTGTGGCACAGATTGCCAAAGAGTGTGGCGCTCTGACCATTGGCGTTGTAACCCGCCCCTTCACATTTGAAGGCGGACGCCGTATGCAGTCTGCTGAATCTGGCATGGATATGCTTAAAGAACATGCCGATACCCTCATCGTTATCCCCAATGACCGGCTTTTACAGATCGTTGACAAGAAAGCCAGCCTGAGTGATGCTTTCCGCATGGCGGATGATGTTCTACGCCAGGGTATTCAAGGTATTTCCGAACTAATTACTGTTCCTGGCTTGATCAATCTCGATTTTGCCGATGTTAAGGCAATCATGTCTGAAGGCGGCGCTGCTCTTATGGCAGTCGGCCACGCCGAAGGCGATGATCGCGCCCGCCTGGCTGCAGAACAGGCAATTTCAAGCCAATTACTCGACATCACGATCGACGGCGCCCGAGGTGTCCTATTCAATGTCACCGGTGGACCAAACATGACTTTGTTCGAGGTCAACCAAGCAGCAGCCATCATCCGCGAAACCGCTCACCCTGATGTTAACATGATCTTCGGAGCTGTCATCGATCCCAATATGGGCGACGAAATCCGCATTACCGTAATTGCGACCGGTTTCGAACGCGCTACCATGCCACGCCGCATCGTGGAACAACGCCCGGCATCAAACACCTCTCGCCAGCAACCCGAACGGCAGCAGTCTACGGCAAACAACCCTCCCCGCCCCTCGCAGCCCGAGCGCCAGCAGCCCGCACCGAGCATACCGATGGACCAACGCCCCTTCGAATCGGTTACTGTAAATGCAGCCCCTTCGATCCCTCCGGCCACCATCAACCCGCCCGAATTTAGGGCCCAGCCTTCCTATCAGGAAGATCTGGATATCCCAACATTCCTGCGCAACCGCCGATCATAAAAACTGGGGCTGTCCCAAAAGGACAGCCCCAGTTTTTATGCATAGTCTGAAAAAATTCTTAATTCTGCCATTCCAGTTCGTGGTCGCCGATCATGACTGTGTCACCATCCTTGACACCTGCTTCACGCAGGGCAGCTTCGATACCAAGCATCTCCAACAACCTTTGGAAACGGCGCAGAGAGCCTGAATGCTCGAAATAGGTCATCTTGGCGGTTCGTTCAATCCCCGCGCCAGAAACCCGCCATTCATTAGCGCCCTCCCGCGAGACCACAAACTGTTTTGGGTCATCCTTTGGACGATAGACTGGCAGGGGGACTTCCATATCTGCCAGTACAGGCGTACTCGCCAATTGGTTTACAGCCTTGTATAAAAGGTCACGCGTATCGGTTCGAGCCATTGCCGAAACCGGTAGGAGTTCATAGCCGCGTTTCTTCAGTTCTTTCTTGAGTTTCGGAAAGAGTTCCACCGCTTCAGCCTGATCCATTTTATTTAATGCAACAATTTGCGGCTTTCTAGAAAGATTGGGGTCGAATAGCGATAGTTCTCCGTTTATCTGGCTGAAATCAGCCAATGGATCGCTGGATAAACCATCTAAGAGGTGGATCAAGACACGGGTGCGTTGAATGTGGCGCAGGAAGTCATGTCCCAATCCTGCTCCCTGGCTGGCGCCCTCGATCAACCCCGGAATATCCGCCAATACTACCGTGGTTTCTTCATCCACCCTGGCAACGCCCAGATTTGGTTCAATGGTGGTGAATGGGTACGGCGCTATCTTGGGCTTGGCATTGGTCAAGACCGACAGTAGGGTGGATTTTCCCGCATTAGGCACGCCAATAATACCAATATCCGCGATTAGTTTTAATTCAAAGCGCAATTGCTTTTCTTCACAGGGCTCACCCTTCTCACCTGTGCGCGGAGCCTGATTACGCGACGTAGCAAAATGTTGGTTACCACGTCCACCGCGACCGCCCTTGCAAATCGTCAACCTCTGACCCGGCTCAGTCATGTCTCCGATCAGTTCGCCGGTCATGCTATCAAAAATAACTGTACCCGGCGGAACAGGAATGATCAGGTCATCAGCGCCGTGCCCAGACATATTATTGGGACCGCCGCCTTTGCCATCATCCGCAAGGAAACGCATATTATGGCGATAATCTGCGAGCGTATTCATGGTTGACCTGACTTCAATGATGACATCGCCACCCTTGCCGCCATCACCCCCATCCGGGCCACCACGCGAAACAAATTTTTCTCGGTGGAAGTGAACCATTCCATTTCCACCGTTTCCAGATCGTACGTAAATTTCGGCATGATCGATAAACATTGTCTTACATTTCTCACTAGTCTGACTGGTCTTGCAGTCGGGAACAAAAATAAGGATTGAAGTTATACCCCAATCGCTTGATTGTACCATTACGCAGGCCGACTCGACCTGATTTAATCAATTCGCGCCAAACCAGCCTGGATTCTTCCCTTGGTTTCCCAAAATCAAAAAGAACCGGACAGTCTTTGCCATCCGGTTCCCAATTTATCCGTTTTCCAATTTACTTCTTCTTGCCAAATTTCTTCATCAATAGATCGGCCAGAGTGGGCTGGCCAATCTCCTGGAGTTCATAGCGCACGCGCTGGTAAGGCTTATTGATCTTGATGATACGTGTCAGATCAATGGGGGTGCCAATGACGACCAGGTCCACATCCGATGCATTTATGGTCGCTTCCAAATCCCGTGTTTGCGCTTCACCGTAACCCATAGCAGGCAAAATCGGGCCTGTCTTGGGATATTTCACATACGTAGCAGCAATGGATCTGACAGCAAACGGGCGAGGATCAACGATTTCAGCCGCACCAAAACGGCGGGCAGCCACGTAACCAGCTCCGTAAGCCATTTCACCATGGGTGAGCGTGGGGCCATCTTCGACCACAAGCACGCGCTTGCCCTGGATGGCAGCCGGGTCATCAACGAACAACGGAGATGCACCTTCTATCACGACAGCGTTCGGATTAAGGCGGCGCAGGTTCTCACGAACCTGAATAACCTTTTCAGGATCAGCAGTATCAACCTTGTTGATGACGAAAACGTCAGCCATGCGGACATTGGTCTCACCTGGGTAGTAGCTGCTCTCATGTCCGGCGCGATGCGGGTCGGCGACGACAATCTGAAAGTCCGAGACATAAAATGAGAAGTCATTATTACCACCGTCCCAAAGGATGATGTCAACTTCCTTCTCGGCCTGACGTAAAATTTTCTCGTAATCGACACCGGCATAAACAATAACACCGTTATCAATATGAGGTTCGTATTCCTCGCGTTCTTCAATGGTGCATTCATGTTTGTCAAGATCGCCATAATCAGCAAACCGCTGGACTTCCTGGCGAACCAGGTTACCATAAGGCATAGGATGGCGAATGGCAGCCACTTTGTAGCCCATTTCACGTAGAATGAGTGAAACACGGCGGGTAGTCTGCGATTTGCCAGAACCGGTGCGTACAGCGCAAACAGAAATTACTGGTTTGGAGGATTTAACCTGGGTATATTTTGTGCCCATGATCCGAAAATCGGCACCCAGCGCATTAACCTGGGAAGCCTTGTGCATAACGTATTCATGCGGCAGATCAGAGTATGCAAACACAACCTGTTCAACATTGTGTTTCTTGATCAATTCCGGTAAATCAGCTTCGGCATAGATCGGGATGCCCGCAGGATAAAGATCACCAGCCAGTTCCTTGGGGTATAGGCGACCTTCAATATCGGGAATCTGGGTGGCGGTAAAGGCCACAACTTCATAATCCGTGTTTCCGCGAAAGAAGGTATTGAAATTGTGGAAGTCGCGCCCAGCGGCTCCCATGATAAGTGTTTTGATCGGGGACATGCAGTTTCTCCTGTACAGAAAAGATGAATTTCAGCAAAATTCTTGTCTTTGTCACCGTAGTTGTTTGGCATTGATACAACACAGAGTCTCCCGCGCTTTTGAGGAGATTCATCGCCCTTCACCGGGCATCCTGTGACAAAACAGGATTTCGCTGACTTTCGTAACGGACTTTGCCCGCTACGTCACATCACTTCTGGGGCTGTGATGCCCAAAAGCGCCAAGGCATTGGCGATCGTTTGTTTTGCGGCGGCTACCATCCGCAGACGCGCGGCTCTCACCAGCTCGTTGTCGGCTTGGAGCACTGGTACCGCATGGTAAAAACTGTGGAAGGTATTGGCCAGATCATAAACATAGACAGCAATGATCATCGGGCGGTATTCATTCGCCGCCTGTTGAACCAGGGCAGGAAAACGAGTAATTTGTTCAATCAACTCAATTTCATGATTTGTTAAAATAAACTCAAATTTCGCAGCAGGCAGGACTGCCCCTTCTGCTATCTGGCTTTCAGCCCAGTATTTTTTAAGAATAGAATTCGCGCGGACATAGGCATTTTGAATGTATGGACCAGTCCGGCCATCAAAGCTAAGGGCTTCATTAACATCAAAAACGATATCCTTATTGTTGTCCACGGACAGCATCGAATAAACCAATGCTCCCAACCCGATTTTAATGGCAACGCCTGCACGTTCACTTTCAAGCATGCCAGGGTTCTTTTCAGCAATGACCGCCAGCACCCGTTGGATGGCTTCATCATAAACTTCTTTGAATAACACAACCCGGCCGCGACGAGCTGACATGGCACCTTCAGGCAAACTAACGTACCCGTATGAAAGGTGGTAACACTTCTCCGCCTGGGGGAACCCCCACAGCCTTAGAATTGCAAAAGTTTGCTGCATGTGCAAAGACTGTCGTACGTCGATCACGTAAATCGAGCGATCAACGTGATATTGTTCAAATTTCACCTTGGCTAAAGCAAGGTCCTTGGTCAAATATAAGGTTGTGCCATCCGAACGTAAGATTACGTTTGTCCGGTACTTTTCCTTGGTCAAGCCAAGCTTTTCATCGATTTTCACGATCACCGCCCCACCAGTGGGGCGTTCATCTGTGGCAATATCCTTGGCGATCAGTTCATCAACGATTGCTTTTGAAGGTTCGTCGACTTCACTCTCAAAAAACCACACATCAATTTTTGTATTAAGTATTTCCAGAATATCCCGTAATTCTTGTAAACTCCACTCGCGCGTCTCCAACCAGAGCTTCCGTACTTGCGGGTCGCCGGCGTCCCATTTTCGATACATGTCACGTCGTTCTACGTCAAAACCTTCTCGGCGCGTCTTTTCTTCCGGGCTCTCACCTTCTTTCGCTTCAAGCATGCGGGTAGCTTCCACATAGATATTCGCAAGCCACTGCCCGCGTTCGTGAATACCCTGAGGCTCTTTTCCCCGATAAAATTTATCATAAGCCCAGATCACGGTGATCACCCCCAAACCAATATCACCAGGATAAGAGGCGCGGATGGTCTCAAAACCTGCGAATTGCTCGATTCTAGCGAGCGACTCACCTAACATCGTGTTACGCGCATGCCCAATATGGAAGGAATGGTGAGTATTCGGCTGAGCATATTCAACCATTACACGCTCGCTCTTGGGTGAACCAGCCCCAAAGCGGGCACCAACATCCAAGACAGTATTGACCACTCGGGATGCATATTCTGGAGTGGAAAAATAAAGATTCAAATATGCTTTCGTGGCATCAATGTGGCTAATATTGGGGACGGTTCCAATATAGGTTTTAACTTGCCCGGCTAATTCAGCGGCTCGCTGTGGCACAGGTATTCCTTTGCCTTTACCGGCCTTTGCCTCATTGGCAGCCATCTGAAAAAAAGAAACCGAAATCCCCCATTCTCCGCTAAAAGGGATCGGAGCCCATCTTAATTCAGTCTCCGGAATGTCATTTTCAATGCAAAAAGCCTTGATCTTTGCCTGGATGGTTTGTTGCTCTTGTTCAAACATGCTTCACCTGTCAGATTGATTTCACAAAAAAGAATTATAACATCCTGAACCATCATATCTCTGTGATTGTGACGATTGGATAGTTCAAATCATGACTTTCGGCGCAAGAATTTTCGGGCTCAAAAAGATCTATGTTGTGCGGATGTCCTAACTTCTGGCGCTACAGAAATGAATAGCGACTTTGGAAGTAATCATAAAAAAAGACCCTGAAGGGTAAAAACCTTCAGGGTCTTGAGCGGGCATTTATTACTCAACCTTCACAAATTTTTCGGCGGGTGTTTGACATACCGGGCACTTGCCTGTAAACTTGCCTTCATGGGTATAACCACAGATCGGGCAGACATAAAAATCGACGATCGGCGTATTGGGATCCATATGCTCCAATGCATAGCGGTAAAGCGCTTCGTGAACTTTTTCAACTTCATAAGCCCATTTGAAAGAGGTGGTGGCTTTCTTTTCATTTTCTGCTTCGGCATCAGCAATCATCCCCGGGTACATGGTGACGACTTCGTAATTTTCCCCCGCTATGGCTGCCTTGAGGTTATCGGTAGTAGATTTGACGCCACCCAGAGCATTGAAATGGTTATGGGCATGGATGGTTTCTGCGGCAGCGGCGGCGCGGAACAACTTGGCAATTTGTGGATACCCTTCCTGGTCAGCCTTTTTAGCGAATGCCAGATACTTACGGTTTGCCTGTGATTCTCCCGCAAAGGCGGCTTCAAGATCTTCTGTTGTTTTTGACATGGTATGCTCCTTGTTGAATTAATTCCAAAAAATTACCCAACTCAATTTAAGCACAACTAAAATCTTTCAGTAGCAGTGTTGGTCACATTGTACCATGACACACAGCCTGAATATGCACAACTGGAATCACAAAGGCGGAAGCAGGTGCTCCCGCCAATAGTGACGTAAGAAATACAACGAGCTACTTTGCTTCGACTGCAGCCAGTGCCTTCATCAGGCGGCTCTTGCGACGAGCGGCGTTATTCTTATGAATTACGCCCTTCTCAGCGGCCTTATCCAGGCGACTGATGGCCTCAAGCACGGTAGCCGGATCGGGTTTACCAGTTGCAATGGTGGCGCGCGCATCACGAACAGCAGCACGAGCAGCGCCGCGAAAAGTACGGTTGCGCAAACGGCGTTTTTCATTTTGACGATTGCGCTTGATCTGAGACTTAATGTTTGCCAAGGTATTTCCTCCGAAAATGATTCCAGTACAGCGGGGCTGAATTCTACACGAGAGCTTTTGTTTTGTCCAGCCTAAACGTAGGGGAAAAATTGCCTGCCACCAAAATTCGATAGCAGGCATCCAAATTTATTTTGTCGGCGAAGCTGAAACCGTGGGGAATGGCGCCGCACCAGGAGGTGTTGGCGTAAATGGGGAAGGTGGTGTCGGGGATGCCCCAGGCGTAATAGTCGGCTTGGGCGGATTGGTCGGCGTAACCAGATTCGCGCGCACAACTATTTGCTGGAAAGCCTGGATTTTGTTAGCATCGGTGATTTTATTCTCTTTGAGAATATCTTCAAAGGTGCTATTGAACGTTGCAGCAATCGATGCGATTGTATCCCCTGGCTGAATGATGTAATTAATCCTGGCTCCATAAGCCAAATTAGTTGGGATGGGCGTCATGGTTGGCAATTGAAAATCCGGATTTGGTATCTTTATCTTCTGCCCAATGCTCACGTTCGCAGTAGTTTGATCAATTTCCGGATTCAGAATGAACAATTTCTGAATACCAAGGTCGCCAAGGGCAAATTTCTCTGCAATCGCCGAGAGCGTTTCGCCTTCTTGAACTGCGTATTCAAACGGTTCACTAGGGGTAGGCGAAAGAGTCTCAGTTGGCGGTATCGTTTCGGTAACAGTTGGCGTCACCGTAGCGGTGATGGTCGGCGAGGACGTGATCGTAGCTGTAGGAGTTTGAGTAGCAAAAAGAGAAATCTTAGGACCATTACCACTGGCCAACCAGACCACCAATAGAATAATCCCAGCCACAAGTAACAATACAACCAATCCCCAAATAATGAAAGGGCCCACCTGTTGGCGCTTACGATAAGAAGAAATCGTTGAAGCTGGATTTTTCAAAGGCGGCGATGCCATGGGCTTTAAAGGCGCCTTGAGCTTTTTCTTAGGAGGAAGCGCTGGAATTTCGTCAGTCATAAAATTTGCCTTTCATTCTCACAAGAAGGCAGGGAGCATCCCGCCTGTCAAATGTATTCTACCTGAAAAATGCCAGTTGCGGGGATAAAACATCGCATTCGAATCAGGCACCATGCGTATTCCGGGCAACTGAAAACAAATTTATTGGCCCAGGTGCGACCTTAAAAACTGACCCGTGTAACTCTCTTTCACTTGCATAATCTGCTCAGGCAAACCCTCAGCCACCAACCGCCCCCCTCGCTCCCCGCCATCTGGACCAAGGTCTATGATCCAGTCAGCAACTTTAATAATATCTAAGTTGTGCTCAATAATCAACACGGAGTTTCCGGAGTCCACCAGGCGTTGGATAACATCAATGAGTTTATGCACATCAGCAGCATGCAAACCCACCGACGGTTCGTCCAATACGTATAAAGTACGGCCAGTAGCGCGGCGAGATAGCTCTTTCGCCAATTTGACACGCTGCGCCTCTCCGCCTGACAGTGTGGTCGCCGGTTGGCCAATTTTTACGTAGCCCAACCCCACTTCCTGCAACAACCCCAACTTATTAACCATATTCGGAAAAGCTGAAAATAACTCCACACCCTCCTCAACGGTCATATCTAAAACGTCGGCAATGGATTTACCCTTGAAGTGCACCTGCAGGGTTTCGCGGTTAAAACGTGTTCCATTGCATACATCACAAGGAACATAAACATCAGGCAGAAACTGCATCTCGATCCGTAACATGCCCTGTCCCTGGCAAGCCTCGCAACGACCGCCATGAATATTAAACGAGAAGCGCCCCGGCTTGTAGCCGCGGATTTTACTCTCGGACAATTCTGCAAAAAGTTTTCGAATTTCGTCAAATAGACCCGTATAGGTTCCAGGGTTCGAGCGTGGCGTACGACCTATCGGTGACTGATCGATTTCGATGATCTTATCCAGATATTCAATACCGTCGATACGTATATGCTCACCCGGCGTGGTACGCGCACCATTGAGTCTGGCAGCTAGCGCGTTATACAGGATTTCTGTCATCAGGGTGGATTTTCCTGAGCCAGAGACGCCAGTTATACAAATCAGTTTGCCCAAGGGGATGTTGACAGTGATATCTTTTAAGTTGTTTGCCCGCGCCCCAACGATGGATAGCGTCTTGCCGTTTCCAGCACGGCGTTCTTTAGGAACAGGAACTTGCAGCCGACCTGAAAGGTAAGCGCCGGTTAATGAATTTGGATTCGCCAGAATTTGTTCCGGCGTGCCTTCGGCGACAACCTCACCACCATGCGCGCCCGCAGCCGGACCCATATCTATAATCCAATCAGCAGTGCGGATCGTTTCATCATCGTGCTCGACAACCAACACAGTATTGCCTAGATCACGCAGACCCTTGAGGGTCGTCAACAGGCGTTCGTTATCACGCGGATGCAACCCAATCGATGGTTCATCTAGTACGTACAAGACACCCACCAAGCGTGATCCGACTTGTGTTGCCAGCCGGATACGCTGGGCTTCGCCACCAGAGAGCGTGGCGGCTGAACGGTGTAAAGTCAGATAGTCGAGACCCACATTTACCAAAAAGCCCAGGCGCGAAATGATTTCCTTGAGAATACGATCTGAAATAGCCACCTGTCGAGGGCTAAGAGGAGTGTCTTTACCCGAAAGTTTCTCTGCCCACTCAAGCGAATGAATCACAGGCCATTCTGTGATATGTAAGATGTTGACATCGGCTATCGTAACAGCCAACGCTTCGGGGCGCAGTCGTTTACCACCGCAAGTGGGGCAAGGACGGTTGGTCATGTATTCGGAAATCTTATTGCGAATATAATCCGAATTCGTTTCACGATAGCGGCGCTCCAAGTTTCCGATCATACCTTCAAAGGCAGCATCGAATGTAGCCGAACGTCCCTCGCGATTATGATAATGAACGCGCACTTTTTCGCCTTTTGTACCGTGTAAAACTAGATCCTGCTGTTCCTGCGATAGTTCTTTAAAAGACTTGTTCATGTCAATATGATAATGGTGCGACATGGCCTCTAACATCTGCCAGTAATAACCAGGATTACCATCCTCGCGAACATTGTTCCATTCCATAGCAATCAGCGCGCCATCCGCAAGGGATTTCTCCGGGTCGATCACCTGATACGGATCAATCTCCAGTTTTGAGCCGAGCCCCTGGCAGTCCGGGCAAGCTCCATGCGGGGTATTGAAAGAAAAGGTACGCGGCTCGATCTCAGGCAAAGACACACCATGTTCAGGGCAGGACAGGTTTTCTGAAAAGAACAAGTCGGAACTCGAGGCTTTACCCCTGGTTGCGCCTTCATTGCCAGCCTCAAGCTTCGAACCATCAAGCATCTGCACTGTGACATAGCCTTCGCCAAATTTTAGTGCGGTTTCAATAGAATCTGTCAGGCGCGTACGGGCCGCATTTCCTTCTTCAGCGTTAGCTGAGCGGCTGATCACCAGGCGATCAACAACCGCATCAATATTATGGATTTTATAACGATCCAGATTGATTTCATCATCAAGATTGTAGGTTACCCCATCTACACGGACGCGAGTAAAACCAGCCTTCCGGACTTCTTCCAACACTGCTTGATAGGTGCCTTTGCGACCGCGAACGACCGGCGCCAGCAACATGATGCGAGCCCCTTCAGGGAGATTCTCAATAGCATCCACTATCTCCTGCGCAGATTGCTTGACCACCTCCCGCCCACAAATTGGACAATGCGGGATGCCAATTCGGGCAAACAGCAAACGCAAAAAATCATATATTTCGGTTACGGTACCGACAGTGGAACGCGGGTTATGCGATGTAGATTTCTGATCAATAGAAACAGCCGGAGAAAGACCTTCGATGTAATCCACATCCGGCTTGTCCATTTGACCAATAAACTGGCGCGCGTATGCTGAAAGTGATTCAACATAGCGACGCTGACCCTCTGCAAAAATGGTATCAAACGCCAGGGATGATTTACCAGAACCAGACAAGCCAGTAATAACAACAAATTTATCGCGGGGGATTTCCACCGTGATATTCTTCAAGTTATGCTGGCGAGCGCCAACTACGCGAATAATATTTTGAGTCATAGGATTTTTTAGCAATGAAAGGAAAAATGGATAGGGATAGGCAGAGAGTACACTTCAATTATAGCACATTTGTTTTATTTTACTTTATCAAATCACGCGTGGCTTTCTTAAGCTGGGATTTTTTATGCGCAGTGCTATGTCACAAATGCTTGGAATGGGAGATCATCGCGAATCTTTTATCAGGCATATGATACAAATTTTTTGTAGCGTTTATTCGCAACATTCATGCTGATAATTTTTGTAAATAAATATTGTCGCGAAACATCGAGAGGGCCATACCACAACAGATAAAAGGACAAAAGAATATTATACCAGCGGGGTAACATGAAAACTCGTGTTATGAAGAATAACAGCATGTTATACTCGCACCACTGAAACTTTTTTCAATCGACAGGGTTATTATTTTTGTAACCCGCCGAGAATCTTTCCATCGAGGCGGATATGGATCTCAGCGACGAAGAAGTACTCGCCCACGCGTCACAAGGCGACAGGGATGCGTTTGGTCTGCTTTACGAACGCTACCTGGATCGAATTTATAATTACGTTTATTACCGTACAGGCAATGTTAACGATGCCGAAGACTTGACGGCGCGTGTATTTCAACGTGCGATGAACCATATCGTCAACTATACCGATCGCGGCGTGCCGTTTTCAGCCTGGCTTTATCGTATTGCCCATAATCTGGTAGCCAATTGGCACCGCGACCGCAGCCGTAAGCAGGAAATTCCCTTATCAGATGCACCTCTGATTGCCAAAGGGGATGCGCCCGAATCAAGCCTGGTGCATACCCAGCAGCAAGATGCTTTGCTCAAACTCATCCGTGACCTGCCAGCCGAGCGCCAGACCCTACTAATCCTTAAGTTCGTGGATCACCTGTCCAACTCCGAAATCGGCGAAATTATGGGACGCAGTGAAGGGGCGGTCAAGAGCCTATACCACCGCACTTTGCTGTCACTGCGAGATGAAATTGGCGAAATCGATGAGTATAGTGATTAGTTCCAACTGACCTTGATCACTGTACAGGAAGGAGAACAAGATGTTGCGTATTGTCACCGATGCAGCCGCAGACCTGCCCATTGAATGGCAGAAAGAATATGCCATTGACATCATTCCCATCAATATCCAATTCGGTGAAAAGACCTATCTGCAAGGGATTGACCTTGATAATGAAGGCTTCTACCAGCTGGTCGATGAAACCA
Organism: uncultured Anaerolinea sp.; assembly: GCA_964536185.1. Lineage (GTDB taxonomy): Bacteria > Chloroflexota > Anaerolineae > Anaerolineales > Villigracilaceae > UBA5195. The sequence continues at coordinate 26,694 of CAZHWV010000001.1, read as the reverse complement.
GGAAAATACCGAAAACCTCCCAACCCAGCCCGCACCAGTTTATGGAATTCTACAAAAAAATCGCCCAACCCGGAGATACCATTCTCTCAATTCACGTGACCAGCAAACTCTCAGGAACTTATGCCTCAGCGGTTGCC
>CAZHWV010000001.1:3728-26547 GCA_964536185.1 uncultured Anaerolinea sp. | reverse complement strand
GAGTTAGCCGGCGTCTTAAATGTTATGCCGTTCGACTCAGCCACCGGTTCAATGGCCATCGGGTTTATGTGCCGCGCCGCCCGCCTGCGAGAGCGCGCCGGGCAAAATCTTGACATGATTACCAAACATCTCGAAACCATGCGTGAAACCGGGCGCATTGTCCTGGCACTCGATACTCTGAACTACGCCCGCATGAGCGGACGTATTGGCACAATGCAGGCCGCTTTGGCTTCAATACTGAATGTCAAACCAATTGCGATGCTCAAAGATGGTCTATTAGACATGACCGAAAAAGTGCGGACTCGCAAAGGTTCACTTGAGCGCTTATTGGCAATGATAAAAGATGGAGTGGGTGACACCCCCGTAATGATGGCCATATTACATGCGCGCGATCCTCAAGCAGGGCAAGAATTGTTGGAACAAGCCCGCCTCAAGTTTAATCTCACAGAAATTATGCTGGTTGACCTTTCGATATCCCTAGCAGCCAACTTTGGCCCGGGAACAGTCGGAATCGTTGTATTCCCTGCGGAGTAACTGTATGAAAAAAACAAACGACATCAATCCTTTTGAGGCCAGATTGGAAGCAGCCTTTCGCCCTGTGTATCCTTCCAATGATTTTGTCAGGACCATGCGCCAGCGCATAAATTTTAGGGCGCCAGTCGAAGTGACTCAACGACTGGCCGAACCATCCACCCTATTGTTGATCCTTGGCGGCGTTCTTTCCGTGAGCTTACTCATAATTACAACAGTCAGGGCGATTTTTTACCTGACAAACCGTTCCAAAGCTTGAGGAATAAGAAAAATGACCGGCTATGACCGGTCATTTTTCTTATTCCTCAATACCTGCGCCAGCTGAGGCGCGGCAAATATATATTTCCGGGTGAAGACCGCATTCGGACTCATAACCAGATGAAAGCGCCTGAGCAAACGCTTCAACCTGTTCTCGCACAACCAGGTTGACAGTGCAGCCGCCAAACCCTGCCCCGGTTAACCGGGCACCAAAACATCCTGGAAGCGACTGCGCTATGCGCGCCATCACATCCAATTGCGGGCAGGAAACCTCGTACAGATCACGTAGACTTGTATGACACTCGTTCATTAACTGGCCAAACCGGGCAAAATTAGCGCTTTCCAACAGGGGTATGGCCTGCCGAGAACGTTCGATCTCTTCGACGATATGCCTGGCACGTTTCTCAACTTCTTCCGGGAGATTGGCTGCAAGGCGATTAAAGTCATTGATACTGATATCACGCAGAGCCGTTATCTCGGGCAAATCCACTTTAAGCAATCTCACGGCTGTCTCGCATGCGTTACGACGCTTATTGTATTCACCAGTTGTCAGTTTGCGCCGGATAGTCGTATCTGCGACAACGATAGAAACTTCTGGCGAAAGCTGGACGGTCTGCCATTGCAGGGAACGACAGTCGAGGTACAGCAGCCGGTCGGTTTCGCCGCAGGCTGAAGCAAACTGATCCATAATCCCGCAATTCATACCCACATACTTGTTTTCGGCCTTCTGCGCCAGGCGCGCCAGCTCCATCGGTAGGAGCTTCCATCCGCCAAGTTTCTGCCAGGCAATGCCAAATGCCATTTCAACTGAGGCTGAAGAACTCAGACCAGAACCACGCGGCACATCCGAAGAAAAAACAGCATGCATGGGAGGAGTCGCAAACCTTGATTCGGATAAAGCCCACATCACTCCGGCAGGATACCTGGCCCATTCAGGCATAGCGGAACCATCTGGTTGGGTTTTGGTCGCTAAAGTGTTCGGGGAGAAAATTGCCTTCTCACCAAAATCCACGGCTTCCAACGTCGTTTGATCAGAATCAGCAGGGGAAAAAGCAACATAAGTGGCCCGATCAATAGCAGCAGGCAAAACAAAGCCGTCGTTATAATCCACGTGTTCGCCAAGTAAATTTACCCGCCCAGGCGCCCGGGCAATGAACGCAGGTGAGCTGCCAAATTTATTACGGAAAGTCTCCACAACAATTTCTTTTGGGTGCATCGGTTCCTCTTTCTAACAAATTTCATAATTCCATTCATTTTAACGTGAACAATGGATAACATCCAATTAGCGATGTTTATAGTGCACAGCCTGAACAGCGCGCAAACGTTCAACGGCAATTTCGGGTGTGATATCGCGTTGGGGCATGGCCAACAATTCATATCCGACCATGAACTTGCGCACGGTAGCAGAACGCAAGAGTGGAGGATAGAAATGGGCGTGCAGCACCCATTCCGGGTGCGGTTGACCATCGACGGGAGCCTGATGGAAACCCATCGAATAGGGGAAAGAGATCTCAAACAAGTTATCATACCGTGTTGTAACCTGCTTGAACACATCAGCCAGGGCAGTAACCTCATCTGACGACAGATCAACCAAATAAGGACTGGGGCGGTGAGCCACAACCATCACCTCAAACGGCCAAACCGCCCAAAATGGAACCAGCGCGGTAAAGTGGTCGTTACTGGCCAATATCCGCTCTTTACATTTGTGCTCCTCAACCAGGTAATCCATAAGAAGCGGCCGGCCATTGGTTTTGAGATATGCCCCTTGCGCCGAAAGTTCTTTACTGATCTCATTGGGCAACTGAGACTGGGCCCACAACTGGCTGTGTGGATGTGGGTTGGAACAACCCATCATTGCACCCTTATTCTCAAAAACCTGAACATAACGAATAAAATCTTTGGCAGCCAGATCGGACGATTCGCGCATCCAGGTGGCAATGACATTCTCGATGGTTGGGATATCCAGTTCGGGGAGGGTTAAATCATGGCGAGGCGAAAAACAGACTACCCGGCACTGTCCCCGTTCCGGCAATGCCGTAAGAAGCGTGGCCGGATTCACGTCAAAAGCCAGTAGGGTTGGAGATCCCAGGTCTTCTGCCTGCACCAGAGGCTCAGGCAGTAAGGACCCAAAGTCATTATCGAACGCGAAAGTTTCGCCATAGGAAGGGTTCCTGACACCTCCCGCCCTCTCATTCCCGGGACAGAGATAGCAGGTGGGATCGTATTGGGGAAGGTCATCAATGGCAGGTTTTTCGACCTGACCCAGCCAGGGGCGTTGGGCGCGATGGGGTGATACCAGCACCCATTCACCAGAAAGAGGGTTGAAACGACGATGAGGGGTATTGAGCATGACAAATATCCTGTATTAAGATGATGAGTGTCCAAACATTTCCAATTAATGCAAATGTACCTTGACAAAGGCTATTATACCCTGTAAGATAATGTTACCGGTCACGTGACCGGTAACATTATCTGCCAAAGCAAAATTGGACCATTATGACACCCTCCCGTCCAACAATTCGTGATGTTGCCCTTCAGGCTGGCGTCTCACACCAGACGGTTTCGCGTGTTATCAATGCCAGCGCGGATGTGCTTCCAGAAACGCGTGCCAAGGTTGAAACTGCAATTCGTGCGCTTGGTTTCCGACCCAGTGCCATCGCACGCTCCATGGCCCAGGGACGCACCCACACGCTGGCCTGTATCGCTCCCAATCTCACGGACTATACCTTATCCAGCATCATCGAAGGGGCCGAATTTGAAGCCCGCCAACATGGTTATTTTTTAGTCTCATCATCTGCCGCTGATCCGGATGCTTTTCGGGAACTTGTGGATGAGCTGGTGGGACATCAGCGCATTGACGGGTTGATCGTTATCAACCCTTACATTGATAAACGTTACCAGTCAATCCCCATAAATTTTCCAGTTGTTTTCGTTGGTGCCCGTTCACATGACGAGTCAATTTGCTCTGTTTCACTCGACGACGAAAAAGCTGCCTACGATGCGACCAAACATTTGATCGAGCTTGGCCATACACAGCTCGCCATGATTACGGGCCCGATGGAAGAAGATTGCAGCCGCGATCGCTCCGATGGATTTATGCGCGCTCTCAAGGAAGCCGGGCTGCCCGTTGATCTCTCAATGATCATCGAAGGCAATTGGACCGCTACTTCCGGACAGGATGCGTTGATTTCTCTAGCAGAACTGGGAAGATTACCCAGCGCCATCTTTGCCCAAAACGACCGCATGGCCTTGGGCGTTCTGCACACCGCGCGCGATATGGGATTGCTTGTTCCTGAACAAATCGCCGTTATCGGCGTCGACGATATGCCGCTGGCCTCATATTTCGACCCGCCGTTGACCACCATGCACCAGGATATGCCCCGGATTGGCCGCGAGGCGACCGGAATGTTGATCAGGGCCATAGACAAGTCCGCAGAAACCTGCACGCAGGTGAAATTATCGGCCCAGATAATTATGCGCCAATCTACTATCCGAAAAGGAGGTGGTTAGTCCCAGCCAACACCCAATTCAGATCAACTCAGCAAGCCACATTCAGCAAATTCAGTTTAGAACCCTATTCTTGGAGGAAAAGATGAAACACGGAATATTATGGAACGTAATTAGCCTGGTTTTGATGACAGCCTTTGTTCTCTCAGCCTGCGGTACCCCTGCAGCTCCCGCCACTGAAGCTCCCGAAGCCCCTGCCGCAACGGCAGCTCCCGCCGCAACAACTGCCCCGGTAGTAGTCGCCCCCACCGCTGTCCCCGCCGCTGCCGATGTTCCGCTGCGCTGGCGCACCCGCCCCGATAACAAAGAAGAAATCGCGGTCTATACAAACATCAGCGGCGAACTCGACACCCAGCTCGAAGGCATCACTCTGGCTTATGAACCAGGTGGCACCGAAGGCGCTAACTACCAGGACCAGTTGAAAACTGAAGTCGCCGCTGGCACCGCTCCGGACGTCTTCTGGATCCCAGGCACCGATATCGCCGATTTCGCTACGCGTGGCCTGATCCTGAATATCGCCCCGCTGGCTGCTAAGACCGAAGGATTCGACACCAAAGCCTTCTACTCTGGTCCGATGTATCACCTGACCTTCAACCCCGAAGGCAGCAAAAGCGGCGCTGACTCTGGCGCTCTGTGGGGCCTGCCCCGCGATGTTTCAACCTTCGCACTGTACTTGAACATGGATCTGATCAACGAAGCCGGTGCGCCGGATCCTCGTGAACTGGCCAAGCAAGGCAAATGGGACTGGAACGCCTTCCTGGATGTTGCCCAGAAGACCCGCGCACTCGGAACTGATATTTATGGGTATGGCGCCAGCGCCTGGTGGGGTCCCTACGGCACCTGGTTGAATGCTGCCGGCGGCGGGTTCTACAATGCTGATCGCACTGCCTGCGCATTGAATACTCCTGAATCCCTCAAGGGTCTTGATTTCCAACGCGCGCTTTACCAGCAATATGATGTTGCCACGCCTTACGGCGAAGACCCAGAGCCTCCGTTCCGCGCTGGCAAGGTTGCCATGTTCCAGAACGGCCGCTGGGCAACCCCCGGTGCCCGCACCGTGCCCTTCAACTGGGATGTGGTTGAACTTCCCAATGGCCCGCAAGGAACTCCCGGAAACTGGCTGTTCTGGGGCGCTTATGTCGTCAACGCCAAAACCGCTCACCCAGAAGAAGCCTGGAAGCTTGTTCAGGCTTTGACAACTGCTGAAACCCAGGGCAAGGTTGCCGCTCTCGGCGCCAACATCCCCAGCCGTGTTAGCAAAGAAGCCCTCGATGCGTTCCTGACATTTACACCACCCGCCAACAACCAGGCCTTCCTCAATGGCATCGCTGATGCTGCCAAGCCGACCGCCGAAGGACCGCTCTGGGCTGGTTCCTGGCCTGAATACGACAAAATCATGGGCCCGGCGATCCAGGCTGTTCTGACCGGTGGCAAGACAACCGAAGAATTCGGCAAAACCATCTGCGACGAAGCCAACAAGGTCTTTACAAAGTAATCAGGTAGTTCTCTCCCACGGGCAGGCAGACGTTTGCCTGCCCGTGTTTCACCCTCAAAATCAGTCGATTTATTTGGAGAAAAGCCCATGGCTGAGATCTCTGACCACTCAAGCACCAAGACTGCCCAACAAACTGACCTTATTTTAAACATCCTGACCGGTTGGCGCGCACTGTTCAGCCTGCTCGCCCTGGTTGGAGCGCTTGGACCCTGGATAGGCCTGCTGTCGAGTTTGCGGCTCTGGCAGGGAATTCTCACATCAAGTGTGCTGGGGCTATCAGCTATTTTCAGCGCCATCGCAATTATTGATATTCGCAAACGCAACCATCGCGGGCGCACCATTTCGCTGTTTATAGACTATCTCGGATTGGTCGCCAGCACCCTCGTTCTACTGCAAGTAAGCGGCATTTTCATCGGCATTGACGCCCTGGCCCAAAACTTTGGTCGCGGCCTGCCCTACCTTGGGATTGCCTTCGCCGGCTACATGATCGGCGCGGCGGGCGATTACTTGCGGAGCGGATCACCCAACGAAAAAATACTCCGCCAGGTGGGCAAATGGCTGGTGATTGCGGGTTTTCTGTTCTTCCTGGTGGCTGTCAATATATTCAGCGGATTGCTTGCCATCCTCACCAACCTGGCCAACCCGGCCGGTATATCCAGTGTCCTTGCCTGTCTTGTCTTTGGACTGGCCATCTGGGGTATGTGGCGCTCACCCACAGCGCTGGCTCTGAAAGCCAAAACCTTTCATGAGCAGATGCTTAACGGCTGGCTGTTCCTCTCCCCTAACCTGCTTGGCTTCCTCATTTTCTTCGCCGGACCACTGCTGCTCTCGTTCTATTTCTCCTTTACTAACTCCGATGCCTTCAACCCACCACAGTGGGTTGGGCTGGCAAACTATGCCAAAATTTTAAATGTCACCATCAAGCCACTGGCATCGGCCACCCAGTTGGCCAAAGAAGTCCTGGACATCAAAATTTTCGATGAAGTCGGCCGTTTTACCTTTGGCAATAGTGGTATTGTCTTTGGCGCCGAAGATAAATTATTCTGGCTGGCGCTTAAGAATACTCTGGTCTATGCCTTATTTGCAGTCCCCTTAAGCGTGATTCCTGCTCTGGTCCTATCAAGCGTACTCAACAGCAAATTACCAGGCATGAAATTCTTTCGGGCGGTTTACTTTATCCCGAGCATCGCCGCCATCGTGGGCATTTCCCTGGTTTGGCAATGGCTCTACAATGCAACCATTGGCTATATAAACTATTTTATTACTTTGGGAATAGAGTTTTGGAATAACCTGTTCAATGCCGGGATCATCGACCCAAAAATAAATTGGGTCTCTGATGAAAAAACTGCCCTGATGGCGATCATCATCATTGCTGCCTGGCAAACAATGGGTTTCAACACAGTCTTGTTCCTGGCCGGCCTGCAAAACATCCCTGGCGAGCTTTATGAAGCCGCCACCGTGGATGGAGCTGGCGCCTGGGATAAATTTTGGCGGATCACGCTGCCCATGCTGGCCCCTACCACTTTTTATGTCGTCTCAACCACCACCATCCAAGCCATGCAAGTCTTTGAGCAAGTCTTCATCCTGATGAACCCGCCCGAGGGGCCGAACAACTCAACCATTACGCTGGTTTTGTATCTCTACCGCAGCGGTTTCCAGAATTTCAAGCAAGGCTACGCATCAGCGTTAGCCTGGGTCTTGTTCATTGTCATTTTTGGGTTGACGCTCGTTCAGTTCCAGCGCCAGCGCAAGAGCAGCCTGTATGAAAGTTAACCGGAGGCCAACCATGAACTTACAGTCTTATCGCCTCGTCCGTTTTTTAAGTAACCTGGTTGTTTATGTGGTCCTGACATTCTTTGCGCTGGTGATGATTTTCCCTTTTATTTATATGATCGCCACCTCGTTGAAAATTCCATCCGACACCTTCCGCTACCCGCCAAGACTCTTACCGCGTGATCCGGTTTCCATTACGCTGGAAGGTTTCAAGGAACCCCTGCCGCTTTACTATGTAACGGTGGATGGGCAGAAAAAAGAATTTGCACTGGCCCGCAGCAATATCAAAATCGGTCAATATGTCGATCCAACCAACCCGGCTTTGACCGCAGAACGCCGTTTAACGGAAGTTAAGCCCACTGGCGGGGCAATGGAACAAAAAAAGGTCACATTCAACGGCAAAGAAGCCCTGTTGTTTGACGTGGATTTGGATGGAACAGTCATCCCCATGGTCATAACCAGCCAATCCACAGTAGGTGAATTCGTAGATCCGAAAGACCCCAAGACCAAGATTTACCAGAATGTGCGCCTGAGCACCCCGGTTGAAAATGCCAGTTGGCACCCAGAAAACTACAGCGACGTAGTCGACTTGAACGGTCTCGACCGCGCCCTGACAAACACTGCCCTGGTCACCATCCTCGTCGTGTTGGGCCAGCTTGCAACCTCCATTATCGGTGGTTATGCTTTTGCGCGGCTCAAATTCCCCGGACGCGATTCGCTGTTTGTGTTCTATCTGGGTACCATCATGATCCCCTTCGTGATGCTGATCGTGCCCCTTTACCAGTTGATGGTGCTGATCGGTTGGACTGACCGGCTGGCAGCATTGGTCATCCCCTGGATTTTCACCGCTTACGGCACCTTCCTGATGCGCCAGCACTTTATCACCTTCCCCAAGGAAATTGAAGAAGCGGCCCTGCTCGACGGGGCCTCGCGCCTGCAAATTCTGAAGGACATTATCATTCCAGCCAGTATCCCCGCCCTGGCCACTCAGGCCACATTTACCTTCCTCTACGCCTGGAACTCATTCCTATGGCCTTTGGTAATTATCAACGTGGGCAATGAAAAGAACCATGTACTGACCCTGGCCCTGAACGTATTACGCGGACGCGCATCCGATACGCCAAACCTGATCCTGGCAGGCGCTGCCATTGCTGTCCTGCCACCTCTGATCGTGTTCATTCTCGGACAGCGCTTCTTTGTTGAGAGTGTCGCTAGCAGCGGGGTAAAAGGTTAGCACAACCCTAATAATAAACCGCCAGCTGCGAAAAACCAGCTGGCGGTTTCAAGAGCAGCTTAACAACCAACTGATAAATTACAAATATGCTCGAATTTAAACCAGATCTAGAAAAAACCATGCAGCGTATGGATGCATTTTGGGACAGGACTGTCTTGGACCGGCCTGTGGTCCAGTTTTATCTGGAAAAACCATTTGAAGAACAAATCACGCTGCCACAAAGACAACATGCCTCGGCCAAAGATCGCTGGATGGATGTTGAATTCCAGGCTCAACTTACTTTTGCGCAGCTATCAAACCGGGTGTTCATGGGTGACAGCCTGCCAGTCGCTTTTCCAAACCTGGGACCAGAAGTTTTGGCGGCCTTTTACGGCTGCCCTCTCCAGTTTGGTGAGTATGGGACGAGTTGGACAGAACCGATTCTGAAAGTGTGGTCCGAAACAGACCAGATCAGACTTGACCTGAATAACTTATATTTCCACAAGTTGGTAGAATTGACAGACGCCATGCTGGAAATGGGTCGAGGAAAATACATCGTTGGCCTACCGGATTTTCACCCCGGTGGCGACCTGGTCGCAGCTCTGCGCAATCCCCAGGACCTGGCAATTGACCTGATCGAACAACCAGAGCAAGTAAAAGCACTATTGAAACGCTTGCAGTCAGATTACTTCAACGTCTATGATTTCTGGTTTGAGAGATTCCAGGCTAGCCGCCAGCCAATTACAAGCTGGCTAGAGCTGGCAAGCTATGCGAAATATTACATTCCGTCCAATGATTTCTCAGCAATGGTAAGCACTAAAATGTATAAAGAGTTTTTCCTACCAGGGATTATTGATGAATGCCAGTTCCTGGACCGGTCCATTTATCACCTGGATGGACCAGGCGCACTCCGTCACCTGGATTGCATTCTGGAGATACCAGAACTTGATGCCATCCAATGGGTTCCCGGCGCTGGGCGCGAAAAATTTTCAAATTGGGTCAGTATTTATCAGAAAATTCAGGCTGCCGGAAAAAGCATGATCGTTTACTGCAGCCTTGACGAAATTGAACTGCTAAAGCAAACCCTTAAGCCGAAGGGACTCGCCATCTCAATTAGTGGCATTGGCAGCCCTGAAATCGGAGAAAGTGTGTTGCTGGGCTTTGAAGAATGGGCAAGAACTTGGGCAGCCCGATAAAATATCACCGCTAAATTACAAGCAACCTAAGCTTGATCAAGGAGAACTCACGATGAAACTCAAAGATGGCCGCTACGAGGTGTACGGCAACCCGATCACACAGGCGCAAACTCGCGCCACTGATAAGTGGCAGGCGATGCTTGCCAAGAAATTTAACTATAACCCAAACGAAAAATATAATTTGAGCGTCAAAGACCATCCTTACGGTGGTGGCATTTTTGGATTGAAAGATATCGTCCGCGATGGCGATGGAGAACCACTCAACAAGGAGAATGGCCTGATCGTCAGCACAATCCGCATGGGGTTTGGTCATTATCGCATCGCGATGGCAGGTGTCTCGGCTGCCAAAGCAATGGGTTTCACCCCTTATTGGCTCGATTTGCTCTCCATTCCAGGCATCACCACCGATGTAATTAATTGGTGTAATACCAACTATAGCAAGTATTCGCGCACTTCTCAGCGCTACCCCTGGTTTGACAAATACGTCTGGGAATCACTGACCACTGGCGAGCCTTCCCTACCCGGTCTGAACACGCTCTTTAATAACTGGATCGTAACCTGGCCCTGGCGTTTCTTGAAGACGGAAGTCAAAGACTATAAGATGAGTGAGTTGTTTAAAAACTTATATGGCACGCTTCCATCAGACATGCCGATTCTCACCTCGCACATGTGGAACTGCATGGGAGCCGTCGCCGGCGGCATGACCAAGGTCGTCGATATGATGTTTGACAACTGGCCAATGGCTTTCCAACTTACCGAAGGCGCTAAACATGCCGTCCAATCTCCTTCTGGCTATTACGGCTTCCGTGTAATGCGCGGATTCGACGAAACCGGCAAAACCATGAAACCCGTACCCGCCGACGCGCTCTACTTTACTGGGCACCATGTGGATCACGAATTGGTCGAGAACATCGAAGTCGATTGTGCAGCCAGGCTTCGACGAATGAACTCCAAAGAGCCGCGACGCTTCCTGGTTACCATGGGCGGCGCCGGTGCGCAGCGCGAACTATTCAAAGCCATCATCGATCACGCCATCCCGCTCATCGAAAAGGACAAAATCGCCCTATTTATCAACCTCGGCGACCACAAAAACAACTGGGAATGGCTGCAAGCTGAACTTGCTGAGCATAAAGACTTGCTAAACACCCACTTCACCTGGGATGATACTCGCAACTTCACCGACTCGATTCGCGAAAAACCCGCTCACGGCCTGCACGTCTTTTTATTCGACAATACCTTCCATGCCGTCTACGCCACCAACTACCTGATGCGCGTAATGGATGTAATGATCACCAAACCCAGCGAACTGGCCTTCTACCCCGTGCCCAAGATTTTCAATGCGCGCGTTGGGGGCCATGAAATGTGGGGAGCCATCCGCGGCGCAGAAATTGGCGACAGCACTGTCGAAACCCGCAGTATCCCGCAAACCCTGCAAGCCATTGACTTGATGACTGACGAAACCGATTTATTGAGCATGTTCTGCGAGTGCATTGTCAAAAACAAGAGCATTGGTATTTACGATGGCGCTTACAAAAGCGTCGAGCTGGCCACTGGTAAGAAGTTTGTCCGTTAACCAACGTCCAGCCAACCCTGCACCCAAACTCGGCAAGCGAAAAACACTATGCAATTGGAAATCGGAACATACCAAATCTCGATTGAACCTGATCCGTTTCAACTGACAATTTGTCGTGCCAATGACATCTGCCTGCGAGGTAGTCCCGGTTCCAGCACGGGGCAAGGAACTGCTGACCTTCAGCCAGTGACCGCTGTCGCACAAGATGAATCAGGCGTGCATATTGAATTTCCGCAGCATATCCTTCACATCCGCCAGCAGAATGACGCGCTCGAATTGCAAATTTCGCCTGCCTGCGCGAACTTCTCACTCTCATTTGAAATGCTTGGCCAATGGTTCGGACACGGCGAATTGGTTAACCAACAATATCCTTTAAACCAGGTCATGCTGCCAACAAGCATCCTACAAACGTATGACAACGGCCCTGCCGGACAGAGCTGCAAACTCACCCCAGCCTGGTTCTCGTCCCAAGGCATATTGATAGTCGCCCAAACGCCAGTTTCAGTAGGCATCAATCAACCACCCGAAAACTATCCGCGTTACGAATGGAGCCTGGGCTCAGATAAAGGTCCATTCGCCCATCGCCCCTTTACCAATAATGGTAACGAAGGCGACAACTTGCTGACCCTTCAAGGCGAAGGACTGCAGCTCTCAATATTTCTGGAAGTCGATGCTCTCTCGGCCTACCGGCGCCTGGTTGATCTGGTCGGCCATCCTCTGACCACACCGCCAGCAGAGCTTTTTGGAAAACCCACCTGGACCACCTGGGCTCGATACAAGACCGCTGTTTCCCAGGAAATCGTCCTGGACTTTGCAGAACAGATCATCAGCCACGGCTTTCCATACAACGTGATGGAAATTGACGACCGCTGGCAGACCCATTACGGCGATATCAGCTTCGACCCAAAGCGCTTCCCCAACCCCAAAGCCATGATCGACCAGCTCCATGCGCAAGGCTTTAAAGTAACAGCCTGGGTGATACCTTTCCTGGATCCTGAGTCTGCGGCTTTCACTGAAGGGAAAGGCAAGGGCTACCTGGTGCGAAACCGGGATGGCAACCCCTATCTCATTGCCTGGTGGCAGGGGCAGGGTGGGCTGCTGGACGTGACCAACCCATCCGCCCTGGAATGGTTCAGGGAACGCCTGGAAAAACTACGCGCAGAGACTGGGCTGGATGGATATAAATTTGACGCCGGAGAAGCTGCGTTTTTCCCAGCCGACGCTCTTTGCACAGAACCCATCCAAGCCAACGAATTCACCCACCGCTATATTGAATTTATTGGCAAACATTTCAGCCTGTGTGAAGTCCGCTCTGGCTGGCTCAACCAGACAGCACCGATCTTCTTTCGCCAATGGGACAAGTGGACAACCTGGGGCCTGGATAATGGCTTGCACTCCGTACTCACAGGCGCCCTGGCGCTCGGGTTGACGGGGTACCCATTCATTTTGCCCGATATGGTGGGTGGCAACGCCTACGACGAGCAGGCCGACGCCGAACTGATGATCCGCTGGACGCAGCTAAATGCCTTATTACCAGCCCTGCAGTTCAGCCTGGCCCCCTGGGACTACGGCGAGGAATGCAGCCAACTCTGCCGCCGCTATACTAACCTGCACATTGAGTATTCCGCACATATTCTGGAACTGGCGGCTGAAACCACATGTTCTGGGTACCCAATCATCCGTCCGCCCTGGTGGCTGGCCCCCCATGATGAGCGCGCCCTGACCTGTAACGATGAATTTCTGCTCGGCAACGACATCCTGGTCGCCCCGGTCGTCAAACCAGGCGCCAGAGCCCGAGATATCTACCTGCCGCCTGGTCATTGGCGCGATCACTGGAACGGAAAGGTGCTGGCAGGTGACACTGTCATTATCGACTACCCCGCTCCGCTCGATACCCTGCCGTTTTTTGAACGGCAATGAAAATTAACAAGTGGCCATTGTAAAAAAAATCCCCAAGGCCAGGCAACTACTCGCCAAGTTTCAATAATTGGGCAGGAGTGAGCAGCCACTCCAGGATAGCTGGGCGTTCATGGCGCAGATCATCGAGGGTCAGGCAGCAGACCCCGCCCTTTTTCATATTGATCGATAAATCTGGCGTTCCAGCCAGTAACGTGCTGATCAATGCGCTCAAGGCTGGCTCATGACCGACGACAGCCAGATTGGCGACAGAAAATTTTTCATTGATCTCGCCAATCAGGTTGTCGGTATAGCTCATTGGGATAAGATTCTCGCTAAGGACAAGCTTTTCTTTCATCTTGAAAACATCTGCCAGGATTTGGGCAGTTTCTTTTGCGCGCCGGTACGGGCTGGAAAGGATCAAGTCAAGGTCCACATCCAGAGCACGCAAACCCCTGGCAATGAATTGCATCTTATTCCGGCCCTTTTCCGTCAAGGAGCGTTGGCTGTCATCTTCGAAACCTGAGGCGCCTAGTTCAACCGCAATGCCGTGCCGGATAATATATAGATTCATACGAGCTCCATTTTTGGGGAGTTGCTTGTCCAGGGGAATTCCGATTGCGGGTCCGCGCGCCAGAATGTGTACAACTCTTCCTTGTGGTCCAGGTAAATAGACAGAGCCCGGCTAAAGCGTTGCTCAGCCAAGCGATGGGTAGGTGTTAACTCGAGTTCAGTCCGCCGGGTACTAAATTTAAGCAGAGCCTGCAAGAAAACCTCCGCATCCTGAATATTCCCCATCAAGGTTTGATAGTCGCGCATGCGTTTAAATTGGGTCTCGGGGAAACCGGGCAAAACAGGCTGAACACATTCAATTATGTAACGAAATTTTTTGAAGGCAACGCGAACGCTGTGAATGGTAGCAGGAAGGTCTGGATCGATCCAGCCGTAACGTTGCTTCACTTTTTGATAAGCTTTATCCGCGGCTTGAAGCAGGCGAGATGGAAAATCATCAATAAACTGAGCCATAAGCGACTCACGAACCTTGAGCAACCTCTGGTTGATATTGGTTGATTTTATTGCGCACACCTGCTTTTTGGCAGCTCGCATGAGACGTTTTTCGCGTTTTTCTAAATACTGCTGAAAAGGTTCAAGATTAGACAGGTTCTCAATATTCTCGGAAATAATCGCAAGCATGACCTGAACATCGCGCAAATCGTCAAAGCCATCTAACTGAGCTTTTAGACTCCGGCGCAATTTTTTCAGGCAGGAATGTTGATCAAAGATCCAGATGATCTCCAGGACTGCCAATAGCCGACGAGTGGCCACGCGCAAGTCGTGCACCTTTTCTTCCGAAAGTCCAACGCGACAGATATCCAGGTTAGCGCGATATTCTGCCCAGCGCTGATCAAATGGCACAAGAAAGAAATCGGCAAGGTCACAGACTGGATCACTCGTAGCTTTCATGTCTATGCTGCAATTAGAACCCGTATCAATGACTGCTTTCGCTGGCATAATTTAATAACTTGAATTGGAATGAGAAATCTCCAAATCGTTTACCTGAAGGAAGGTTGGCACGATAATCGCAGTAGGGTTGCGCGCGCCATAACTCATCGATGTGTTGTTGACAGTTTGCGCCTTCGAGACCCAGGCCAATTTTTCACCGAAGATATCCAACAGGCTCTGGGTAACACGCACATTATAGGGTACAACCACTGAACCATCCTTCTTGAGCAGCAACGCGCCAAAGCGCGAGCTGGCGGTTATTAAACCTTTCGATGGATTGACGATGTTCATGTAATGCAAGAAGGGGATGTAAAGCAGGTCGTTCTCGCGCGGCATCTTAACCAGTTCTTCGAGAGTACTTACCTCCCTGTCACCGCCGCTCAATACGAGACTATTGTGCATGACCGTATGGCCCGTGGGCTGCGCAGCAAACTCATCGGCATCGTCCTGGAACCAGGTGAAAGATTTAAAGACCCCATTAGTAAAGATAGAGAACGACTCACGGGGCATGCCCATGATGTCACGCTGATATGGGAAAGTCTCCAGGCGAGTCGGATCATCAGTCAGGTTGAACTTGTCCGAGAAGATTTTCTGGCCCACTTGGTCCTGGTCGATGAAAGAAAAACCACGCTTCATCGAACCACCGCTAAAACCGATCCAATTCATAAGGTTGATCAGGTCACCAATGGCGGCAGAGCCAAAAACGAGGTCATATTTGCCCAAAGGAAGCTGTTGAGGGTTGTCATTTTGGTAACGATCCAGCAGGAAAACCAGGTTACGACGCAGTGCGGACGGGTTCAACTCGGATTTTTTCTGAGCCGACTGTTCGGCGATGACTTCCCATTTGAGGGTGAGGTTAGACAGGACAATGCTGATTTGCGCGTCGGAAGTCTCAAAAAACTGGACATGCTCCGAACGGGTATTGATTTGTGCAGTGATATTCCCGCCACATGAAAAGATTCCCGATAATTTGATTTCGTCCGTTTCCAGGCCTTCCACAGCTTTGTTGAAGTATGCCAGGCGCTCTTCATTGCTGATGGTTGCCAGCGAGACATCGTAGCCGCTTTCATCGATAAACGTTTCCGTATAAACAGGAACAGTGGGCTGGTAATTCAAAGGCTGGGCATGTTTGACCATTTCCGCGGCAATATCCACCCCTTGCTTCATTTCTTCCAGTTTGCTCAAATCTGTGATTAGTTCATAACTAGCCCGCTTGCGATCCTGGTAAGTGGTGATCTCCAAACGGATGAGATGCTCATTGGTATTTAACGATATAGCCGAGTTGGCAAAGCGCATCAGATAACTGTCTTCTTCGTGATAAAAGAACGCAGCTTCGACGTTTTTTGAAAGGGCATAGGCGCGCAGATCGCGCAAAATTTGCAAGATTCGATTCTTCACGGCTACTCTCCTATTTTAACATTATCAAAGCGACAGACCGGAATGCCATGCCCCAATTGCATGATCTGGTTGGGTTGACCCTTTCCGCAGTTCTCCACGTAGCGCATTTCCCAGGTGGACTCATCGCCCACTGCAGAAAGCGAATTGTAGAACTTGATCGTATCACCTTTGTAGGTGGAGTTTTTAACAACACGCGCGACCTTGCCATCCTCGACAAGCCAGCCAATTTCGGTGGCAAAGTGGAATTGTTCGCGATTCGATCCAATCGACCAGCTCTTTTCACCATCCAGAATGATGCCTTTTTCGGTATTCTTGACGATATCATCCAGTGAACCGTCAGTACCTGGGTCAATGTTAATATTCGTCATGCGTTCGATAGGCACGCGATAGAACGCGGTGGCGCGGTTGGCGCCACTGCTGCCGGTAAAAATTTGTTTACGGGCAAGCGCATTGGCTTCTTCCACCATCTGGCGGCCAGAAATAGCGCCGACAAGGATTCCCTTATCAATTAACAGGTTATCCTGCGCAGGGACACCGTCATCATCGAAGCCGAAACTACCAGGGCTGTTGGGAATGGTTGCGTTGGCACGAGCGGTCAGCCTGGTGGAACCATAGCGCAAATTGCCGAAATCATTAAGTTTAACAAACGAGCCGCCCGCATAAGCCAGTTCGTATCCAAGAATACGGTCAAGTTCCAGAGCGTGGCCGATGGTCTCATGTGTTTGCAGGAACATGATGCCTGGCAGCAAAATCACAGAGCGTTCATCCTTAGGGCAGTCTTCCGCCACCAGGACTTCATTCATCTCGCGGACAATTCGTTCGGCGTTCTGGCTAAAAAGTTGCGGGTCGAGCGTTTCCCAGCCACGAGTTTCGCCCGTCAGTGCTGGACTAAACTTTCGCGCATGTGACTCTCCCTGCGGATCCACGCCCATGACCTGGATGCTGGGGAAAACTTCGATAATATTCTTCTCAATCTCACTGCCCTCAGAATCAATATAAATAATTTGCTTGCGCATGAAGGTCAACTCGCAAATACGCTGGGAAACACCCGGCTGGTCCAGCTTGTCGTCCAACATTTTTAGAAATGCAATTTTCTCAGCAAGAGGAACAGAAAACGGATCAATCCGATTTGGGCTGTTGAAAGAACCGAGGATGGCCTCTTTCTCGGCCAGACGGATGGGAAAGGTCACCCGCTCCGCAGCAATGCGGGCATTATCAAAGGCCTTATCAAACAGCGCATTGAGATTGGCAAGGTCAGAAGAAGCTGAGAAGCCCCAAGCGCCTTTGTGAAGCACGCGGATCCCCACTCCGCTTTCACGAGAGGCAGAGGCATTCTTCAAATTGCCATTCCACATCAAGAGTTGGTTGGCTTCTTCAATCGGATACCAGCGCGCATCCACATAGGTGGCGCCCGCCACCTTGAGCCGTTCGATCTGTGCTTGTAATTGCTTTCGCATTTGACTCTCCTCTTAGTTTGTCAGTGTCATTCAACATGTTCCATTATAGCAAAGACCGCCAGACTGGTGGCTGGAAAAACCAGTCTGGCAGGACAGCCAGCGCCGACAACCTTAATTTATTTTTTCAAAGCGGGGTTCGCGCGATTCATGAAGCCAGCGAGAGTTCACCAGATATGCTTTTGAGAAAAACTTTTACGCCACCACCCTGGACATCAACAAGCTGGGTTCCGTGCTGCCGGGAGTTGGAACTCTGCGGCAAACGGGTAGTAATTTGCCCGCTGATCGAACGAATTTCGGCGGAACAACGTGTTTCCACCGGGACAACCAAGCGGACATTACCGGAAATGGTGTTAAAGCTGTAAGGACCTTCGCCCAGGCTGGTAGCAATGTGCATTTCGCCACTTGTGGTCCTGGCTTGCACAGATGGGAGATCAGATTCTTTCAGGGCCACATCACCAGAAGCTGTATCCAACTTAATCGCCCCGCTAAGATGCCAACCTTTGACGTCACCGCTGACGGAATTAACAGCCAGCGTTCCAGCGAGATCTCTCAATTGAACATTGCCACTGATTGTTTTCACCTGGAGCGAGCCGCTCAGGTTTTTCAGGGTCACATCACCGCTGACAGAATTGACCGAAATATTCCCATCCAGCCCATCAACAAGCAAGCCGCTGTTCACACTCTTGACTTTGAGTGTACACGCGCGCGGGACTTTAATGATGTAATCCACTTTGCAGGGACGTTGAGCGAATAACCAATCCAAACCGCCATTCGGGAAACGAGTAGCAACCTGGACAGTTCCGTCTGTTTCCTGGATGATTTCGATCTCTGTGCGCTTCTCATCCCCAGTGAGCGTATGCTTGATCGCGGTCACCTGGATGAGGCCATCCTCACCACAACAAACTTCAATCGAACCGCGAATATTGCTAACCTTCAGTTTTACAGGTTGAGAGACTTGAAAGAGCCGCTCAGAATTTTCCTTAGACATTTTACCTCTCGCACAGACTGCATGTATTTTTTATGAATTGGACAGCTTGGAAAAAAAAGCAAGAAATTAAGTCATCGGATGGAACAACCGCTTCACGAGATGACACGTGTTATCGCAGATTTTTTAAGAGATTTAATCCAATTACAATCTGTGAAAACATACCAAATCTCTTACGAGACAGGGGACTTCTTTTCTGGCTTGCCCGGATCAGGCTTATCGTAAAGGAGAATCACGTATATCAATTTTTATTTCGATATTTATTAATTATTATAACAAAATAATGGATAATGTCAATATTTATTTTCATTATCCATTATGCATAGCCCAGAATATTCTCACAAGTGCTGATTTACCAAAACCGGAACTTAGCGTATAATTTCGACGTTAAACTCGCAGCCTGGGGACATGCTGGAATTGGCAGACAGGCATGACTTAGGATCATGTGCCGCGAGGCGTGAGGGTTCAAGTCCCTCTGTCCCCACTGACTCTGACAAATTTAAGGAAGGATACCCCCGTTGAAAATTGAAACCCACCCCCGTGATGACCACCAAATGACCCTGATCGTTGAGCTTGAGGCCGAGAAGCTGGAAGGTGCCCGCCGCCGAGCCGCGCGCCGGATCGCCGAGAAAACCAAAATTTCCGGATTCCGCCCCGGCAAAGCTCCTTATGACGTCGTTCGCCGCCTGTATGGCGATGGCGTCATCAATGAAGAAGCCGTCGAGATCCTGGTCGATGAAATTTACCCGCTTGCGTTAAAAGAATCACAAATCGAACCAGCCGCGGCTGGACAGTTGGAAAACATCGAGAGCCTGGATCCGCCCAAATTTATTTTCACGGTGCCGCTCAAACCCAGTGTCGAACTGGGCGACTACAGCGCCGTGCGCCTGCCCTACGAATATACTGCCCCGGGCGACGAAAAACTAGAAGAAGAGATCACCAACTTGCGACGCATGTATTCCAAAGCTGAGACGGTCGAGCGCGCAGTCAAGGACGGTGATTACGTCATGGTGGATGTGCTCGGACGCAAAGCCAAGGCTGCTGAGGATGAAGAAGCCCTGCTCGAACGTAAGGGCTTTGCGATCGTTGCCCGCGCAGACGAGAAGGAAACCGAATGGCCCTTCCCTGGCTTCGCTTCCAAACTGATCGGAATGGAACCCGGCGAAAGCAAGGAATTCGCGCACAAATACGCCAAGGACTTTTCCGAGGAAAAACTGGCTGGGCAGAACGTCAAATTCGCAGTGACCCTCAGGACTGTGCGCAGCGTCGACCTGCCCGAGCTGGACGATGAGTTTGCCAAAAAGACCGGTCTCGGCACGAGCGTGGAGGCCCTGCGCGAGCGCATGCGCGAAAACATTGCCTCTGAGACGCGCAACGCCTACGAAGATGAGTATTATGAAAAGCTGCTCGACTTGATCAAGGCCGGGGCAACCATCAAGTATCCGCCCCAGGTGCTTGAGCAGGAGCTGGAACATGTACTGCATGATGTGGAACGCCGCCTGAAAAACCAGGGCGTTGAGAATTTGGAAGCCTATTATAAGATGATCAACTCCGACAAGGAAAAATTCATCGAGGAGCAGGCCCGGCCCACGTCCATCCAACGTTTGGAGCGCGCAATGGTGATGGATGAGCTGGCCCGCGTTGAAAAGGTTGAAGTCGATAACGAGTCACTCGAAGCCGAATTCAATAATGCCTGGGCAACCCTGGCAATGACCGACGAGGATTTTGCCAAGCGGACCAAGAACGGCACCAAGCCCTCGCGCGAACTCGTGGATGCCGTGGCAATGGATTCAGCCCAGCGCCTGCTGACACGCCGCGTGCTCGAGCGGATCAAGACGATTGCGAACAGCGAGGCTGTCGAAGTGGTCGAAGCGAAACCCAAAGCTAAGAAACCAAAAAAAGCGGCCGTGGAGGAACCTGAGACCACGCCGGTTGAAGCTGCCGAACCAGTTAAAAAGAAAGCCGCCAAGAAGAAGGCTGAATAAACAACAAAGCTGGGGAAGGTCAATGACCTTCCCCAGCTTTGTTGTTATTGCCAGCAACAGCCAGTAATCTTATTTTTCTACGAGCCTGTGCCTGTGATCACGACCCAGGCCGTGCGCACCAGGATGCGGAAATCGAGCCACAGCGACCATTGATCGATATACTCCAGATCCATGCGCACCCAGTCGTCGAAATTGCTGATCTTGTTGCGCCCGCGAATCTGCCACAGGCAGGTAATGCCGGGCTTGATCGTGAGTTTGCGCTTCTGCCAGAATTCATAGCGATCCAGTTCGTACCGGAAGGCCGGGCGCGGCCCCACCAGGCTCATATCACCCTTAAAAACACTCCACAACTGCGGCAGCTCATTGAGGCTGAACTTGCGCAGAAAACGCCCCAGGGGCGTGACGCGCGGATCGTTCTTGATCTTGAAAACAGGTCCCGACATCTCGTTTTTGGCCTGCAGCTGCGCTTTGCGTAGGTCCGCATCCGCGACCATGCTCGTGAACTTATAGCCAGTGAATTCGACCCCGTTCTGCCCAACCACCCGCCAACGATAAAAAACGGGCAGGCGCGGCGTAGTCAGCTTTATCGCAACCGCCACCACCAGGAAAAGCGGCGAGAGCAGGACCAGCAGGATGCCCGAAACCAGCAGATCAAAAACCCGCTTGGCTAACAATGCATCCGAATCCCAGCGCGGCGGAGTCAACACCACGGCTGGCAGATTCAGGGCTGCGAAGGGATACAGAGTCTTCAATGTGTGCGGTTCGCGCAACAACACTTCCGGCACAATCCGCAGGAGCACGCCCATATAATCACAAGCCTGGATGACTGCCTCGATCCAGGCTCCATTATTCAGCGGCTGGATGGCGATCACCTCGTGGATCGGGTAATTTACCAGCAAGTCGCCTAAGCCGGAAATCTCGCCCAGGAGCGGCACGCTGCCGCCAGGCGCGGTCTCACCCAGCGGACACAACTGCCCCAACAAGCGATAATCGCTCGCGGGAATGGAGGATTGAAAATGGCGGATCATCCAATCCAACCCACTGCGCTGCCCCAACAGCAGCACGTTCCTGGCATAGGTACCCGAACGCTGGCGCTGCCGGAAAAACTGGCGAAAAAGCAGGCGATAGGCGCTTAAGCCCAAGGCGCTGAGCACCATGAATGTGAACAAAAAGAGCCGGCCCCCCACCGAGCTCTTCAAGGAATATGAGAGTAATGTCACCAGGCTAATGCCGGACAGCGCAGCCAGCACGCTCGCCCCGATGATGCGCGTCCGTGACTGGTACAACAGGCGACCGTAGTCTCGAAACGAAAGCAGCACCAGCAAGGCCGCCGCCAGCATGGTCATATAAATCCACAAATAATCCCGCAGCGAGGGCATTTTCCCCTCCCAATCTACAGGAGATAGCCTTGCAAAAAGGTCAGGCAAATACAGGAAATTACCCGGATTCATCCAGGCATGGAAGACCGGCACAAGGGCATAAGCACTTATGAAAGCGAGCCAAAGTGCGAGTGCATCTAGGAGCCAGAAAAAGCGACGAGGGATCATTTTGCCCCTGAACAAATCATCCGCCAACGTTGTCTGATTACCAAGAACAAGAAAAACGGGATACCTACCAAATAGCGCCGCCAAAACCGCTTAGGCTCTTGGAACAGTTTCACAAGCCATTCAAGGCCAATGCCGCTAACCCAGCGTGGAGGTTCATATATATTACCGGCAATCATATCGAGGGCGGCTCCGATACCGATACTAACCGGCACATTTAGGTTCGTCAAATTCCGGGCAATCCATTTTTCCTGCTTGGGCGTGCCAAGACAAATAAACAAGACATCCGGCTTGGATTGATTGACCGCATCCAGCATACGCTGATTTTCCGCATCATCAAATTCGTTCATGAACGGAGGGGTATACGTACCTGCAATGCACAAACCTGGGAAATTAGCGCAGAGACGGGCAGATGCTTTTTGCGTTACATCACGATTCTTTCCCCCCAATAAAAATATACGATATCCTTTTTGGGAAGCACGCGCTGCAAATTCTGGCAAGAGAA
>CAZHWV010000001.1:0-3718 GCA_964536185.1 uncultured Anaerolinea sp. | reverse complement strand
CCAACATTTTCTTTTAGCGGTGTTCCAAGAAATCGCGCGGCGTATACAACACCCATCCCATCCGGAACAACCAAGTCTGATCTATGAATAATCTCACGAAATTCCTTGTCTTTTTGGGCACGTAATACATGATCGGCATTGGGGGTGCAAATCAAGTAAGATCTACCTGACGCGATCATTTCTTCAATTATTTCGAGTGTCTCAATGCGTGTCACATTATGAAAATTTATCCCAACAATGTTGATTAGATAAGAATGTGCTGCGAAAGATATCATATTGATTTCCTTGGAATTCCCTGGTAAACCGCCAAGGTTTTCTCAGCTACCTTTTTCCAGGAAAATTTCTTCACCTGACTATACCCTCGTTCAATCAACTCGGACCGAAGTTCAGGGTTGAGTATGGCTAACATTCCTTCGGCAATGCCTTTAGTACTAATAGGATCAACATAATGTGCCGCATCACCCGCCACTTCCGGTATGGATGAGACATTGGATGTAAGTACTGGACAACCACTCGCCATCGCCTCAAGAATCGGCAAACCAAATCCTTCGTAAAGAGATGGGTACAACAATGCTTCCGCTAAATGGTAGATAACTGCTAAATCAACATCCGGGACAGCACCAACAAAATGGACACGTTCATCCAAATTAAGCTCAGAAACACGATGCAATACTGAATCGTAAAGCCACCCCTTACGGCCTACAAACACCAGGTCTGGCAGCGTATCAGTCTGTCTGCACAAATGTGTATAGGCCTCTAGTAGCCGGATGTGATTTTTGCGTGGCTCAAGTGTGCCCACTATCAAGAAGAAGTAATCGGGCAGATGATGCTTTTGTACAACTGCATCCGAATGTGAGTCTGTCCAAGTGTGTGTAAAAACAGAGTCTACCGCCAATGGAATGACATTGAGTTGATTGGATGGAATACCAAGTATGCGGCTAATGTCTTGGGCTGAGTGATCTGAAATAGTAATCACGGCCTCACGTCGTTTCAGGGCCAATGGCAGCAACCAGCGCCAGTAAAGAAACTGGCTCGTTTTCATCGTCTCCGGAAAAAGAAATTGAGTCATATCGTGTACAGTCGAAACGGTCTTGCCGCTATAAAGTAACGGGCCTGCAAACCCGGTCAGGTGTAGGACATCTAACCTTGCCCTATTTGCTTGTCTCCATAACCAAGTTTGTTCACACAGAACTTGTTGCTTTATAGCTGAGACATACATTGTTGCTTTTAAATTGGCCAATTCTTTCCGGATTTCGCCCCGAAAAAATAATATGTACTCGTTTTCGTGATCAATTTCCAATAAGGCACGTGTAAGTTCAATAGCGTAACGCTGAATACCACCGTTGCGTTGGTAACAATGAGTCAGGTCGATACCAATTCGCATGTTACCCTCGAGTCTGAATGAGATTCTTCCCGGTACAATTCCTATTAAACTCTCAAAGAATGGATACGGGAGTAAAGTCCTGATCTTTTATCACATCTTTGTTCTAAGATTTACGGGCGAACTAAGCCCAAGAGGGGACGATTATGACGATTTTCCAGCTTTTGGGCTTTACTGCACCCATTTCAGGTGCTTATTACAACTGAAATGGGTGCTCGTTATATGCATCGGCGCTTGCTACGCAATTAGTAAAACTGTTGACGGTAGAAATTCTGGTTTTCGAAGAAAACTGGATCCAAATACGATCACAGTGTATTAATTCTGGCGTCTGCTGGCTTGTTTTGACAGAGCCAAAGTCGTAAACGGGACGGAAATCCTGGTTGAATAGCAATATGGGATGTCTGGGGTTACCTGTCAAACTTAGCCGAAGGTACATGGCTATTTTAGAAGGCAAAATGTCATAATTAGAACAAAGATGCGGCTAATCGTCAGGAGTAAAGTCCCAGTTTTGTAATCTGACCTGCTGGCACAAGACACCGGCAAGGCTGTGTCAGCAGGCGAGAAAACCCTGCCAACCCAAAAACGCAAAGTCATACGCTTTTCATCTTATTACCACCTGAGCTAAATTTTACTAACTTTTCCGGTTACAAGCCATTCAAGAGGCGGGACCCATTGTTTAAGCTTCCTAAATGCCTTTCTCCGGTTTGCGGGGGAAACTACACTCAATGTCGCCCATGCCAAGACACGCAAAATCAAACCACTTATTAAGAAGGTGCGTGCCAGAAAAGTTATACTCCTTCCATAGTGCTTTAAGTAAAACTGTAGGTAACTTTGCACATACATAACCTTATGCCACCCGGAATTACCACCTGCTGAGCCGCTGCCGAAATGAACGATGACCGCTTGAGGAATGTGCCAAATCTCCCAGTCAGACCGATGTACTCGCCAACACCAATCTGTCTCTTCCAGAAACATGAAAAACCTCTCATCTAGATAACCAACTTTCTCAATTATTTCACGACGAACCAGAATAGAGGCCCCTACAAGAGTGTCAACCAGAAATGGCACGGCACTCCAAACTTGCGGATACAACGGCCCTGCCAAAAAGGAATTGTGCTGAAAAATCTGAGCAATAAAAAAATTCTGAAGAAAATCGGTCCGCAAACTTGGAAAGCGAGAGCAAGACAATGGCTCAATGCTTCCATTCGTATTCAAATGACGAGGTCCCACCATCGCCGCGTAAGGATGGCGGGCCAAAAAATCCATCAATATTTCACATGCTCCCGGCTTTATAAGCGTATCAGGATTCAACAACCAAATAAGACGCCCGGTGGTTAATGTTATCCCAAGATTGGTATTTTGAGCAAATCCCTGTGGCTTTCCACTGTCTACAACGCGAACACTAGCAAAACGTTCCGCAATCATTTGCGAACTACCATCCGTCGGCGTATTATTTACTACTAAAATTTCAAAATCGACCGGAGGCATAGTTTTGAAAAGCGAGTCAAGACAATGCCCAAGAAATTCCTTTGTATTATGATTAACAATAATAATTGATAAATCCATTTGATTCCTCACACCCAGCAAATATGTTCCGCATCGTTTCATCGAAATTCAGAACATCAACCATGTTTTCTTCAAAACCGCGATACAAAATCGGTAAAAACGAACTATTACTATCTAAAATGCAACATTTGACGCTTAGTACTCCCAATTACAAATTTATTGTTCTCTTAAACTGTCCATTCGCTGAAATTAAAATGAAATCACGAATGTCCTTCCTAAAACCGACTCTGGGCCTCAGATTTTGCCCAATTAAACGAAAAATCGCTGAAAAGTCTCATGCTCTCGCTCGCAGGCTCAAAGAAACCGAAAAATCACGAAAAGCAGGTATCCATATATTGGGCTTCTTATTTTACGACCGCCAGATATAGCGGTTAAAAGAATTAATGATTTCAAAATTTTTTCAGCGAATGGTGAGCTTAAATTCTTCCGAGACATTTCCAAAGTGCAAGCATAAAATATTTACGTAAGTGCATTTCAAAAGAACTGATCAAGCCCAATCGATTCTTCTTGATACGATCAGTAGCAATTTCAGGATGCTTTGCCCATTCTCGTAAAGCGACTGTCGTGACGGGAATGCTGAGTTCAGTTTCCATCAAGTTCAACGCATTCTGCGAAAAGGTGGAGCGCATTTGACAATCACGTGCAAGAACTAATATTGCTTCGGAAAGTTCCTTCGCGCTCCCTGACTTACAGGTAACACCTGCGTGATGGTCCCGAATCATATAACTAAGCTCACACCCGAGGGTAGTCACCACGGGGATTCCTCTGGAC